>JAJYPS010000132.1 GCA_021795215.1 Actinomycetes bacterium
CTGCTCAAGATGGACTTCCTGGGCCTGCGCAACCTGTCGGTCATCGAGCGGGCACTGGACCTGATCGAGGCGACGACGGGGCGCCGACCGGACATCGACGGGATCGACCTGGACGACGCCGCCGCGCTGGAGCTGCTGCGGCGGGCCGACTCGATAGGGGTGTTCCAGCTCGAGGGTGGTCCGATGCGGACGCTGCTGCGCTCTCTCGCCCCGACCAGCTTCGACGACGTGGCGGCGCTGGTGGCCCTCTACCGGCCCGGCCCGATGGCGGCCAACATGCACAACGACTACGCCGACCGAAAGAACGGACGCAAGCCGATCACCTACCTCCACCCGGACCTGGAGCCGATCCTGGCGGACACCTACGGCCTGATGATCTACCAGGAGTCGGTCATGCGGGTGGCGCAGCGGTTCGCCGGATACTCCCTGGCCGAGGCCGACAACCTGCGAAAGGCGTGCGGCAAGAAGATACGTGCCCTGCTGGCCGCCGAGCGGGAGAAGTTCGTCGCCGGCTGCGTGGCCACCGGCTACGGCGCCCAGCTGGGGACGGCGCTGTTCGACATCATCGAGCCGTTCGCCGACTACGCCTTCAACAAGAGCCACTCCTACGGGTACGGCCTGGTGGCCTACCAGACCGCCTGGCTGAAGGCGCACTACCCGCTGCAGTACATGGCGGCGCTGCTGACGTCGGTCAAGGACGACAAGGACAAGACGGCGGTCTACCTGGCCGAGTGCCGCTCGATGGGCATCGAGGTGATGGTGCCGGACGTCAACTTCTCCGAGGCCGATTTCACCGCCGTGCTGGAGCGGCCCGGAGGGGACGGGGACGGCGGAGACCGGGCGGCCACCGGATCGGCCGCAGGGGACACCGTCGGTGCGGAGCCTGCCCGTACCGAGCGCGCAGGCGCGATCCCGTTCGGGCTGGCGGCAGTTCGCAACGTCGGAGCCGGACTGGTGGGGCACATCGTCGCCGAACGCAGCACCGGCGGCCCTTTCGCCGACTTCTACGACTTCTGCCGGCGCGTCCACCCCTCCGTGCTCAACAAGCGCACCGTCGAGTCGCTCGTCAAAGCGGGTGCGTTCGACTCTCTCGGACACTCCCGCAAGGGCCTGTTGACGGTGTTCGAGCAGGTGGTGGACCGCACGCTGGCCCGCCGCAGGGAGGCCGAGGCCGGAATGGTGTCGCTGTTCGGCGACGCCGCCACCGGTGGTTCCTCCTTCGACGATGCCAGGGTCCCCATCCCCGACGCCGAGCAGGACAAGGCGGAGCGCCTTCGCCACGAGAGGGAGATGCTGGGTCTCTACCTGTCAGACCACCCGCTGATGGGCCTGGAGCCTGCTCTGCGGCGCCACGTCGACTGTACCATCGCCGACGTCGCGGATCTGGTCGGAAGCGGCAGGGAGACCGAGGTGCGCTGCGTCGGGGGGGTCGTCAGCAGTCTCGCCCGGCGCTACACCCGCAAGGGCGACGCCATGGCCACGTTCGTGCTCGAGGACCTGCGCTCGTCCATCGAGACGTTCCTGTTCCCAAAGGTGATGGCCGGTTACGGACACCTGCTGGAGGAGGACGCGATCGTGGTGGTCAAGGGTCGGCTGGACAACCGAGAGGACGTCCCCCGGCTGGTCGCCCTGGAGCTGTCCCGTCCGGAGCTTCATCCGGACGACAGCCGACCGCTGCATCTCCGGCTTCCTCTCGCCGCCATGAGCCAGGACGTGGTGGAGTCTCTGAAACACCTGCTCACCCAACACCCCGGTACCTCCCCGGTGCTCTTGGAGGTCGGCACCAAGCTGCTACGCCTTTCGTCGGAGTTCTGCGTGGAGACCCGTGGGGGCCTGATCGCCGAGCTGCGGGTGCTGTTGGGCGCATCGTCCGTCGTCGCCGCCTGATCGGCCCGGTCCGTAGGGTCCGGCCTTGACCGGCGGCGATGGCCTGAAAGGGTCGGATGTCCTCCGGGCGGCCGATCCACCTGGTTGGCCTGGGGCCAACAGCCACAGCCCGGCTGGTCGTCTGGCCCTGCTGGTCGTCTGCCCCGGCTCGGTCGGCTGGTCGGAGGCGTCCCACGGGCGTACCCTTGAGAGACCCCCCGGCACCGGCTCTGCCCACTTTGGCCGCCAGCGGCCGGATGGGGTCGTGGAACGGCACGCCCGCTGCTCCTAACCTATGGGTGGCGGTTTGTTCGCGAGAAGGGAAGTTGGTGCAGCGATCTATGGAGATCGAGGTCGATACCAAGGACGCCGCGGCTCTGAGCGATGCGGAGCTGGCGGAGATGGCGGACATCTGCACGGACGGGCCGGCTGGGTTCGATCTGGGGCTGATCTCGAAACAGGCCCAGGAATGGGTACTGGTGACGAGAGCCTGGCGGAAGGGAGAGTTGGTCGGCTTCGCGTTCTGCACTCTGGAGCGGATCGGCGGCACGCCTTCGCTGCTGGTCGGACTGGCGTCGGTCAGTCCGGCGGAGGACTGCGAGAAGGTGCTGTGCGGGCTGCTGGGGGACCAGTTCCGCAGGGCGCTGCTGGCGTTCCCCGACGAGGACGTGCTGCTGGGCGCCCGCCTGGGCGACTCCGGAGCGTTCCGGGCGTTCGCCGGCCTGACCGAGATCGTGCCCCGGATCGACCACAAGCCGACCGGTGAGGAGAGGGCCTGGGGCCGGAGGCTTGCCAAGCGGTTCGGTGCCGACGGCCGGATCGACGACCGCAGGTTCGTCATCAGCGGCACCGGCTCGGCGTCCCCGGTGCTCGACTATGCCCCGCCGAGTGATCCGGGTGGCGAGAGCGCCCTGGACTGCTTCTTCGAGGCGATCGACCGGAACAGGGGCGACTGCCTCGTGGCGTTCGGCTGGGCGATGGCCGAGGATCTGGCGGACGGAAAGCTGCCGCCGCTCAGCTGACATCTCGGGGACAGGGGCAACCGAAGCGAGAGCTCGGGCGGATCCGTTCGACGGGCAGTACGAGGGCTCTGGCACGAAGGAAGGGCCACCCTTGTCGGCTCGCGTCGAGGACGCCGACCGTGATGTCGGTTGCCGCCTCAGCGCCTCTGCCGAACGGACCTACGTCTCGGTCAGGCGCCGGAGTGGTCGTCGTTGCGATGGTGCGACAGGTCGAACGCGTCGGGGAACGCCAATCCGCAGCTGTCGCAGAGGTACACAGGAGCGGGCGGGTCGATTCCCGGGTTCGACCGTCGCCGGTACTCTCCGACGACGGTGGCGTGGTCGATCCCATGTGCTTCGCGTAGGTGCTGCGTGGTCTCCGCCGCGCTGGCGAAGCGCAGTTCACAACGGGTACAGGAGTGCACGGTCATGGTTCCATTGTTACTCCCAGGGAGGTGTGCCCGGAAGGCACCCGTCCGCATTGCATCCGCGGGCTAGTGCTACTGGCGTCGTGCAAGCTATGGTTGCGGAATGGATA
This sequence comes from Actinomycetes bacterium, assembly GCA_021795215.1. GTDB lineage: Bacteria > Actinomycetota > Acidimicrobiia > Acidimicrobiales > JAKAOS01 > JAJYPS01. The sequence continues at coordinate 3,406 of JAJYPS010000132.1, forward strand.
CCGCACAAGGCCGAACCGGACGAGGCCGGGGTCAGGCCGGACCAGACCGGGGTCAGGCCGGACCGACTACCGCCCCCTCGGCTGCCACCCCACCAGCTCGCAACCGAGCAAAACGGCCGCCCGGGGGCCGTGTCCGGCTGCCGCTGCCCCCAGCGGGGCGGACGAAGGGAGCCGTGACCGGAGTGGCCTTGTCGGCGCTGTCCGTGGTGTTGGCGGCGTGCGGGTCGACTTCCGCCGGGGGTCACTCGGGGACGTCCGGACCGACACCTTCGTCCATCTCCAAGGGCTCCGCCGCAGGGGGCAACTCCGCTGCAGGCGGGAACTTGGCGGACGTCGCCTACGCGGGATCGCTCCAGCTGCTGAACGAGAAGGGTGTCGGCCCGGCTTTCGAGAAGGCGACGGGGCTTCGTTACCGGGGCCGGGGCGGCGGATCGCTGGGCCTGTCCAAGGAGATCCAGGCACAGGAGATCGCTCCGAATGTGTTCGAGAGCGTCGGGAGCGCCCCTGTCAAGCCGCTCGAGCCGAAGTTCACGAACTGGTACGTGCGCTTCGCCGCCAGCCCGATCGTGGTTGCGTACTCGGCGACCAGCCCGTTCGCCCACCAGCTGGGTCAGATCGCTGCCGGCAAGCTGCCGCTGTCGGAGCTGTTCACGCTCATGGCCAGTCCCGGGTTCAAGCTGGGCCGGACCAATCCGGCAACCGATCCGCAGGGCCAGGGGTTCGCCGAGATGATCCAGCTGGCGACCTCCCAGCTGCACCTGCCGGCGGGCACACCCTCACGGATCATGGGCAGCCTGACCACATCGCCGCAGATCTTCTCCGAGACGTCGCTGGACGCCCACCTGCAGGCGGGACAGCTGGATGCAGCCAGCGCTTTTCTGTCCCAGGCGGTGCAGCTGCACCTGCCGTACATCTCCCTGCCACCGACGATGAACCTGGGAGACCCTTCTTACGCCTCGACGTACGCGAAGGCCACCCTGGCGCTTCCTGGCGGCAAGACGGTCCACGGAAGCCCACTGAGCATCGACGCTACGACGATCGGAAAGTCGCACCTGGCGGCGGCAGACGCATTCATCGCCTACACGTTGTCTCCGGCCGGCCGGAACCTGTACTCGAAAGCGGGGTACACGCTGCTTCCTCCTACCGCAGAGGGAGACGTGGCCGCCGTACCGGCGGCGGTACGGAAGTATGTGACAACCGCCTCCGGTTCGGCCGGTTCGGCCGGTTCGGGCTCGGCCGGCTCGGGCTCGGCCGGCTGACCATTGAGGGGCACGACGGAGCAGCCGCTCCTGGCGCCGCTTCTGGGTGGCCAGGCGGGGTGGGGCGCAGGACGGCGAACGGCTACGGGGGCCTCGCTGGCGGCGGCGGCGGTGTCGTGGGCGATGCTGATGGCTCCGCTGGGCGCACTGGTGGCGCACCTGACCCCGTCCACGGTGGAGCGGGCGCTGTCGGCACCTGGAGCGCTGCAGCCGCTGGTTGTGTCGGTGGAGGCGGGTGCGGCCAGCCTGGTCGCACTGGTGGTCGTGGGGACGCCTCTCGGTTGGTTGCTGGCCCGTACGATCGGTGCAGTGGCGTCGGTGCTGGAAGCGGGGATGCTGGCGATGTTGCTGTTGCCGCCTCTGGTGATAGGGCTGCTGCTGGTGTTCCTGGTAGGCCCCGCGACGCCGGTGGGCTCGCTACTGGCCCA
>JAJYPS010000041.1 GCA_021795215.1 Actinomycetes bacterium
GCTGCCTCCCGTAGGAGTCTGGGCCGTGTCTCAGTCCCAGTGTGGCTGATCGTCCTCTCAGACCAGCTACCCGTCGTCGCCTTGGTGAGCCGTTACCTCACCAACAAGCTGATAGGCCGCGAGCCCCTCCCGAAGCAGAATCCATTTCCTCGTCGAGCCATGCGACTCATCGAGGGCATCCGGTATTAGCACCGGTTTCCCGGTGTTATCCCAGTCTTCGGGGCAGGTTGCTCACGTGTTACTCACCCGTTCGCCACTAGGTATTACCGGTGTTGCCACCGGATCAACCTCGTTCGACTTGCATGTGTTAAGCACGCCGCCAGCGTTCGTCCTGAGCCAGGATCAAACTCTCCATCAAGACCGTCGTCCCTTCACCTTGGTGAAAGGATGTGGATCTGGAGAGCCGGTCACGTCAGCACTGACTTACGTGACCGACCTGCGCTAGGACAGATTGTTGTCCGTCCATGCGGTACTTCAATGTCGGCGACGTTTCCGTCGCCGCCCGCACTGGCTTTTTGCAAACCTCTGTTCCGTTTTCAAGTAGCGATGGGTCGCACTCAAGTTGCCTTGTCGGTGCGTTCCGCAGGGATTCAATATAGCGGCTTACCGCCGCTTCCCTGCATCTCCCTCTTTCCCATTGCCGGAATACTTCCGGCTCCGGGTCCCCGGTTCGGGTCGGCGCCTAGGCGCTCCCTCCCCGTGGGGCGAGTGAATACGTTAGCAGGGCCGCCCCGAGTCGTCAACCGGATCTCCCCGGAGCCCCGGTCCCTGCCTCGCCGACTGGAACCGGGTGACCAACCCTAGTCGCCGACACGTTGGGATCGGTCGCATCCCACCAGCGCCATGGGTGCTCCGTCGCCACCCTGATCCCGATTCGGGGCCCGCGCGACAGGCGGGGCGGCGTCGCCGCCGGATCGCGGGCCAGCCACACGCCTTGGGTCCCGCTCAACAGGTCGACTCCGTTATGCAGGGGTCCGATCCCCAGAGCTTGGCACACCTTGGCCGGCCCGCTGGTCAGGTCGGTCTTCCGCCGGGCGGCCGGTCTCCTGGAGGCCATCAGCTCCTGACCGGCCAACGGGCGAAGGGCTCTCACGAGGACCGCTCCGGCTTGCCCTTCGACCCCCGACACCACGTTGGCGCAGTAGTGCATGCCGTACGTGAAGTAGACGTACAGGAGCCCTGGCCTTCCGAACATGACCGCGGTGCGGGGAGTGATGCCCCTGTAGGCATGTGATGCCGGGTCCAGCCCGCCCAGGTACGCCTCGACCTCGACGATCGCTCCGGCCGCGAAGCCGTCAGGAGATCGGGAGCACAGCACGGCCCCCACCAGCCGCGGCGCCACCACCCGGGGATCGCCACGGCAGTCCTCGTCCCGGAGCAGTGGGAGGGACTCGGGGTCCATTCATCCTCCCGGGAGATCGCCACTGCCGGTGGAAGGGTCGGACCCGTCCCGAACAGGAAGGCCACCCGGTGCTGCTTCGTACACTCCGGATGGGCCGGCGGTCTGCTGCCCGCGGGACCGAGGAACCTCCGGACCGGGAGTGGCCCGCTCCAGCCGGTCCCTGTCGATCCGTATGCGCGCCGCGAATCGCTCAGTCTGCTCCAGCACCGCCGCCGAACCGGCCCCGCCCGGCGTTCGCCTACGGGCGGCGGCGACCCCGGGCTCCAGCAGGGATACAGCCTCCTCTCCCAACTCCGGCTGGCCCTGCACCAGCTCGGCCAGAGGTACGCGCCGTTCGGCTGCTTCCCTCACCAATGCCCCCACCACGGCGTGTGCCCTGCGGAAGGGCGTCCCCCGTTCTACGAGCCATTCGGCCAGGTCCACCGCTGCCGCCGCTGGGCCGTCCGCCGCCTGCTGCATCCTGACCACGTCGAACTCCACGGACGACACCATGCCGGCGACAGCCACCAGGACGCGCTTCACCTGCAGCACCGAATCGAACAGCGGCTCCTTGTCCTCCTGGAGGTCCCTGTTGTAGGACAGGGGGAGACCTTTGAGCGTGGTGAGCAGGCCGGTCAGATGGCCTATCAGGCGGCCTGCCTTCCCCCGCGCCAGCTCTGCGGCGTCGGGGTTCTTCTTCTGGGGAAGCATGGAGCTTCCCGTCGCCCAGTCGTCGGCCATCCGGACGAACCCGAACTCGTCGGTGGACCACAGCACGAGCTCCTCGCCGATGCGGGACAGATGCACGCCGACCATCGAGAGGTCGAACAGAACCTCGGCGACGAAGTCCCGATCTGACACGGCGTCGAGGGAGTTCTCGAAACGCGACGCAAAGCCCAGCTCGGACGCCAGCCAGTCAGGGTCCAGCGGGAGGGAGGAGCCTGCCAGGGCACCGGCGCCCAGCGGGCTGACGTCCGCTCTGGTGCGGGTGGAACAGAGGCGGTCCACGTCCCGTGCGAGCGCCCAGCCGTGAGCCAGCAGGTGATGGGCAAGGAGCACCGGCTGAGCCCGCTGCATGTGGGTGTAGCCGGGCAGGTAGGCGTCGCCGGCGTCCCGTGCCTTGTCCAACAGCGCTTGCTGGAGGTCCAGGACCGCACCGAGAACCTGGACCACCTGGCGTTTGCAGAAGAGACGCACCGCCGTTGCCACCTGGTCGTTGCGGCTGCGTCCCGTGTGCAGCTTGGCACCGGCTTCACCGGCGATCTCGGTGACCCGCCTCTCGATGAGGGTGTGGATGTCCTCGTCGCCTGCTTCGGGGACGATCCTTGTGCGTCCGTCCGCCGCACCGTCGCCAGCGCGGTCTGCGTCACTGCCATCCGGAGCTACGCCGAGCTCCGCCGCCACCTGCGCCAGGGCATCCAGAAGCGACTCGGTCTCCCCGTCGGTCAGCAGTCCGACCCGATTGAGTCCTCGGACGTGAACTCCGGATGCGGCCAGATCCTCACGGGCCAGCACGTAGTCGAACGAGAGGCTCTCGCTCAGGTCCCACAGGCCTGCCGCCGTGCGTGAGCCGAGCCGGCCCTGCCAAAGGGTCATTCTGCGACGCCCTTCCCTCGACGGAGCCGAGTGGTGCCCGGCCGGGCTGCTCCGTCCCGTCCCCGCCGAGGGGCGAAGGTGCCGCCAACGACGAGGCGGAGACCGTCGGTGCCACCGTTACGGGCCACCTTCACAGGCCGGCAAGGGCCGTGAGGCGGCCCGCCAGCGCTTCTGCCGAGGGCGACGTCGAAATGACGAGGATCGTGTCGTCGCCGGCGACGGTGCCCAGCACGCCTTCCTCGCCTGCCCGGTCGAGCGCCGAGGCGACGACGTGAGCGCAGCCCGGAGGTGTCCGGAGGAGCACCAGGTTGGCCGAGAAGCCCACTTCCACCACCCACTCTCCCATCACGCGAGCCAGATGCTGCTCCGGTGCCAGCTGGTCCCGCGGCAGCTCGGGTACAGCGTAGGCAGTCTCGCCTCCGGGGAGCCTCACCTTGACCGCCCCCAGCTCCTCCAAGTCGCGTGAGACCGTGCCCTGGGTTGCAACCATTCCGTCTGCCGCCAGAAGGTCGACCAGCTGGGCCTGGCTGGTGACGGTCGTGCTCTCGAGCAGCTTGGCGATCCGGTGCTGGCGTTGATGCTTGGCGGGCCTCATCGTGCCCGGGGGCCGCCGACGGCGGCAGATCGGCCTCCGAAGAGGAATGACAGCAGCCCCACCAGGGAATCCCGACGAGCGACGACCTGCTCCCATATCACCGACCGCGGGCCCTCCAGTACGTCGGGAGCGATCTCCTCTCCTCGGTGGGCGGGCAGGCAGTGCATGACGACGGCGTCCGGTGCAGCGCGACGGACGAGCTCGGCGTCTATGGTCCAGCCGGCGAACGCCCTACGGCGCGACTCGGCTTCGTCTTCCTGGCCCATCGACACCCACACGTCGGTGTACAGCACATCTGCATCCAAAACGGCGTCCTGCGGCGTGTCCGCGATCGACGGGGCGCGTCCCAACGCCGCGGCACGCTGCACATCTGCGTCCGACAGCCCGAACCCCGGCGGTGTGGACACCGAGACTTCGACGCCGACCATCGCGGCAGCCAGGACCAGCGATCGGCACACGTTGTTGCCGTCCCCGATCCACGCCACCTTCCTGCCCGCCAGTGAACCGAACCGTCGCCTGATGACGCAGAGATCGGCCAGGATCTGGGTCGGATGGCCGTTGTCGGAGAGAAGGTTCACGACCGGCACAGACCATCCCCCCGCGTCGAGGGCTGCGGTGAAACGCCGCAGGGTCGAGTGATCGCTCACCCTGGCCAGGATCACGTCGTGATAGCAGGCCAACGTGCGGGCGACGTCCTCGGCGGTCTCCCGGATGTCTATACCGACTTCGTCGGCCCGAACGGTGACCGGATGGCCTCCAAGAGAGGCCACCGCCATCTCGGCCGCGTTCCGGGTGCGGGCGGACGGGTGCTGGAACAGAAGCACAGCCCCCTTGGTGTCCATCAGGGTCCGGTCGGGCGCACGGTCGGCCAGGCGGAGCACCTCGTCGATCGCCGCCGCTCCGAGATCGTCCACCTCCAGCAAGTGCCGGGCGGTCCCCGCCGGACGGCCGGGAGGGGGAGGCTGCGGGTGACCGACGCCGTTGCTCAAAGCGGAGAGCCCCCGGAGCGGTCCACGCCGTCGCGCAGCACGTCGGCGAAGATGTCACAGGCGAGGCGGACCTGTTGCTCTTCGACCAGCAGTGAAGGGGCCATCCTGATGACGCCCGGAGCAGGGCAGTTGACCAGGAGGCCCTTGTCCAGGCAGCGGCGGGCGACCTCGGGCGCAGCTGGTGCGGCCCGGTCGAGCACGACGCCGAGAAGCAGGCCCGCTCCACGTACTGCAGACACTCCGTCCACAGCCTCCAAGGCGCCCCGTAGGGCTGCACCGCTGCTCGCAGCCCTCTCGGCCACGTGCTCCCGCTCCATCGTGTCGAGAGTGGCCAGTGCCGCCGCGGCCGCCAGCGGCTGACCGCCGAAGGTGGTGCCGTGGTCACCGGGCCTGAACGAGGCGGACACCTCCGCCGTGGCCCAGCACGCTCCGATCGGCATGCCGTTGCCGAGCGCCTTGGCGACGGTGACTACGTCCGGCTGTACCTGCTCATGGTGGCTGGCCAACCACGCGCCGGTCCTGCAGAGCCCGGTCTGGACCTCGTCGACCACCATCAGGACCCCTCTCTCGTCGCACAGGCGCCGCACTTCTCGGAGATATCCCGGCGGGGGCACGACCACCCCCGCCTCTCCTTGCACAGGCTCCACCATCACCGCTCCGACGGACGGGCCGAGGGCCCGCTCCAAAGTGTCGAGGTCCCCGAAGGGGACATGCACGAAGCCTTCGGGCAGCGGCAGGAAAGCCTCGGACTTGGAGGGCTGCCCCGTGGCGGCCAGCGCTCCGAGGGTGCGGCCGTGGAACGACCCCAGAGCCGAGACGATCGTGTTGCGCCTCGGACCGCAGTGGCGGCGCACCAGCTTGATAGCGGCCTCGTTCGCCTCCGCGCCGGAGTTGGTGAAGAAGACCCTTCCCGGTTCGGTGGTGGTGGCCAGCCTGACGACTCGATCGACCCTCTCTGCGAGAGGCTCCGTCAAGGCGTTCAGGTAGAGGTTGGACACGTGCCACAACCTGGCCGCCTGATCCGCGAGTGCGGTCACGACGGCAGGATGACAGTGGCCGAGCGAGGTGACCGCCAGGCCGGAGATGAAGTCCAAGTAGCGGCGTCCGCCGTCGTCCCACACCCAGGGGCCGTCGCCTCTGACCAGCCGCACAGGCGCCGGCGCGTACGTCGGCATGACGAAGCTGCGAGCCTCCGCTGCACCGTGGGAGCGGGGAAGCGTGGTCACCGTGAGGCCCTCGGCTGCGAGGGTGCCTGCTGGCCCGTATTCGGTTCGGCAATCATCGTCCCCACGCCTTCGTCGGTGAACACTTCCAGGAGCAGTGCCCGGGGAAGCCGTCCGTCGACGATGTGGACGCTGCCGACTCCGTGGGTCACGGCGTGAACGGCGGCGGTCACCTTGGGGACCATCCCCCCACGGACAGCGCCGTTGGCCACCATGGCTTCCGCCTGGGCGGGGCTGCACCGCTGCATCACCGACGCAGGGTCGGAAGGGTCGGCCCGGATGCCTTCGACGTCGGTGAGGAACACCAGCTTGTCGGCTGCCAACGACGTGGCGATGGCGCCCGCGACGAGGTCGGCGTTGATGTTGTACGCCTGACCGGAGTCGTCCGAACCGATGGTGGCGACGACAGGGATCAGACCCTGCGCTATGAGACGCTGCAGGATGGCCGGGTCCACCGCCTCCACTTGACCGACGAACCCGAGGTCCGCGGGATGTGCGCTGGCCCTGATCAGCCCCGCGTCCTCTCCCGACAGGCCCACCGCCAGGGAGCCCAGCGTGTTGATGGCACCGACAAGGTCCCTGTTGACTTTGCCGACCAGCACCATGCGGGCGATGTCCAGCGTGTCGGAGTCTGTGACCCGCATGCCGTCCACGAAGACGGCCTCTTTACCGAGCCGGTGCATCCAGTCGCCTATCTGCGGTCCACCCCCGTGCACCACGACCGGCCGCAGTCCGACCGAAGCCAGCAGCACGACGTCCTCGGCGAAATCCGACAGGGCTGCCCCGCCGGCGACGGAAGCACCGCCTTGCTTGACCACTACGACGGCACCCTGGAACCGCCGCATCCACGGCAGCGCCTCGACCAGGACAGCTGCCCTCTGAGAGGCCTGCGCCACGTCAGTACGCCGGCTCACGCTCTCCACCCAGTGCACAGGCACTCGATCGTCACGCCACCGGACAAGGGCCACCGGCTCACGAGGTGGTCGCATTCAGCATCACGTAGTCGGGCGAAAGATCGGTGCTGCGCACTGTTCCCCTGCCGTTCCCCAGGCCCAGATCGGCTTCGAGACGCACCTCACGACCGGAGACGTGCTCTGCCACCGACGCCTCGTCGTGCTCGACGGCGACGCCACCCCGACATACGGTCACACCCCCGTAGGCCACTTCGACACGATCCAGCTCGAACTCGACCGCTGCGGAGCCGAGCTCCGACACGACCCTTCCCCAGTAGGGGTCGGCGCCGTGGAGGGAGCACTGGACCAACTGGCTGTCGGCCACCTTCCGGGCGGCGCGCAGTGCCTGGGAGTCGTCTGCGGCTCCGGTGACGATGATGGTGACGGTGCGAACGGCACCTTCGGCGTCGGCCGCCATCTGGGCAGCGAGCGAATCGCACGCCTCCGCCAACGCCTCCGTCAGCTCCTCTTCGGAGATCGGAGGCCCCAGGCCGGACGACATGGCAATGACGGTGTCGTTGGTGGAGCAGCAGCCGTCCACGCTGAGGCAGTTGAATGTGCGCGCCACCGCCTTTCGCAGAGCGCGGGTGAGCGAGCCGGGTACCAACGATGCATCGGTGGTGAGCACCGCCAGCATCGTGGCCATATTGGGAGACAGCATGGCGGCACCCTTGGCCATTGCGCCGACGGACCACTCCCCTGCGTCGACCACCACCTCCCTCGGTACCGTGTCCGTGGTGAGGATGGCATTGGCGGCGGCCAAAGCGGACTCCCGGCTGCTGTCCAGAGCTGCCACCAGAGGTCGGATGCCGGGATAGAGGGCGCTCTGAGGGAGTGGGAACCCTATGAGCCCCGTCGAGCAGACGAGCACCTCCGAGGAGTGGAGGCCCAGCTGCTGCGCCACCAGAGCGGCGGACTGCCTGGCTACGTCGAGACCATCGGTGCCAGTCGCTGCGTTCGCATTGCCCGAATTGAGCAGGACGGCACCCGCCTTGCCGCCGCTCGTCTGGAGATGCTCCCTGCTTACCCTGACCGGAGCGGCCGCGGCTCGGTTCACGGTGAAGGTCCCCGCTGCAGTCACAGGGCGGCGGTCTTCCGTCGCCACCAGCGCCAGATCGAGCGCTCCGTCCGACTTGATGCCGCAGGAAACGCCCGACGCGACGAACCCTCGGGGGGCGGTGACGCTCAACTCTGTACCTGCCGGTGACTCTGTACCTGCCGGTGATGATGCTGCATGTGGGCTCCGAAGTCGGTCATGGGAATATTCCGAGAATTGGCAGGCCGTCGGTCTCGGCTAGGCCCAACGCAGCGTTCGCGCACTGGAGCGCCTGGCCGGCAGCGCCTTTTACGAGGTTGTCGAGAGCTGCCATGACCACTACCCAACCGGTCCGAGCGTCCGTCCTCAGCGTGAGGTGGACCGAGTTCGAGCCCAGGGTTGCTTTCGTGGCGGGCAGCGCGCGGGAGACCGTGACGAACGGCTCGTCCGCGTACACCTTGGTCAGGAAGTCCAGCAAACCGTCGCCGTCCACCCCGGCCACGGGCCTTGCGTAGCAGGTGGCAAGGATGCCCCGGTTCATGGGAGCCAGGTGGGGGACGAAAAGAAGCTCCGCCCCGATGACCTGCTGCATCTCGGGCGTATGGCGGTGCGTCGCCACGCCGTAGGGGGCGTAGTTCTCCTCCACCGAGCAGAACTGGGTACCGTCGCGCAACTCTCTTCCAGCTCCGGAAGCGCCGCTGGCGGCATCGACGACGATGCCGCCGGAGACGACGAGGCCCTGAGCAACCAGCGGCTGAAGGGCCACGGAGGCGGCTGTGACGTAGCAGCCGGGAGACGCGACGAGGGCGGCACCCTCCAGCTTGTCGCGGCCGAGCTCGGGCAGGCCGTACACGGCGGTTTCGAGCAGATCCGGGCGCGGATGGTCGAACCCGTACCACTGGGGATAGGCGGCGGGGTCCCGCAGACGGAACGCGGCCGAAAGGTCGATCACATGCGCCACGGCACCCACGAACCGGGGCAGCAGTTCGGCAGATACCTGGTGCGGCAGAGCGGCGAACAGGACGTCCACCCCTTCCAGCCCGGGTTCGTCGGGGCCCTCCGGCATCCGATCGAACAGCCGGTCCCCGTACAGCGGAGCGAGGTTGGGCGCCGAGGCGGCGATGGGCTTTCCTGCTGCCCTTCCGGCGGCTGCGAAGACCACGTCGATGGAAGGATGCGTCGCGCAAAGTCGCAGAAGTTCCGCGCCTGCGTACCCCGACCCGCCGAGCACAGCGGCCCGCACCACCCCTCCGACCATCGCATCACTATACGCGTGTCTGCATGACCATGCGTCCGGTTCCGTCGGCGTGCGGGACAGGCCATTGCGGTGGGCGTTCGGGATAAGCGTCTCGACGCCGCTTCGAGAGGTTGATGCGTCGATTACCCCTCTTGTGCTTCCGTTGCATCTCGATCTAGAGTGCCGTCGGCGGCGAGCGAACGGTCCCCTAGCCGGCGGAACGGAACGGAGCCTTCGGTGCTTGGGACAATGGCCTACCGACCATCCCGAAGGTTGCTCGGGGCGGGATTGCTGTGCGTGTGGATGACGGCACTGGCAGGCGGGATGCTGGTGCTGGCCCAGTCGGCCGCTTCGGCACACAGCGTGCCGCTGTATCGTCCGTTGACGTGGCTGCAGCCGGTTCGGCATCAGGGTGTGCCGGAGCTGGCGTTCTCGTTGGTGCGCCTGGTCGGGCTGGGCCTGGGCTCGTGGTTGGCGATCACGACCGCCGCGGACCTCGTCTGCCAGTTGCTGCGCCTGGAGCGGCTGGGGACAGTCGTGCGTGGGCTGACGCTGCCGGTGGTGCCGAGGCTGGTGGCGATGGCTCTGGGGGCCTCGCTCTCGATGCCCTCGATGCTCTCGATGGTCGCGGCATCCGTGTCGGCGCCATCCGTGTCGGCTCACCGTACGAGCGGCGTACGGGTGGTGACGGTGCTGCCCTCTTGGTACGGGCGCGGTGCTCGGGCACCGGGAACCTCGGGTGGCAACGTACCTGAACTGGCGGTACAGCCGGGTGCCGCTGCACCGGTTGTCACTGCACCCGATCGCCCTGCACCGGGTCTCTCCGCACCCGATCGCTCAGCGGCGGGTACCGCTGCACCGGGTCGCACTGCCGAAGCCATGTGGACGGTGACGAGGGGAGAGTCCTTCTGGTCCATTTCGCAGGCGTACCTGGCCACATCGACGGGGAGGGAGCCGACCGTGGAGGAGACGGCCTCGTACTGGACGCGGCTGGTGACTGCGAACCGGAGCCGCCTCGTGGACCCGTCGAACCCCGACCTGATCTTCTCCGGTCAGGTACTGGTGCTGCCGTCCCGTTGAAGACGGTCCGCGTTCCGGCATGGCGCCGGCAGGCCGCAGTCGCCGCCGGTCGGCTCCGGCTCCGGCTCCGCCACGGGCATGTCAGAGCGGGATGCGAGTTCCGGTCGGCATCCACACCAAGGAAGGAGTGACACGGGGGTGAAGGTCCCGAGCTATGAAGCACATGGACACCGGACCGCGGGGCACTCCTGGCGGTGCTGGAGGCGACGAGATGTGGCAGGCAGGGTCGACGGCGAGCAGGGCGGTCGGCGTCCGCTCGGCGGCACCGTCGAACAGCTTCACGGACTTGGCCGGGTTGGGCGCTCTGACCCCGGCAGGGGGATCGAGTCGGACCGTCACACGGACGTAGCGGAACCCGGCCGGCGGTTGGGCGCCGTCCAGGAAGCCCCTTTCGGTAGGGGTCAAGTCGTTGGGGGAGTAGTTGTTGTCGACCGACAAAACGTAGAGGGCGGAGCCGGCGAGGGAAGCGCAGGGTGCGGGCGAACAGGCTCCGATGGCCTTGGCGCCGCTCGGCATGGACGGTCCGTGCCCTGCCAGCAGGTAGACGCCGCCGGAGAGGGCGGCGACGGCGACGGACGCGACCATCATCCCGACTGCCATTCTTCTGGCTCTGGGCGGAGGTTCGGAAGCCGGAGGCGGCTCACCTTCGGCAGCCGGAGGCTGGCCGCCTGGCGGCGACTGCAGCTGGGCGGAACGGATGACCCAGTCGGGCAGCTGGTCGGGAACCGCAGGGTACGAGGACACGCTGCTGCTCTCGGCGGGGGCACCGGGGGGGACGGCGTTGAGCCACCTGAAGAAGGGGGTGAACAGGTTCTGGTCCCCCGGTAGGGGAGGGAACATGCGGCGCATGAGGGCGAGGGCACCGACGACGATCGCCAAGGCGACACCGACCCCGGCGAAGAAGATCGGCACCGCGACCAGCGGGTGGCCAACCATCCATACGACGCTTCTGGCCACGGCCACTTCCTCGGCCTCGGCAAACCACAATGCGAGGCCGATCACGGTCAGCCCGGCGAGCACCAGGCCAGTTATGCGTCGCCTCTTCAGCCGGTCGGCTTCGTCGAGGCCCGGACCGAAGCGGATCACCTGGCGATCCCGGTCAGTGGCCACGACGCTCCATTATGCCGGTGTCACCGGATCATCATGCGTCGGTGAACCGATGAACACCAAGACACGTGCGACGTGCCAAGACGTGCGACGTGCGACGTGCGGCGGAACCGTGAAAGCGCGTAGGGCTCCCGGAGCCCTTCGACGGTCGATTCCCGGACGGTCCGTCCTCGGAACGGTCCCGCCGCGACGCCCGTCGAAGCTAGATCAGCGAGCGCGATTGGGCTTCTGGACGGTACGGAACTCCGGTGCCGGCGAGCCCGCAGTAGCCGTCCGGGTTGTGGGCGAGATACTGCTGGTGGTACGCCTCGGCGTAGTAGAACTCGGCACCCTGGATGATCTCGGTGGTTATGTCACCGCGGTCGGACTGGAGGAGAGAGCTCTGGTACTCCTGTAGCGCCGACTGAGCTGCTTTCCTCTGCGGGTCGGACCATACGAGCAGCATCGACCGGTACTGGGTGCCGACGTCGTTGCCCTGCCGCATTCCCTGCGTGGGATCGTGGCCTTCCCAGAAGGCCTGCAAGAGCCGGTCGTAGGTGACGACCGACGGATCGTAGGCCACCAACACTGTCTCGGCGTGACCTGTCATGCCCGTGCAGACCTCTTCGTAGGTGGGGTTGGCGGTATGGCCTCCGGCGTAGCCGACAGCAGTGGTGTAAACCCCCGGCACCGTCCAGAAGAGCCGTTCCGCTCCCCAGAAACACCCCATGGCCATGCCGCCAACCTCTACGCCCTCCGGAAAGGGAGGGCGTAGAGGGGCGTCGAGAACCGCGTGCCGAGAAGGCACCTCCATCACCGTGTGACGACCGGGCAGGGCCTGGTCGGCCTCCGGCATGGCCACCTGCTTCTTGCCGCCGAACACTGGGCTCAGAGGACGGTGTCGCTGCGGCGGGTCACGCGACCGGTTGCCGGGTCGCCGTACGTCTGCTCGACCGATGACGACCTACGGAAGCCGGGTCCGGATCCCATGCCCGCCATGATGAGGGCGACGATCAGCCCGAGCACTCCCACGGCCAGCAGAATGAACCCGACTGTGGTAAGGCTGATTCCTGCCAATACGACGTGAACCGCGAAAGCGAGTATCGCCCCGATGGCGATCAAAAAAAGACTTACGCCGATACCCATCTGTTCCATCCTCCTTCGGTCCGCTCGATCCCACCGCATGTGGCGAGCGGCGGACGTTGCCTCGCAGAGAGTGATGCCCTGCGCCGGACAGACCAAAACATTGTTGCCGGGGGGCGGGACCGGGCGAGCCCCGATGTGGGGCCAGCTGCCGAGTTGCCGCCTGAGAACTGCTCCGGTGGGGCAGACTTCCCGTGTGCGATCCCCGAACAGAGCCCGCTTTCGCCTCGCCGTCGCTTCGGGGGGAACCGCCCTGTTCGGCACGGTCGTGGTGGGCGTGTGGCTTCTCCGGCGGCGCCGCAGGTCGGTGAGGAGCACCCGCCCGTGGGTGCCGACGTCCAGGAGGGCGAGGACGGCTCAGCTGGCGAGGCTCGGCTCGAGAGTCGGCAAGACCCAGGTGTCCGGTCGGGCGCGCCAGGTGTTCGCCTCGGCGGCCAGAAGAGAGGAGCTGGACCGTTCGGTGGAGCTGCGGACGGCCCAGCAGGTGGCCGAGACGCTGGGCTCGATGAAGGGCGTGATGATGAAGCTGGGGCAGATGGCCAGCTACGTGGACGACGGTCTGTCGGAGACCTACCGGGCCGCAATGGCGCAGCTCCAGGCGGATGCCCCTCCGATGGCCCCGGAACTGGCGGCGGGTGTCGTGGAGGAGGAGCTAGGTGGCAGTCCGGAGGCGCTGTTCGCCGAGTGGGACCCGGTTCCGATCGCGGCGGCGTCGATTGGCCAGGTGCATCGGGCGATCACGCGGGACGGAGAGCCGGTCGCCGTGAAGGTGCAGTACCCCGGCGTGGCGGAAGCGATGGCAGCGGACCTCGACAACACGGACCTGATAGCAAGGTCGCTGCGCCTCCTGTTTCCGTCGCTGGAGCCGTCGGCACTGGTGACGGAGCTGCGGGCACGGTTCACCGAGGAGCTGGACTACAGGATCGAAGCGGCGAACCAGAAGCTGTTCGCCGACTACTACGCGGGACATCCGTTCATCCACATCCCGGCCATCCGGGACGACCTGTCGGGGTCGAGGGTGCTGACGATGGAGCTGGCCGTCGGCTCGAGGTTGGAGGTGGCGGAGAAGTGGCCGAAGGAGGAGCGGGACCTGGCGGGCGAGGCCATCTTCCGGTTCGTGTTCCGGAGCCTGTACAGGATGCACGCGTTCAACGGCGATCCCCATCCCGGCAACTACCTGTTCCGGCCCGGTGGTCACGTGACGTTTCTCGACTTCGGGTTGGTGAAGCGGTTCCAGCCGTCTGAGATCCACATCTTCGAGGAAATGTTGCGGACGTTGGTGCTGGAGCCGGACCACGAGCAGTTCAGGCGGATCATGGAGGACGTGGGCCTGCTTGCGCGGGGAGCGCCGCTGGACACCGAGGACGTGGTCAAGTTCTACAGCCGGTTCTACGAGCTGGTCAGCACCGACAGGACCACTCCCCTGACGCCACAGTTCGCATCCCGAGTGGCCAGGCAGCTCTTCGCCGTGTCGGACCCGGTTGTGAAGTACTGCAACGTGCCGTCGATGTTCGTGGTGGTTCAACGGATCAATCTGGGCCTTTACGCGGTGCTGGCTCAGCTCGGTTCGGAAGCGAACTGGCGGAGGGTGGCGGAGGAGCTGTGGCCCATCGTGGACGCGCCACCTTCGACCCGGCTGGGTGAGGCGGAGGCCGAGTGGGCCAGGAACCGACGAGCGGGGGGCTGACGGAATGGCGCCGAAGCCGATCGAGGTCGAGGTGTGCGGCAGGCAGGTGAGCGTGTCCAACCCGGACAAGGTGTTCTTCTCGGCGCGGGGAGAGACGAAGATTGACCTGGTCAATTACTACCTGGCAGTCGGGGAGTGCGTGGTGGACGGGGTCCGCGGCCGGCCGACCGTGCTGAAGCGCTATCCGGACGGCGCCGAGGGTGAGTTCTTCTTCCAGAAACGGGTGCCCGAGCGGAGGCCGCCGTGGCTTCGGACGGCCAAGGTTCGCTTCCCGAGCGGCAGGTACGCCGACGAGCTCTGTCCGATGGACCTGGCCCATGTCGTCTGGGCTGTGAACCTTGGGGCGATCGGGCTCGATCCCTGGCCGGTGCGCGAAAGCGACCTGGACCGGCCGGACGAGCTGAGGATCGACTTGGACCCGCAGCCGGGAGTGCCCTTCGCTCAGGTGCGCTCGGTGGCGGCGGCAGTGAACGAGGTGCTGAGCGAGATGGGGATCACCGGATGGCCCAAGACGTCGGGGTCGCGGGGCATCCATATCTACGTCCCGATAGAGCCGCCGGCAGGTTTCGAGGACGTTCGGAGCTCGGCGCTGGCACTCGGACGGGAGCTGGAGCGACGAATGCCGGACGTTGTGACGACCGCCTGGTGGAAACGGGAACGGGGCGAGAAGGTGTTCGTGGACTACAACCAGAACGCCAGGGACCGCACGGTGGCGTCGGCCTACTCGGTGCGGGCCACACCGGATGCGAGGGTGTCGTTCCCGCTCCGGTGGAACGAGGTGGACGACGTGGAGCCGGATCAGTTCAACATCTCCACGGTGCCGGCCCTGGTGAGCCGCCACGGTGACGCCTGGGAAGGGATGGAGAGTCGTCGGTTCGACCTCGCACCGCTGCTGGAGTTGGCCCAACGGGATCGTGCGGAAGGAATACCCGACGCTCCGCTGCCGCCCCGTTTCAGGAAGCCGGCGTTTCCCCGACCTTGATCGGGCCGGGCCGGCCGAGGCGGCATCCCGGCCAACCGACCGCCGATCGACCGGTCACGTTCGTGGAGGTCGTGCGAAGACGGATGCAAGCTCGGCAGGCGGAGTGACGTCGAGCTGATCGTAGGTGCAGCTGTCGGGTCGCCTGTCCGGTCTCCAACGGACGAACTGAGAGGAGTGGCGGAAGCGGCGTCCCTGGAGCTGGTCGTAGGCGACTTCGGCGACCAGTTCGAGGCGGAGCGGAGTGAAGCTGAGGTCCCGCTTGGCGCTCCACCGGCTGGTCGGACCGGGACCGTGCGTCGAGTCGGCGCCGGTCCCGACCCACGGGTGGGCCGCCCCAGAGGGCAGGTCCAGCGGTTGGAGCAGCTGGGCGAGGGAGCGGCGGGTGGCGTCGGTGAACGACGATGCCACGCCGACATGGTGCAGCACGTGATCCTGGTCGAACAGGCCGAGCACCAACGACGCAACGGCGGCTCCGGGGCTCTTCCAACGGAAGCCTGCCACGACCACATCGGCCGTCCGGCGGTGCTTCACCTTGACCATCGCTCTCTGACCCGGTAGGTACGGGTCGGTCAGGCTCTTGGCGACGAGTCCGTCGAAGCCGGCACCCTCGAACCGGCCGAACCACTCCGAGGCAGTCAGCCGGGATGTGCTGGCCGGAGTGAGGAGAACGTCGGGCGAAGGGTGAGCGGTTTGGACGTCTCCGGAAGAGGGCGCGGGTGCCTGGAGCCGGCTCTCGGACGCCGACCGGTGCTCCGTGGCGGCCGGCGACTCTCCGAAGATGGCCTCTATGAGCCGTCTCCGCTCGGAGAACGGTGCTGACCGGAGGTCCCGTTGGTCGAAAGCGAGGATGTCGAACACGACGAAGCTGGCCGGGGTCTCCCTGGCCAGCCTTTCGACCCTGGACTCCGCAGGATGGAGCCGTGCCTGGAGCGCATCGAAGTCGAGCGCCCCGCTGGGACTTGGAACAACTACTTCGCCGTCGAGCACGACTCTGTCGGGTGCCTTTCCCCTCAGGGCAGCGATCAGCTCTGGGAAGTATCGCCCGAGCGGCCGTTGGTTGCGGCTGTCGATCCGAACTTCGGTGCCGTCGCGGAAGACGACCGCCCTGAAGCCGTCCCACTTGGGCTCGAAGCTCCACTGGTCTCCTTCGGGCAGCGCGACGGCGGGGCGAGCCAGCATGGGTTCGACGGGAGGCATCACGGGCAGGTGCACAGGGGACACAATTCCCTCGAGCGGCGGGCGGTGCAAACCTCGATCTGCGACAGTGGTTCGCCATGTGGGTTCCTGTTGCACCGGGCGGGGTGACGCTGCGGATCGCGCGGGTGGAGCTGTGGATGGTCTCGCTTCCGCTGCTGCGCCCGTTCCGGTCGGCGAGGGAGACGGTGACCGCCAAGCAGGCGTTGCTGGTGGCGGTCGGCTCGTCCGGAGGATGCACCGGGTGGGGCGAGTGCGCCGCCGGTCCCGCTCCGGGCTATTCGGAGGAGTGGCTGCCATCCGCCCGGAGGTGCATCTCGGAGCTCCTGGTGCCCATGATCGTCGCAGGCGGCCCGCTGAACCACCCGGATCAGGTGGGGGAGCGGATGGACGCGGTGCGAGGGAACCGGATGGCGAAGGCGGCGGTGGAGGCAGCCGTGATGGATGCGTGGCTGCAGGAGGGCGGCGTGTCCCTTTCGACCTGGCTCGGAGGGGTGCGGGCAACGGTGGAGTGCGGCGTCAGCGTGGGTTCGCCGCCTGCAGGCGAACCGGCGGAGGTGGAGCTGGTCGAGGAGGCGGGCGCCTACCTGGCGCAGGGATACCGCCGGGTGAAGGCGAAGCTGCTTCCCGGATCGGAGGGAAGCGTGATGGGGGCGCTGCGCAGAGCGTTCCCCGACGCAGCGCTGCAAGCGGACGCGAACGGTTCGTACGGCATGGACCAGCTCGATCTCTTGGCTGAGGTGGACGAGTTCGGGCTGGAGATGGTGGAGCAGCCGCTGGCGCCGGAGCTGCTGGTGCAGCACGCGGCGCTCGCAGCACGCCTGGGGACGCCGATATGCCTGGACGAGAGCATCCGTTGCGTGGCCGACGTGGAGACGGCGGCAGCCCTCGGCGCCGCCAGGGTGATCAACGTCAAACCGGGTCGCATGGGCGGGATACTGGAAGCCCGGCGGACCGCATCGGTGGCGGCCACCTTGGGCATGTCGGCGTGGGTGGGCGGGATGCTGGAGACGGGCGTGGGCCGGGCGGTGAACCTGGCGGTCGCTTCGGTGCCCGACATCGACCTGCCGGGCGACACCAGCGCTTCGGACCGCTACTTCGCAGAGGACCTGACGGAGCCGTTCACGCTCCGGCGGGACGGGACGATAGCGCTTCCCCACGGACCGGGATGCGGGCGGCCACCGCTGAAGACCAGGCTCCACGCGACGTCGCTGTGGCACGAGAGAATCGGGCTCCGGGCCGGGTGAGTTGACCCGTCGCCCGGAGCCGACCGATCCGCGGAGCCGGGCCCCTCAGGGCACCTGGGCCTGGACGCTCCACGTGGCTCCAGCGTTCGATGTCGATTCGATGACGGCCGGTCCCGAACCGGAGGGACTGACGGTGCCCACGACCCATCCCCTGGCTGAAGAAGCGAACGAAAGGCCGGTCGGCACGCCGATTCCCGAGATCCCAGCGAGCACGGGGACCGCACCCATGCTCAACACCATCACACCGGCAGGATTGTTGGCGCGTGCAGGGGTATACCCGGATACAGCGACCGAGGCGGGGCTTATCGAACTGAAAGGACCAGGGTACGAGCCGGGAGCGCTGGTGGCGGATGTCTGGCCAGGTGCGAACTGGTTCTGGATCACGACGCCAAAGTTGGTGCCGTCGGCGCTGTGGAGGACTGCCCAGGGCTGGTTGCCTGCTGCCACCTGGAGTGTCTGGGCCACGGCCCACACGGAGCTCGATCCTGCGCACTGGAGCGATACCCGGTCGAAGTAGGGGCCGCTGGTGCCGTGCGGGTTGGTGTTGTCGACCGCGGTCCAGCTGGCACCGCCGTCACTGCTTCGGTAGATCACGCCAGATGCAGCGAGCCACCCCTGGGTGGGTGTGACGAAGCAGACGCTCTGGACGTTTGCAGGAGCTGTCCCGACGGCCGACCAAATCCCCCCTCCGTTGCTGGTCTGTACCAGTTGCCCCCCTGACTGCGGGGGGACGGGCGCTCCGGTCTCACCGGCAACACCGCCACCGGCGCCGAATGTCAGGCCGCCGCCTGCTATCCCCCAGCCCTGGGACGCAGAGACGAAGTGGACCTGGCGCAGCGGTTGCGCCGGCTCCCCGAGGTAGCGCCAGCAGGCGCCCCCGTTGGTGGTGCCGAGCAGGTGAGAGTTGGCCACTGCCCAACCGACCTGGCCAGAGATGAAGTCGACAGAGCCGATCCGGTTGGCGGACGACAACTGGGTGGTCCAGTGCGCACCGCCGTCCGAGGTGACCATGACCCGTCCCGGACCCGCTACCCATCCCTGAGCGGGAGACACGAACTGGACCGAAGTCAAGTCCGGTTGATTGGCGGGAGCGCTGGCGGCACCGGACGCTATGCAGGATGCAGTAGCGGACGCGCCGACACCTCCGCCGGCTGCGGCGGCAGTGGTCGAAGTGGTGCCACTCGGCTGGTTCGCCGTAGTGGCTTTGGTCGCCTTTCCCTTGTGGCTACCGGAGTGGGAGGCGGCCGTGGTTGGCGAAGTGGCTCTGGTGGGCTTGCCTCCGGAGGCGCATCCGGACAGCGCCAAAGCAAGCACTCCAACGAGGACGCTCTTCCTTCTCACGACGATTTGACACCTTGGCGGGGAGTCCGGTTCCGGCAGGGAAGTTGGCGGATGGACCTTTTGCGGATGCGGTCCGGAGCTGAGGGCCGATTGCGGCCACCGCTCCGAGGGGAACGGGCCGCTGGGGCCGGATCGACTTCAAGGGCAAGCTTCACGGAGCCCGAGGGTACTGTCCGTTTTACGCCTTTGCTTGAAGTTTGCTCCTTCTAGTGAGGCAAGCGACGGTCCAGAGCGCATCGGGGATCAAGCAAGCGCCATGCCGGACCTGATGGCGGTGTATGCAGCGAGGGCCACCAGCAACGCCGCGAACCAGCGGACCAGCACCGGACCGGACACCTTGCTGGCGAGCCGGTTGCCCAGTGCCACGCCGAGGAGACCGGAAACGGTGAACGGAATGGCTACGCCCCAAGGGATGCCCGTGGTGGCCAGCCGGCTAGCCAGGGCGACGATGGTGTTCACGACGATCACGAGGAGCGAGGTGCCGACGGCTACGGGCATGTCGAACCGCAGGGCGAGCACCAGGCCAGGCACGACGACGAAGCCCCCGCCGACACCGAAGAACCCGGTCATGAAACCGACGACGGTCCCGACGACCACCACACGTACCGCGGTCTGGATGAAGCTCTGCGACGCCACGCCACTCTTGGGCTGCCCGCCGACTGTTACCGGCCCGTCAGAACCGGCCAGGCCGGAAGTTCCCGACAGAGAGCGGTGGGAGGCCGGTGCGGCAACGAGAGCACCGGCGCCCACATTTGCCTGAGCGTGGATCGGAAGGTCGTCAGGATCGCTGGCGGGGGTTCCCTTCTTGGCCTTCTGGCTGGCGAGCATGCGCCAAGCGGCCACGACCATCAGGGCGGCGAAACCGAGAAGCAGAACCTGGGGGTTCACCCGCCTGTTCAATGCCGACCCGACCAGTGAACCACCAACTCCGGCGAAGCCGAACACCAGGCCGGCACCGCCCTTGACCCTTCCTGCTCTCCAGTGGGCGATCATGCCGCCGAAGGAGATGGCCCCGACGACGACCAGGGATGTGGTCGTTGCAGCCTTGGCGCCCTGGCCCGCTACGTACACCAAGACCGGCACTGCCAGGATCGATCCGCCTCCTCCGAGTGCTCCGAGGGAAAGACCGATCAGGAAGCCCAGGGGGGAAGCGAGTAGCGCTCTCACGGGCCGGCTCCTTTCGCGTTGTGGAATCAGGTTGTCATGTTCTGCGGCCGCTCCCCCGCGACCACACGTTCAATACCCCCCAGGGTATGGTGCCACGAACCGGAACCGTACATGGACAAGATTGGGACGGAGCGCCATGGTGGGCGGGCCGGGCCAGAGAGAGGAGTGATCGAGTGACCGAGCTTCGAGCGGGCGGGGATGAGAGGCCGGAAGGATGGACCGACACGAACGCGGCCTCGGCAGGAGCCGAGGAGACCGAAGGGGCCGAAACGGCGATGGGCATCGGCACGGCCAGCGCTGGGACTCGCTTCGCCGTAGCGCCGTTCGACATGGTGCAGGATCTCTGTGGCGATCCGTGCTCGGCCGGACTGGTGGCGTTCATGGCCGGGAACCAGTTCATGGTGATGCCGGACCTGATCGCCTCGTTCGTCGGGCAGACCGGGTTCGCCGGCGGCGTCTACTACGAGACGCTTCCCCCCGGAGTGCTGGTGGAGCAGCTGCGAAGCGGAGGGCTGGACATGGGATTGTTGCGGCTGACGGTGCGGCCCGACACGTTGGCCGCTTCGCCGGCAGCACTCGATCGGCTGAAGGCGGAAGGACTGGTCGGTGATCATCAGGAGTACGCAACGAACGAATTGGAGATGCTGGTGCGCGAGGGGAATCCCCAGGGCATCGAGAAATTGGCGGACCTCGACCGTCCAGGGCTGCGGGTTGCGCTACCGGAACCGGCAACCGAGGGGGTGGGGCGCCTGGTCCAGGCGGCGCTGGTGGAGGCTGGCGGCGAGGAGCTGCTTCGGCGTCTGACTCGGGAGAAGCTGGAAGCCGGAGAGACCCTCATGAACACGATCCACCATCGGGAGAGCCCGGTCTGGCTGCAGGACGGTACGGTGGACGTCGCGCTGGCATGGGCGACCGAGGCCAGGTTCCACGAGAGAAGCGGGCACGGGATCGAAGGAGTGCGGATCGCTGCCGAGCACAATCAGCAGGGGCACTATGCGATCGCCCCCGTAGCAGGTGCCTCCCATCCTGACGCCGCTTCTGCGTTCATCCAGTTCTTGCGGGGTGCCACAGCACAGGACCTGTACCGCAAATACGGGTTCCAGCCGCCCAGCCCCAAGGGCTGACCGGGCTTCGAGCGCTGCAGCAAATTCGCCGGCGACACCTGGACGGCCGGCAAGTGCGCCCCCTGGGATTCGAACCCAGAACCTGCGGATTAAGAGTCCGTTGCTCTGCCGTTGAGCTAGAGGCGCGCCGTGCGAATGCTAGCGGCGAGTCGACGAGGGAGAAGCCTCGCCTACCGGCATCGGGGTGACCGAGGGGACTTGAACCCCCGACCTCCAGGGCCACAACCTGGCGCTCTAACCAACTGAGCTACGGCCACCATCGTGCTTCCTCGGCCATGAACCTGAGAGAGCAGTGACGAGCATAAGCGTTGTCGCCGCGGAACGGAAGCGAAGTCGGACTGCGGACTGCCAGTGACAGCTTCCGCGTGTGCCACGGGAGAGTGCCGCTGTCCAAGTAGGTTGGACTTCTAGCTGCCCCTGTAGCTCAGTTGGATAGAGCGGCTGCCTTCTAAGCAGCGGGCCGCAGGTTCGAGTCCTGCCGGGGGCGCCATG
>JAJYPS010000133.1 GCA_021795215.1 Actinomycetes bacterium
ATGATCGCAGTCGGCTGGCAGGTGGTGCTGGGCAGGGGAGGGGTCCTGGCGGCGATGGGGCTGCACTCCTCCGGGCTCGATTCGCTGTTCTTCGGCCCGGCCGGTTACGTGCTCGTGCTGGCCATCAAAGGTGTGCCGTTCGGCTACTTCGCCACTGCCGGCCCGCTGGCCGCGCTCGGACGGACGCACGAGCAGGCGGCCAGGGTCCACGGAAGCGGTCCGGCGGGTGCGGCCGTCGTGGCGGCCAGGGCACTTCTTCCGGCGCTGCTGTCGTCCGTCGTCATCGTGTTCGCCGAGTCCATGTCCGACTTCGGCACCGCAGCGGTGATCGCCCCGGCGTCGAACTTTCCGGTGGCGACGTACAACCTGTACGCGGCTCTGGCCAACTATCCGGCAAACTTCCCCGTCGCAGCTGCGATCGGATGGATGCTGGTCGCCTCGGTGGTGCTGGCGCTCGCCGTCCAACGGCGGCTGGTGGGCGGCAAGTCGTTCGCCGTGGCGGGAGGCAGGGCCCGCTTCTCCCCGCCGCGGAAGCTGCCCACCGTCCCAGCTTTCGCAGTGGCCTCCGCCGTCGCAGCGTTCTTCGCAGCGTCACTGGCAGTGCCTGCGGCCGGTGCCCTGCTGACGTCGCTGCTGCCGCCGTTCGCCCGCCCGTCGTTGTCCGACCTGAGCTTCACCGCCTATTCCGGAGTGCTGGGAGGGTCGGGCCTCGCCGGGCCGGTCGTCCTGTCCCTCCGGATGGCGCTGGTGAATGCGACGGCGACGTTGTTCGTGGCGGCGCTGGTGGCGAGACGGCTGTCCGCCCGGCGGGCGACCGCTGCGGGCGCACTGCTCGATTCGGCCCTGCTGGCCGCAATTGCGCTGCCTGCGATCGTGCTCGCCGCCGGTTACATCTTCGCCTACAACCTTCCCCTGGTCGCCGCCCTCGGAGTGCACCTGTACGGGACGCTGACCCTGCTGGGCATGGCGTACATGGCTGTAGCGCTGCCTTCGACGTCGAGGGTGCTGATGGGGCCGATGTCCCAGGTGCAGGACACGACCGTTGCGGCAGCCCGCGTGCACGGCTCCGGACTGGTCCGGGCCTGGACCAGGGGAGCGCTTCCGCTGGTCGCGCCCAGCTTGCTATGGGCGTGGCTGTACACGTTCGCCACCACCTTCTTGGAGCTGCCCGCATCGGAGATGCTGTCGCCACCGGGCACCAAGACGGTCGCCGTGGCGATCGTGCAGGTGTTCAACAAGTCCGACCTGATAGACGGCACGGCGCTGTCGGTCGTGGCACTGGCCATGGACGTGGCGGTCATAGTCGCCGTGCTGGTCGCCTACCGGCTGGCGGCGCCCCGCGGCTGGGCACGGGTGGGGGCGAGGGTTCTGTGACAGCGCCGGGCATGGCGCTGGAGGCGGTTGGCAAGCGCTACGGGTCGGCCCCCGCTCTGGTCGACTTCAGCATGGAGGTCCAACCCGGCTCCTTCACCGTGCTGCTCGGTCCGTCGGGCAGCGGCAAGTCGACGCTGCTGCGGTGCATAGCCGGTATCGAGCAGTTGTCCCAGGGCAGCATCCGGATAGGCGAGCAGCTGGTGGGGAGCGAGCGGGTGCACGTGCCGCCGGAGCGGCGCCACCTGGCGATGGTGTTCCAGGAGTATGCGCTGTGGCCTCACATGACCGCAGCGGCGAACGTGGGGTTCTCCCTTCGCCGGTCGAGCCTCGGTCGGAAGGAGGTCCGGACCCGGGTGTCGCAGATGCTGGAGCGAGTGGGCCTGGCCGGCTTCGAGGACCGTTACCCGGGCGACCTGTCCGGAGGGGAGCAGCAGCGGGTGGCACTCGCACGAGCGCTGGTCTCCAAGCCGGGTCTGGTGCTGTTCGACGAGCCTCTGTCGAGCCTCGACGCCGACCTGCGGGAGCGTCTGCGGATCGAGATCTCCACGCTTACAAGGGAGGCCGGTGCGACGGCGGTGTACATCACCCACGACCAGGGGGAGGCTTTCGCCCTGGCCGACCGGGTGGGAGTGCTGGGCGGAGGGCGGCTGGCCCAGTACGGCACGGCCGAGCAGGTGTACGACCAGCCCTCGTCGCCGTTCGTCGCTCGTTTCACGGGACTGGCCGGAGAGCTGGCAGGCACGGTGCAGTTCGGCCCCGACGGATCGCCGGGGGTGAGGGTCCACGGCCAGGTCGTGCCGGGCAGAGCTGCCGGGGCGTCGCCGCCCGTGCACGGTCGGCCGGCGCGCGTGCTGGTAAGGCCGTCGGCGGTGACCATCGTCCGACGCGAGGGCGGTGAGGACGGCGAGGACGGCGCAACAGGCGATATCTCTGCGTCACCGGATCGTCCCCGTACCACTGTGATGCCGGGCGTGGTGGTGGACGTGGCGTTCAGGGGTCGGGGCTACGACCACGTCCTGGCGGTCCCCGGAGGCAACCTGCTGATGGGGGTGTTCGACGTCTGCCGTCACGGCAGGGGGACCGGCGTGGCGCTGGAGCTGCGCCGGGACGGTTGCCTCATCTTTGCGGAGGACGACTCGGCTGTACCCGTCGACTCGGGAGTCGCCACCCCGTCGGGAATCCCCACCCAGTCGGGAATCCCCACCCAGTCGGGAGTCGACGCCGCACCTGGGTCGACGGAGGCTGCCGGGGCTGCCGGGGCTGCCGGGGCTGCCGATCGGAGGGTGCTGCGAATGGCAGTGCCGCCGGACGGTGCCCGAACGACTCGAGTGCCCCGAGCGGCCCGGTACACGTTCGACGGCTGAAGGGGTATAGGTCGCTCATGCAGACGAACGTCACGCCGAGAACGGGAGAAGACCAGCAGAGCATGGGAGGTGGGTCCTCGACGACGGGAGCACAGGCGCCCACCGCCGGCACCAGGAGGTTGGGCAGATCGGGCCTGGAGGTGTCCGAGCAGGGACTGGGGTGCATGGGGATGTCCCAGTCCTACGGACCTGCGGACGAGGAGGAGTCGGCGGCGACGCTGAGGCGGGCGCTGGAGCTGGGGGTGTTCTTCTTCGACACGGCGGACGTCTATGGCAGCGGTCACAACGAGCAGCTGGTCGGTCGGGAGCTGGCACCCGTACGCGACCAGGTGGTGCTGGCCACCAAGTTCTCCCTCGGAAGAGGAGCCGACGGCTCCCTGACGATCGACGGTCGTCCGGAGTACGTCCGGTCGGCGTGCGAAGCGAGCCTGCGCAGGTTGGGGACTGACCGTATCGACCTCTACTACCAGCACCGGGTGGACCCCACCGTTCCGATCGAGGAGACCGTGGGAGCGATGGCGGAGCTGGTGGCCGAAGGGAAGGTGCGCTATCTGGGCCTGTCGGAGGCGAGCGCCTCGACGATGCGGCGGGCGTCGGCGGTGCACCCGATAGCGGCGCTGCAGAGCGAGTGGTCGCTCTGGAGCCGCGACATCGAGGGCGAAGTGCTGAGCACCGCACGGGAGCTGGGCATCGGCATAGTCCCGTTCAGCCCGCTGGGTCGTGGGTTCCTGACCGGCGCCATAGCCAGCCGGAGCCAGTTTGGCTCGGACGACTACCGGACGGGGAGCCCGCGGTTCCAAGGCGACAACTTCGACCACAACATGGCGCTGGTGGACAGGGTGAGGGGAATGGCGGAGTCGAAGGGCTGCACTCCGGGCCAGCTGGCGCTGGCGTGGGTGATGGCACAGGGGTCCGACGTGGTGCCCATTCCGGGGACCAAGCGGCGGAGCTACCTGGAGCAGAATGTCGCCGCCGGCTCGGTGGAGCTGACTGCGGGCGAGCTGGCGCAGCTCTCGGAGCTGGTGCCTCCGGGGGTGGCGAAGGGCGACCGGTATGCCGACCAGCGGCTCAACTCCTACGGGGACAGCCCGGACCTGGACAGCCCGGACCCGGACTGGGACCCGGCCAAGGTCTGACGCCGCTGACGGCGGGAGACGGTCGGCCCATGACCGGCCGGTTCAGATCATGCTGTCGAGGAAGCGGCGACGGTCCGCCAGGGCGGCTTGGACCGAGGCGAGCAGCCGCTCGACGTCCGCCACCGGCCAATCGGCGAGAGAGGTGGAAGCGGCCTGCTCGACGACGGCCCGCAGGTGCTCCGCGTCGTCGACGGCACGGCGGTCGAACATCTCCAGCTCGGCGACGTCCGGGGGGCGGAGCCGGTTCGACACCCTGTCCGACGCCAGCAGTTCGCTGCCGTGGAGCCGGCTGGACAGGTCGCTGGCCAGGGCTGCCGCCGCCTCTGCCCGGACTGCTACCGCCACAAGGTCCGGAGCAGGGGAGGGGTTCTCCCGGCTGGGAGGGGGCAGCATGGTCCTCCGCCACGTCGCCGCAGCAGCTCTCAGCCCGGAGGCGGCGTCACCCAGCGCCCGCGCCGCCCGTTGGCGGACCAGAGCGTCTTCGGACCGGGAGACACCCTGGCGGTCCTTGTCGTCCTGGGCCTCGAACTTCTTGGACAACCATCCCATAGCTGGGAACCTATCGGTCGGCAGCCGGGGCGACCGCTTCACTCCACATCCCAGGCCCGTAGCCCGGCATCTGGGGACCGCCCATCGTGAAGGGCAGCCCGACCGCCATGTTGGGGGCGGAGACCAGGCCCTTCTCCGCCATCCGTAGTGCGACGTAGTAACGGACCGCGTCCAGCTCCGACAGGCCGAAAGCGCGCAGCGAGATCAGCTCCCGCATCCTCTCGTCCGCCGGACGTATCAGCACCTTTATGTCATTGAGCGTGATGCCGTAGACGGAGAGGAAGTCGGACAGGTGGCCGCGGACGAGCTCGATTATCTCGTGGATCTTCTCGTTCACCCGTTCGAGCGGATTGACTTGGACGACTTGGTTGACCGCCTGCTCCACCACCGGGCCCGCGTAGTTGTTCAGGTCGTCCCGGGTCATCGTCCAGCCGGTCATGGGCATGTGCTGGACCAGCTTCAGGGCGTCGTCGGGGCTGTCGACGTGGACGTAGTAGTCGACGTCGTACACCATCTCGGCCATCTCCGCCGATAGGGCCAGCCCACGGGCCTTGCACACGACCTTGGCGCGGTTCACGTATATCACTTCGTACTGCCACGGGT
>JAJYPS010000134.1 GCA_021795215.1 Actinomycetes bacterium
ACATCGCGAATCGAGATCGCTCGAGCCGACGTCACCGGCCGCCGACGCTGATACCGGCGAGATCGGGCGGGGCGGGTTCTGACCCACGCTCCTAGGGGTTGCCTCCTCCCAGACCTACGGGCAAGGGACTTATTAGCTCGACGGCTCCATCCAGGTGATCTCCCATAGGTAGCAGCAGCCCGCCCGGCGAAGATCTCGCCGAGTCTGGTCATCTCATATCTCCTTGCTCTCTCCCCTCGCTGGCTGCGTAGGCGCCTTGCAGTGGACGGCCGGCCAGCCGGGCGGTTACCACGTTCCAGCGCTGTCGCGGCGATGACCGCTGTACACGATCCCGCCCGGGTGAGGACTGCCCTCTTGTCATCCTCTTGCCATGTCAGACGTAGCGTTCTACGTTGGGTCCATGGAACGCAAAGTGCCAGTGCGGGAACTGAACCAGCACACCAGTGCGGTACTCGCGGAGGTCGCCAACGGGGTGGCCGTGACCATCACCAAGGGCGGTAAGGAACTGGCGCGACTCGTGCCCGTTACGGCCGGATCCCCGACGCTGGATCGCATGGTGAAAGAAGGCCGCGCCCAGGCGGCAACTGTGACCGGTCCGATCCCGATGCCCCCAGCCAACGGCGACGAGACCCTGGACGTGGGCCAGCGTCTGGTGCAGGCACGGGACGAAGAACGCTGTTGATCTATCTCGATTCCTCGGCCGTGGTCAAGTTGATCCGTCGCGAACCGGGAAGCGCTGAGCTCGTGGCCTGGCTGGCGACCCGGCCAATGGTGCCTCTGGTGTCCTCGGCGCTGGTGGAGGTGGAGGTCCCCCGGGCGTTGCGCCGTCATGCTCCGGAGTCGCTGGAGCGGGTGGCTGATGTGCTTGCCCGTTTGTACCGGCTGGATATGGACGCGGCGATCCGTTCCATCGCTGGCGGGTACGCGGACGGGTTGCTGCGCAGCCTCGACGCCGTGCACTTGGCATCAGCGCAGACATTGGCGGGAACCTCGGCCGAGGGGCTGGCCGCCTTCGTCGCCTATGACCAGCGCTTGAACGACGCCGCTGTAGCAATCGGCCTGCCCGTCGTCGACCCAGCTCAGTCCTGATCCAGTCACCTAGCCACTCGGGCCTGCTGTGCATCTTGAGGGGGCATTCCGGCGCACGCTGGCCTGCCTACTCCCAATAGGTGCTGTCTCCCACGACACCCGGTGCACGAAGTCGTAGCGTGCGTCGTCGAGATCCAGCGTCACCCTCCGGGGATAAGAGGCCCGTCCCAAGGGCTTGCGAAACGGCTGCGAGACTGTCGTGTCGGCGCTGCGCCTGATCCGATCGGCGGCAGTCATCGGCTCAGCCGGGTCCCGGTCGCACAGTCCAGGACCTCTCGGTAGGCGGCGAGTCCCTCGGGCTGCAGCGGGCTCCCGGGGCCGGCTGCGATGCTCACCCTCTCCGGAACGCTTCCCCACACCGCTTGGAGGACACCTTCATGACGTAGCTGCTGGGCACGAGAGGCTCCTTGCCCTGCTGTATGTACCGGCCAAATCATTGTTTCCGATCGCTACCCGAGCGGGTGGTCGCTGAGGCGGATCGAGTGCCACCTGCCGAAGCAGCTCGCGGTCCTGTCCCTTGGTCCGAAGTCGCAGGTCAAACCGGTTACCCGGCGGCTGGCGACGCCCGCTGGTGCACTTGGCCCCGATCCGCAGTGTGAAGAGTTCGAATCCGCTCGCGATCTTGCCGTAGCTCACCCAGAAGTGGGTGCCGTGGAGAAGGTGCCAGGCTGTGAGCGTGACGGAAGCGGGAGGGAGCACTGGGCGGGAGCGGTCGGTGTTCGCCCGAGCCGGGTACCGCCGTTTGTGGGCCGCACGCACGATCAGCCAGTGGGGCGACGTCGTGCAGTTCACCGCCGTGGCGCTGCTCGTCTTCCGCCTCACCGGATCGGGCGTGGGCGTCTCTGGTGCGGTGGTCGCCGAGGTGCTTCCGGTCATGCTGCTCGCTCCGCTCGCCGGTCCCCTGGTGGACCGCCTGAAACGGGTGAAGGTGATGGTGGGAGCAGACGTAGCGCGGGCACTCCTCGCCTCCGGGCTGGCCATCTGGCACGGCCAGGTCGCCATCGCGTACGTCGTCGCCTTCGGCCTGTCTGCCGGGTCGGTGTTCTTCAACCCGGCCGCCGGCTCCCTCCTGCCGAACCTGGTCGGGGACGACCAACTCGTCGCGGCCAACACCGGCATCTGGTCGGCGGCGGTGCTCAGTCAGGTGGTGCTCGCCCCTGTCGCCGGCGTGCTGGCCGGCACCGCCGGCTACACCGCTGCGTTCGCCCTCAACGCCACCAGCTTCGCCATCAGCGCCGCTCTCCTGACGGGGCTTCGCTCCGGTGAGGCGCCGCGCCCGGTGATCGCCTCCAGCATGTGGCACCAGGGCCGCCAAGCCGTTCGGCTGCTCGCCGCCGACCGGCTGCTGCGAGCGCTGGCACTCGCCCAAGGCCTCGCAGCGCTTTCCGCCGGGGCCTCCAGCGCGCTGCTCGTCGTCCTGGTGCGCCGGCACATGCACGGAACGACCACCGGCTTCGGCCTGGCGCTGGCCGCCATCGGCATCGGCGCCTTCACCGGACCCCTCGTCCTGAGACGGCTCCGACCGACCGAGCACCACACCCGCCTCGTCTTCGGCGCGTTCGGTCTACGCGGGGTCGTCGATCTCGTCCTGGCCACCGTCACTGCGCTGCCCGCCGCCCTCGGCGCCCTGGTGGGCTACGGACTGGGCACGTCGACCGGCAACGTCTCGTTCTCCTCGCTCATCCAGCGCCATGTCCGCGACGACATCAGAGGGAGGGTCTTCTCCGCCTTCGACCTGATCTGGCACTCTGCCCGGCTCGTCAGCATCATCGCTGGCGGAGCGGTCGCCGGCGCCTACGGCATTCGGACCGTCTACTACGCCGGGGGCGTCCTGCTGATCCTCGCCGCCTTGGCTGGGATTGGCGCCAGCAGACGACAGCCCAACCCCGAGAGCACAGAAAGCTGACCACCGACGTCCGCACCACCGAAGCCGTGCCGCTGGCAAGGGCGCCAGGTGCCGAGGCGCCGCGACGGCAACACGGCTCCGCCAGGCCCAGGGGCCGCTGGCGGGCTGCGCCTCCACCACCTGGTCGTCCAACCGGAAGTGGGCTCCGCCACCTGGTCGTCCAACCGGAAGTGCTCCGGGAACGGCGCCTGCCTGCGGCCGCCGTCAGTGCTTCAGAAGCTTCGCCATGTAGACCTCGTCCACCGGTGATCCGTCGACGATCAGGCTCTCGCGGCGGCACCCCTCCTCGACGAAGCCGCTGCGCCGGTAGAGCCGGCGGGCTCGATGGTTGTGAGCCATGACGGTCAGCTCCAGGCGGTGTAGCCCGGCCGGTCTCGCCCAGTGGTCCAGTCGTCGGAGCAGAGCCGTGCCGACGCCATGACCACTGGCGGCTTGCACAACCCCGAGGACGACCTCCGCCGTCGCCCGGTTCCGGCGATACCGTCCGCCGGTGGCCTCCACGTAA
Organism: Actinomycetes bacterium; assembly: GCA_021795215.1. Lineage (GTDB taxonomy): Bacteria > Actinomycetota > Acidimicrobiia > Acidimicrobiales > JAKAOS01 > JAJYPS01. Next base: position 3,501 of record JAJYPS010000134.1, read on the forward strand.
CCGATCAGCTCCCCTTCGGCTTCGGCCACCAAGAGCGTGGAGTTCGGCGACTCGGCCAGCACACGTAGCTCGTCGGCCGGATCTTCAGCGATGCCGGCCCGTTCGTCGGCTTCGAGCAGCATGAAACGGCTCTCCCGGTCAAGACGGCTCTTCAGTCGGAACAGCCTGTCGGCCTCATCCGTTCGGACCGGGCGGATCTGCACCGCCGCCGGGAAGGCGCTCTGCGAGCCGGTCTCGCCGCTCGCGGGCCGAGGCCCGTCTCGGACGCTGAGCGCCTCGCCGTACGAGTCCGGTGGGCCGTTCGATGGCACACTCCATTTCTACACTGCAGTATTTCTACACTGCAGTCGGCTGCCGGCCGGGACGATTCGGGAACGGTACCGGGCCGCTTTGGCCGGCGTCGCCTGGCGTGGGACATCGCCTGGCCGGCGTCGCCTGGCGTGCGTCGCCTGGCGTGGGACATCGCCTGGCCTGCGACATCGCCTGGCGTGCGACAACGAGGACACACTCGCCGGGACACTCGACATCGGGAGGCAGATGGGCCTCGTGGTTCGAGCCATCCCAGCGCCGTGGTCGACCAACTCGCCGTCAGGTTGGGACGCGTGGTCACAGCCGATGACGCAGAAGCGGCTACCTGGACAGAGGGGCAGGGGCTGAACCAGGCGTGGGGCAGGCGCTGTGGGCGCAGTCCCGCCGTGGTGGCCACGCCACCGGCGCTCCGGTCGGGCGGCCTGCTGACTGATCCGAACGTGGTGGCGACGCCGAACAACAGGCGAACTGACCTGTCACAGGAGAACAGCCATGAACCTCACACGCCGGCATATCCAGATATCCCTCGGAGTGCTGTGGCTGCTCGACGGTGCCCTTCAGCTGCAACCGTTCATGTTCACCAAGGGCTTCGCCGAACTGGTGATCCGTCCTGCTGCACTGGGCCAACCGGCGTTCGTGGCCGATGCGGTGCGATGGGGATCCGATCTCATTGCAGCGCACCCGGTGCCGGCCGGCACGGTCTTCGCGGCCGCCCAACTGTCCATCGGGCTTGGGCTGCTCTTTCCTGCCTTTGCGAAGACGGCGCTCGCCTCGTCGATGGTCTGGACCGGCGGCGTGTGGTATTTCGGAGAGGGTCCGGCGTAGCGAGCGGACACGCCGGCCTGCTCGGAGGGGCACCAGGGGCGGCACTGCTGTATGCGGTGCTCGCCGCAGTTGCATGGCCGTCGCGGACCGGCAGCGATGTGGGACGCAGAGGACGCAGGCTGCTCCACGGTGGGACGAGCACCGGACCGCCCAGGTCCGGAACAGTGACGGCATGGGCGGTGCTCTGTACCGGAGCGGCCGCGCTACCTAAAAGCGGCGCAGTGCGCCGGCCTTCAGGCCGGTGGTGAAGCGCCGCTCGGGGCGCAGCCCCGAATCAAGTTGGCCTGTCTTGTTGCTCGATGTATTGACGTAGGGTGTCGCAGCCCGATGAGATGATGTGGCTGTGCAGCTCAGGTACAACTTCCGCCTG
>JAJYPS010000135.1 GCA_021795215.1 Actinomycetes bacterium
GCTGCCCCACCACCAGACCGAGCCCCGGCATGGTCACCGTGCCCACGCCTTCTCCCGCCAACAGCAGACTGTCCTCCACCCCGCCGCCCGCCCCGCCGCCCGTCACCCCGCCGCCGGCCGGGTCCGTCGCGGCCACCTCCGCCGTCACCCGCGCTCCGTCGGTGCAGTCCGGGTCGTCCCCCGCGTCCTTCACCACCACGGCGGATGCCCCCTCGCGGCGGCCGCCGGGAGGCAGCTCGACAGCGAAGCTCACCCGCCTTCCGTCCGGCAGTGCCACGTCGACCTCGTCGGGCACCCTGCCCGTCACAAGCCCGATGGCAGCCGCCTTGGCGGCCGCAGCGGCGCAGGTTCCGGTCGTCCAACCGTTGCGCAACCCCTTGGGACGGGTCGGGCTCACTGCTCCGGGCGGTCTCGCATCGACGGAGCTGCCGCCGGTCCCTTGGCCCCCCCGGCGTCCGCCGCCGCCCCCGACCCTCGCCGGCGCTCGGCGGCGGCAGCCGGCCGTCCAACAGTGGACCCCGGCTTGGAACGGCGCCGGTGGGCGTGCGCGAAGGTCGGGCTGTATAGGTGGCTCCGGCGCGCCCGTAGGGTGCCCAGCACTTCTCCCACCAGCACCAGCACGGTCGTCGTGGCCCCGGTGGCCTTCAACTCCGACGCCAGCTGACCGACGGTGGTGAGCACCACTCGCTCGTCGGGCCAGGTGGCTCGGACGACGATGGCGGCAGGAGTGGAGAGGTCGTAGCCGCTGTCGCCGGCCACCAGCTCCTCCGCGAGCGCCTCCGGTCGCGCTGCGGAGAGGAACACCGCCATGGTCACCCCGTGGGCGGCGAGCGAGCGAAGCGACTCCCTCTCCGGCACGGACGCGGCAGTCCGGGACGCGAGCCTGGTGATCACGACGCTCTGGCTGATCCCAGGCAGCGTCAGCTCCCGCTGAACACATGCCGCCGCCGCCCCGAGGGAGCTGACGCCCGGGACGATCTCGAACGGCCGCCCCTCGGTGATGCACCAGTCGATCTGTTCCCCCAGGGCACCGTAGAGAGAAGGGTCGCCGGAGTGGAGCCGCACGACGGCCGAGTGCGGATGTTCGCCGTAAGCGGCCAGCACGTCCTCCAGGGTCATCCCGGCCGAGTCCAAGATCGTGGCGCCGGTCCGCACGGGATCGAGCACGGCCCTCGGCACCAGCGAGGAGGGCCAGATCACCAGGTCGGCCGCTTCCAGGCGGCGCAGCCCCCGCACGGTGAGCAGGTCGGGCGCTCCCGGACCGGCACCGACGAAGCTGATCACGACCGATCCTGCCCGCTGCGCGACAGCGGTGGCACGGCGACCGTGGCGAGGTAGGTGCAAGGCGTGGCCGCCAGGGACTCCGCGGGGCCTACGCGCTCGCCCGGCAGTCCCAGGAGCTCGCCCGCCACCGAGCCCTCCAGCCTTCCGGCCGACCGAAGCTGCTCTGCGACCGCGGGCATGTTCCGGCCGGCCTTGTACACCACCACTGCGGCTTCGGGGTCCTGCAGCGCTCTCTCGAGGTCTGCCGTGCCGTCCAGCGCGGTCACCACCGACAGAGGCTCCGCACCGTCTACCAGGCACCTGCCCATCATCGCCGACAGCTGCTGGAACGCCATTATCCCCGGCACGGTCTCGACGGTGGGTCTCGCACCGCAGTCCTCGAGGGCGGCGACGACCGACCAGAAGGTGCTGTAGCAGTTGGGGTCGCCCAGGGTGACGAACGCCACGTCTTCACCCTGGGACAGCCATTCGGCGACCGGCCGGAGGCTGGACGCCACGGGCCCCGGTGTACCCCGGTCCATCGGGAACACCATCCGGTGCAACGTCACGGCGGGCAGCGCCTCACGGACTATTGCCTCCGCCCTGCCGACCGCCACGTCGGACAGGGTCGGTGCCACCACGTGGGCCACCGATCCCAGCACCGCCACCGCTTTGCGGGTCAGCAGGTCCGGGTCGCCCGGCCCCACCCCGACCCCGATGAGCCTCCCGACCAGTCGACCAGTCGGCCGGGCACCAGACCCTTCGCCTGAACCGGCTCTCGGCACCGAACCGGCCCCCTCGCTGTCCACCGGGGCTGACCGCTCGCCGGTCACTGGTGCACCGACCTCGGTGGCCCGCCTGCGCCCGACCTGGGCAGCCCGCCCGCGCCCGACCTCGGTGGGCCGCCCGCGGCGGTGGCGACGGCGTCGGCAGTGGCGACGAACCGTTCGGCGGGCAGGGGATCCGATCCGAGGTGCAGGTGGAGGTAGGAGGCGACGAGTCGAGGCCCGGCGAACCCTGCCTCGAACGTGCCGGTCCTTGACTCCACGCCGAACGCGGTGCCTCCTGGGGTGGTGGTCGACATGTGGAACTCGTGGCCCCGCAGCACCGTGCCGGCCGGCCCGAGGGGAGAGGCCGTGCGGGCTGTCGCCCTCCTGTAGCCCACGGTGAGGTCCGCAGTCATGGCGGAGACGGCGGGGACGACGCCGGCCATCGGGGTGCCGTCCAGCGATTGGGACAGCCACAGCAGACCGCCGCACTCGGCCCAGACGGCCAGCCCCTGTGACCATGCGGAGCGGACGGACGCCACCATCGGTCCGTTGGCGGCAAGCTCCCCGGCGTACACCTCGGGGAACCCGCCACCGGCGTAGAGGCCCCCGACTCCCGGGGGCAGGCTCTCGTCGGTCAGCGGGTCGAAGGGCAGCAGCTCCGCACCGGCCTGCTCCAGCCGGGCCAGGTTGTCCGGATAGACGAAGCTGAACGCCTTGCCCGAAGCGACCGCGATCCTGGCGCTGCCGCTGGTCCGGGTCCGAGGCAGGCTGTCGGCAATCTCCATTCGGGGAGCCGAGCGGGCCAGCTTTGCTATCGCGTCGAGATCGCACCAGCGGGACAGCAGCGCCGAGAGGCGGTCCAGTGCCGACCGCGCCGTGGAGGGGTCCTCCACCACCGGCACCAGGCCCAGATGGCGATCCCGCCAGACCAGGGCGTCGTCGCGGGGTATGTAGCCCAGCACCGGCAAGCCGAGCGGTTGCAGCGCGTCGCCGAGCAGCCTGCGGTGGGAGTCGCTGCCGACCCTGTTGCAGATGACCCCCCCGATCTGCACGCCGTCGGCGAAGTGGGCGTAGCCGGACACCAGCGCCGCCACCGAGTGGCTCATGGACGAGGCGTCCACCACCAGCAGCACCGGCGCACCGAGCAGCTTGGCGACCGACGCCGTGGAGGCGGGGACGGGCTGGTTCGCGCCCCCGTCGGCCGAGGGCCGGTCCCATCCCCACGTGGCGCCGTCGAACAGGCCCATCACCCCCTCGATCAGCAACAGCTCCGCACCGGCGCCAGCCCGTGCGGCCAGGGCCGGGAGCGCCCACTCGCCGGATATCCAAGAGTCCAGGTTGATCCCGGGCCGACCCGTGGCGAGTGTGTGGTAGCCGGGGTCGATGAAGTCCGGACCGATCTTGGCGGACGCCACCTTGGTGCCCTTGCTCGCCAGCGCGGCGAGAAGACCGGTCGCCACCGTCGTCTTGCCGACCCCGGAGTGAGTGCCTGCCACCACCACTCTCGGCCCCAGGGCGGCGGTGGTCACTCTCGCTTGTCGCCGCCGCTCGTCCGGGAGCGACGGTGGACCGGGTGCCTCCCCGGAGAAGGCCTGCCCGGCAGGAACCGACGCCGGAGGGGGCGGGCTGTCGCCGATCGTGCGCACGGCTCAGTACTCGATGCCCTTCTTCGCCCCGATCCCCTGGTCGTAGGCGTGCTTCACCTTTCGCATCTCGGTGACAGTGTCGGCCACCTGGATCAGCTCCTCGGGAGCGTCACGCCCCGTTATGACGACGTTCGTCCGCTCCGCCCGGCCCGTGACGCCGGCCACCATGTCTGCGACGTCGACCCATCCGTACTTCACCGCGTAGGTGGCCTCGTCCAGGATGAGCAGGTCGTAGTCGCCGCTGGACAGCTTGTCCCTGGCGACTTGCCAGGCGTGGCGACCCTTGGCCGCGGTCTCGTCCATGTCGGTCGACTCCCAGGTGAAGCCGTCGCCCAGGGTGTGCCACTCGATGCCCAGGTGGTCGGCCAGCTTCCGCTCGCCGGTCTTCCACTTGCCGCTCTTCACGAACTGGACCACTGCCACGCGCCAGCCCCGCGCCCATCCCCGTGACATCACGCCGAAGGCGGAGGACGACTTGCCTTTGCCGTGCCCGGTATTGACGACCACCACCGATGGGACGCGCCGCATGTCCAGCACCGTAGCCACAAGCCGCCCGCGCTGCGCTCCGGAGTGCCCGCTTTCGGCTACCTAAAAGCGGCGCAGGGCACCGGCCTTCAGGTCGGTGGTGAAGCGGCGCTCGGGGCGCAGCCCCGAATCAAGCTGGCCGGACCTGTTGTTCGACAGTGCTTGCCAGTACGGGTGTCCCTGTAGGGTGTCGCAGCCCGATGAGATGATGTGGCTGTGCAGCTCAGGTACAACTTCCGCCTGTATCCCACCCCGGCACAGTGCCAGAGCCTGGCACGAGCGTTCGGCTGTGCCCGTGTGGTCTTCAACGACGGGTTGCGGCTCCGAGAGGAGGCACACAGAGCGGGCTTGGCATATGTCCCCGACGGGGTGCTGCAGAAGAGGGTGACCACCGACGCCCAGAGGACTCCCGAGCGGGCGTGGCTGACAGAGGTATCCGCTGTGGTGCTGCAGCAGGCGGTAGCCGATCTGAACCGCGCCTACCGCGGTGGTCCAGGCAGCTGCCAGCGGCACCGTCGTCGGTGACGGTCACGAAAGACGCGTGCGATAGGTACTTCGCATCGTTCGTGGTCGAGGTGGCAGAGGTGGCACTGCCGAGCACCGGAGCAGAGGTGGGCATCGACCTGGGTCTCACGACATTCGCCGTCCTCTCCGATGGGACCAGGATCACCTCGCCCAGGTTCCTGTGCAGAGCCGAGCGGAAGCTGAGGAGAGCGCAACAGTCGTTGTCGAGAAAGGAGAAGGGGTCCA
>JAJYPS010000001.1 GCA_021795215.1 Actinomycetes bacterium
GTTGTTGTCGACACATGCATGGCACCACCACGGCTGGGCACAAGGACATTGTACCACTCAGCACGAGATCAGTCACTACGTTAGTGTCTACAGCTTCCGACCTTGAGAAATACCAACGACCTGATCATGGGTGGTTTCTACGAGAGACAGGGGCGTAACTTCGGTCTAAAGGGCCCCAGCCGAATGGAGGCCGCAACACGTTCCTCGATGGTGAGTCCCAGAGAATCGCCGGGGGTGTGTAGTGGCGCTGGTATCGGTCGTAATGCCCGTTCACAGGGGCGGACGGTACTTCGAAGAAGCGGTCCGGTCTGTCGTAGCCCAGTCATTGGCAGATTGGGAACTGATCGTCGTGGACAACAACGCTCAGGTGGATCTCACTTCCGTCATTCGATCTGATCCGAGGGTCCGCTGTGTGAAGGAGCCGAACCAGGGGCCTAGCTGGGCACGCAACTCGGGAGCAGTGGCGGCTACTGCCAAGCATGTTGCCTTCTTGGACGAGGACGACCTATGGGAGCCGCAGAAGCTCGAAAGGCAGATCGAGGCATTCTCCCTATACGGTAACGCCACCTTCTGTTACTCGGGGGTGCTTGGCGTGGATGCGGATCTGAACGTCGTCGTCCGCAGGCCCATCCGCCATCTGTCCTACCGAGACGTCGTGTCGGACCACGGTTCAGTCACCACGAGCTCTTTGATGGTGAATCGAGACTGGTTCTTGTGCTTGGGAGGATATAGGCCGACCCTCCGCTATGCCGAAGATGTCGACTTGGCTCTCCGCATGCTCTACAGCGGGACGGGCATCGTGGTGGAAGAGGTTCTGGCGAAGTGCCGATTCCATCCGGACAGCTACTCGCACGACTACGTGCGCCAGGCCTACGACGCAATGAGAGTCTTCTCGGACAACCGCAAGGCAGCTTTCGCTTCGGGCGAGTGGGACCTGTGGCTGCAGGCGTGGCGCGGAAGCCTCACCGTGCGCCATGGATACGCCCGGCATGCCCTCTCCCGTGGTTACCATGCTCACCTGGCCGGCCGCCCTTGGCCGGAGGTCGCGGGACACCTGGCCACTGGAGTGCGTATGTTCCCGCCCAGCGTGGTGACGATGGCGGCCGCCCGGATGGCCAAGAAGGGCGCCGTAGCCCCCTCCCACAGGTTGGCGACGTGGGACCCCGGCCGCAAAGTGTCGCAGGTGTCCCCTGACGAGATCCCAATCACCGAGCGACGTACCGACGGGGGGGACGAGAACCGGGTCGACGACAGCGCCCCCAGGCCGGGCGCTTCGCAAGCCTCTCGTCGTCAGGTCCCCCAGCGCTTTGCCGAGCGAGGCGAAGACCCGGTCCCGGTGGCGCCCGCAGAACCTCGCGGCCTCGCCGCATCCACAGACATCGCAGGCCTGACGTAACTCGTTCTTGCCGCGTCCTGTCTCGATCTCCGCTGGCGCATGCCCTCCCCGTCACCACGACGGCGAAGGAGCTCCTTCGCCGTGCCGCCCGGTGGGGGAGGGTTGGGCGAGCCTCGACGAGGCACTCCCCGCAGACGGGCGGAGGCACTGCTTGGAAAGCTTGGAGAGGCCGGAACTGACCCTGCGCCCTGATCGGTCGTGCCGGGACCCGACTGGTGGCATGATGGTCTCCATGCGGCCACTGCTGTCGGTAACGGCACTCTCGCCGATCTCCGGCAGCCGGGACAGGGAACCGAGTTGAGGTCGACTTCGAGAGCTGCGGGAGGTGATCACGCTCTCCGCTGGCGCATGACGGCCACAGCAAAGCGCTCGGCAGCCGGCGCGTTGGGCACGCTGCTCCAGGCGGCCGGGGCAGATCGGACAGCCGATACAGCACGGCGGTCCTGCCTCGTGGTGGCTCCCCATCCGGACGATGAAACGCTGGGTTGCGCTGCGACCATCATGCGCAAGATCGACTCGGGCGCCGGAGTGTCACTGGTGGTGGTCAGCGGTGGCGGCGGCTGGCCTCCGGAACGGTCGAGCGCAGAGAACGTGACCGTGCGCGCGGCCGAGTTGGCGGCGGCGTGCGAGGTCCTCGGGCTGCCCCACGACGAAGTCACGTCCTTGGACCTTCCCGACGGGCACCTTGCCGAGAGTGAAGAGGGGATCGCCGACGCTTTGGCGGATGCCCTGCGCGCCGGCTGTTACGAGGAGCTGCTGGTCACGTCTCCGACCGATCCGCATTCGGATCACGCCGCGGTCGGCAGGGCGGCGGCGTCGGTTGTGGCGGGTACCGGCACCCGGCTCCTGACCTACCCGATCTGGCAGTGGGAACGCCCACGCCCCTGGTTGCGGCTGGCCCTTGCCAGCTCTCGTCCTCAATTGATCAGCACCAGCGGTTATGTCGATCGCAAACTGGCTACGATCGCCTGCTACCCCTCTCAACTGGCCGATATGTCAGATGTCAACTTCGGCTTGTCGCCGGCGTTCTTGGCTCGGTTCACGGGAAAGCACGAGATCTTCTTTCCCCATCGGACGTAGCAGGGCTGGAGGTAGGTCCCATCGAAGCGTCCAGCCGAGCAGGGGGCGTCCCCATTCATCGGCCTCCCAAGCCTCGCCGTGGTTGCCAGGCCGGGATCGGCATGTCCGTACCGGGCGGCCCTGCGCCGCCGGAACAGGCGCTCCGATAGGTGCGACGAGATGAAGCGATGGAACGCCTGGCCGGGGTCCGCTACGGTTGCCTCGCGCAGCAAGTTCTGCTGGAGCCGCATCGTGCGGTGACGATCCCCGGCGGTCGTAACCGACGGGACACACCACTGGGGACGAACGGATTCGAAAAGGAACCGACGATGTGCTGCTGGCCCTGGATCAGGCACATCCATCGGAGATGTTGCAGATCCTCCACAACCAACTCAGTTCGGGGTTCGGAGCGATCGAGACCCGGCTCCTGGTAGCGGACTACGACCAGACAGAGCTCCGTCGCTTGGACGATCTTCCGGTCGAGCACTTGGAACGCCTCCAGATCGACGGCACCGACGCTGGCGCCTCGTTTCGGGAGCAGAGGCCGATCGAGGCCCCTACCGGCAGCGCGGGAGACTCCGAGACGGTCTACCTGCCCGTCTCGATGCGGGGCGAGAGGCTCGGCGTACTGGTAGTACGAATGCGCGTCAGACCGGATCGTCCGACTCTCGATGCGCTGCAGGCGGTGGCCACCACTGTCTCGTACGTTCTGTACTCCGCGGCCCGGTACACGGACGCCTTCGAACGCGCCCGTCGCCATCGGCAGCTCTCCCTGCCGGCCGAGATGCAGTGGGCCCTGCTGCCCGCACGGGCCTTCCGCTGCCCCGAGTTCACCGTCGCGGGACAGCTCGTTCCCGCGTACGAGGTGGGCGGCGACGTTTTCGACTACGCCATCGAGTCCGACAAGCTGACGGTGTCGGTGATCGACGCTATGGGGCATGCGCTCGAGGCGTCCGTCATGGCCGGGCTCGCTCTGGCATCCCTCCGCAACCGGCGGCGGGCAGGCGAGGGCATCAGCGAACAGCTGGCCGCAACCGACCGCCGACTCTACGACTATCGAGGGGGAGACCACTTCGTCACTGCACTGCAGGTGGAGATAGACGTCAAGACCGGTCGAGGTCGTGTCGCCTCTGCCGGGCACCCCCCCGCCAGGCGTTTACGCGACGGTGAGGTGACAAGCCTGTCCACCGTACCCAACCTGCCTCTCGGATTGACCGGCGACACCGACTACGACGTGACTCCTATCGAGCTGCGCGACGGCGACCGGCTGCTGCTGCTCAGTGACGGGGTGATCGAGAGCCGCTCCACCGAAGGCGAAGAGTTCGGCGATCGTCTCCTCGACAGGGTGCTGGTCGACACAGCCAAGCTCCCTGCTGGCGAAGCCACCATACGCCTCCAGGAAGCGGTGCGGGCTCATTCGCATCCGCTGGACCTCCGCGACGACGCGACACTGGTCCTTCTCGACTGGCGCGGCTCGCACGAGCTCGGTTTCGTGGATCGAGGTGCCCGAGAGCCGGACTAGGTGGGAACCAGGCGCCGGTACCACTCCGTCCGACCGGCAGCATCCGCCTGGTCCCCGGTGAGAGCCCGCAGAGGAAACCGCTGTCAGGACATGCGTTCGAGGGTCGGGACGAGGTAGCCGAAGCCGGCCACCACCGCCCCGACCAACATGAGCAGCATTCCAACCACGCCCTGCAGGTGACCGGCCGCCAGCAGCCCTCCTCCACCGGCCAGCAGCGTGCCGACCGCACCGGTCCAACCGCTGATCTTGGCCACTCGGCTGGACCCCCTGACCCATGCCAACAGAAGAATCGATCCAGAGGCCAGTGGCAGCCCGATCACGCCGTGAGCCAGACTGACCACGGACGACGTGGGGAAGGCCAGCAGAACCATACCGAGGGCGGACTCGCCGGCAACGAACCAGGCGAGCAGCGTGGCAAGCCGTGAAGCAGCCGGATCGACCGTCACCTGCGTCCCGTCGTGCGAAGGTCCCGAGCTGTGATCCAGGATGCGGGAAGGCTCCGCTTTTCGAGCACGGTAGACGTCCGGGTCCTCGTGCACCAGGTACCACCAGCCCGCTACCGCCAGACTGGCGAAAACCGGCCACTCCACGGCGTACACCCAGCTCAGACCGTTGCCGTTCAGCGCGCTCCCCACTTGCCACCAACCTGCCGCCAGACAACCGGGTGCCACGATGGCCACTTCCAGGTGCAGCAGCAGTGCCCGTCGGGACAACCAGCGAGAGCGCACAGAACGTCCCCCGTGAGACGGCAGCTCCTGGCCGACCCCAGCCCTTCCCCCCGCGGAGGCTGAGCCAGCGCCAACCGGCTCCTGCAGCCCGGCAAAGGCCTTCCGCCGCCGAATCGGAGGTGCTCCGACGACCGCCTCGAACCGTTTCGTCATCTTGCGCTCCGCTACGAAGCCGCAGAAGGGAACGGTGCCCGCCAGCAGCACCAGGAGCATCTGCCACTTCGGGATATTCAGCCTGCGGGTCAGCTGGAACGCCACGAACAGGTACCCCAGGTACAAGAAGCCGTGAACCGTGCCCACGTCGTTCATGACCGCCGGCCGGCCGGCGGCGAACTGCAGGGGTACGCCTACGAACACCAGGATCACCAGCAGCACGGCGGTCCCGAGGGCCAGCGCCCGGTACCGCAGCAGCAGCCCCCGGCTGACAGTCGGTGCACCAACCTGCTGGTCCAGAACCGCTTCTCCCATCATGACGCCCCCAACTCTCGCATACCGGCCGGACAACCGTTGGTCGCCGCCGGCCGCTCCACCCGACGGCAGGCGCTCGCCAGCCCGGCCGGCCACTGGCGCGAGACGACCGACACGGCCGCCGCCAGCCGGCATGGTATGCTTGCACAAGCAAGTGACAAGGACGCGTTGCTCCGGCTCAGAGTTGGATCGAGCAGGACGCCTCGTGAGCGTTCTCGCCCGTCAGGGATCGGCCGTGAATTGCAGCCGGTGTTGAAAAGGGCGAAAACGGGTGGCCACCTGGCTATCCCGGGCCCCGCACCGCTTCCTCTACCGGCGATACCAATGGACGGAGCATCCCATCTCTAGCAATTTTCGTACCCATCACGCGACCAGTTCGGCACGACCGGCGCCATCTCGGAAACGCGGTGGCAACCGTGCCGGGAACCGGTTCAGCCCGCATAGGCAGCCCAGTGCGCCCGTGGCCCCAGCGTCTCTTTCCCAATCGTCTTTCCCTCACCGTGATCCTCGGCCTCCGGTCGCATCCTTCACCGATGCGCAACTGGGCGAGCAGCTGGTGCGGACACTGGCGTCGAACGGCATGACGGAGCCCTTCCCCATCCAGGCTGCCGCCCTTCCGGACGCGATAGCCGGCGAGAACCTGCTGGGCAGAGCACAGACCGGTGCCGGCAAGACGCTGGCTTTCGGCCTCCCCCTCCTCCACCGGCTCCACTCCTCCAGGGGGTCCAGGAGCCCGAACCGGCCCAGAGGCCTGGTGCTCGTGCCGACTCGGGAGCTGTGCCAACAGGTGGCTGACGCACTGGTGCCCTTCGCCCGGGCTCTCGGGCTCCGAGTGACGACCGTTTACGGCGGAACGTCGATGGGTCGGCAGATCGAATCTCTGCGACGTGGAGCTGACGTGGTCGTGGCGACGCCCGGCCGCCTGACGGACCTGATCCAGAGGAGGGCTTGCTCTCTGGACGACGTGTCGATCACGGTGCTGGACGAAGCGGACCACATGTGCGACCTGGGCTTCCTGCCAGTCGTGCTCCAGTTGTTGGAGCAGGTGCCCCAAGAGGGTCAAAGGCTGCTTTTCAGCGCCACGTTGGACGGCGACGTATCCAAACTGGTTCGTCGGCACCTGCCCAATCCCGTACTGGTGACGCTGGAGGACGACGCAGGATCGGCGGACAAGATGGCGCACCACGCCTTCGAGGTCGCAGACAGGACGGCGAAGCAGGCGATGCTGCGAACGCTCGCAGGGGGTGCAGGCCGGACGCTGCTGTTCAGCCGGACCAAGCACGGAGCCGACAGGCTTGCGCACCATCTCAACCAGGCCGGCATACGTGCTGCCGCTCTTCACGGCGGCATGACGCAGGGCGCCCGCAGCCGTGCGCTTCGCGGCTTCTCCGAGGGGCAGTGCAACGTGCTGGTGGCGACCGACGTCGCTGCCCGAGGTATCCACGTGGACCAGGTCGACTTGGTCGTCCACGCCGATCCGCCCACGGAGGTGAAGACCTACCTGCACCGCTCGGGGAGGACGGCGAGAGCCGGCGCTTCCGGTGCGGTAGTCACGGTGTCGGTGCCGGAGGAGCGCAACTCGGTGGAGCGGCTGCTGCGGGCGGCCGGCGTCCAGGTCCGGCCTCGGAGAAGCGACCCGACGGACACCGCCGTCGTGGAGCTGGTCGGGCCCCCGAGGATCTGAGGTCGGGGCCGGAACCGGCCCTGGGGCGAGGCGGACCGGCGGATCAGCGGACGTTGCTCCGGTCGGCGTCCGGCGGCCGAGCTCCCACCGGCTCGGCGGGACCGGCCGGAGCTCCCCCGAGCTCCCGGAACGCCGCCATCGCCCTCGGGCCGTACACTGTGCCCGGGCCGCCGTTCAACAAGACCGCCACCCCCAGTGCCTCGGCCACTTCTGCTTCCGTCGCCCCCTGTCGGGCAGCGCCACGGGCATGCGCGCCTATGCATCCGTCGCACTGGCGTGCGACCGACACTGCCAGTGCGATCAACTCCTTCGTCTTGGTGTCCAGGGCACCGGGAGCCATGGCCTCTTTGTGCAGAGTCGCATAGGCCGACCACACGGACGGAATGCGGTCCCTCAAATAGCGGCCCTGCGGCCGGAGCTCGTCGGCTGTCTCTTTGGCGGTGGGCATGGTTCCCTCCTCAGCTCCTTTCCCTACCGGCCAGTCGGTTGCGGTAGAGGGCGGCGGTAGCCGCGTCGAACGCGCAGAGAACGACCCACTCGGCAGCCCCGTCGTGTGACGCTACCGAGTCGACCGCAATCTCAGCCGCCCGCACGGCAGGGTACCCGTAGATGCCAGTCGAGATGGCAGGAAAAGCGACGGAGCGACACCCCAGCTCCTCTGCCACAGCAAGGCTGTTGCGGTAGCACTCTCGCAGCAGCTCCGGTTCACCTTCCCCACCACCTCTCCAGACCGGTCCGACGGTATGGATCACCCACCTGATCCGAGGTTCCAGGGCGAACGCCGGCGTGGCTACGGCTTCCCCTGCGGCAAGCGGCGCAAATGCCGATGCCGCCTCGGCAAGCGCAGGGCCTGCCGCACGATGGATCGCTCCGTCCACGCCTCCTCCACCACGCAGCGCCGGGTTCGCCGCATTCACCACGGCGTCCACCTCCACTGCGACGATGTCGCCTTGCACCACTTCGATCCGCGGGTTCACCGCGAAAGCTATCCCCCACCATAAGGAGACTCTCACCATTGGTTCATTCACTTCACAGCAGCGCTGCCGACAGTAGGAGTGGTGGTTCTGCTCAGCGGTGGAGCGGTTGGCGCGGTCAAGGGAGCCCGGCAAGTGGAGAGCGGTACGGTCACAGGACTTCGGGCAGCGGGGCTGCAGCTACCCGCCAGGAGGATGATATGAGGCGGTCCCAGAAGGTGATGGCGACGGTAGCGGCCGCAAGTTCCGTAGCGATCGCGGGCGGTGCGCTCGTGGTCTGGCCGCCGGCCCCTGCAGTGCCGGTGTCGGTCAACGCAAGACCTCACACCGTTGGGAGGACGTCCCTCTCTCCGGGCACGCTCGCGTCGCTGAAAGCGCTCGGCATCCAGGAGCAGCAGCTCGCCCAAGCGATCGCCGCTGCCCACAAGAACCTCTCCACCTCCATTACCGCCGAGGCGGCGAAGCTGGCGGCAGCGGACAGGACGCTGGCCGCGCAGCGGAGCTCGCTCGCCCAGTCGGCCGCCCAGATCTCCGCTCGTCAGCAGGCTCTCAACGGGCAGGCCGCCCAGTTGGCCTCCCAGGCCGCAGCGATCCGAGCCGCAGGCGCTCAGTTGGCAGCCCAGCGAAGCGCTGCCGCGGCGGCTCCCACGCCTGCGCCGGTGTTCCACGCCGTGACCGGTGCAAGCGGAGCTCATCACGACGACGTAGGGGGCGGAGGCAGTGACCACTGACGAACCGCTCCACGACACGTTCCGGCGCTGGAGTGACTGGCAGTCTCCCCGCGGCGGCCCCCGCCGAGCTCGGTCGGACGCTCCCGCCGCCCGCGATTCGCGGATGGAGCAAGTCCGCGGCTGGGTCGCACCGGTGGCCATCGGCGGCATAGTGGCGTCCAGCGCCGTGAGCGCTCTCTTCTGGGTCGCTCCCAGGGTGCCGATCCCCTCGTCTTCTGCTCCGACGCCGTCGTCGACTTCCGATGCCGCTGCCGTCGCCGCGGCGGCGGCCGACCTCTCCCGACTGAACAGAGCCGTAGCTGCGGAGAATGCTCAGATCGCGCAGCTTGCTTCCTTGCCGGTCCCTCAGCCCAGCGCAGCCGGCTCGTCCACCGTGTCCTTGCCGGCGCTCAGCGCCGTCCCCTCCATCGGCTCGATGAGCATTCCGTCGGGGCCTCCGCCCGCAGTACAGGCGACGACCGGAGCGTCCGGTGTGCCCTGAGCGGTCCGCCGAGACACTGGCTCGTCCGCTCGTGCTCTCTCTCCGAGACCGAGCAATGGCCAGCGACGTGTCGGTGACGGCACACTGGGACACCTCTACGGAGCCGCCGGCCGGCGGCACTCGCAAGGCGATGCTGATGCGAGCGATGGAGGTGTTCCATGCCGTCGAAGCGGCCTGCACCCGGTTCGATCCGCACAGCCCGCTGATGCGCGCCAACTCCGAAGGGGGAGCCTGGCACGAGGTCCCCCGCGAGTGCTTCCTGGCTCTGTGCGAGGCGGAGAGAGCACACCGGGTCACCGGTGGCCGGTTCGATCCAAGAGTGCTCGGTGATCTGGTGCGCCTCGGCTACGACTCGAACCTGCGCTTCACCGGGCAGTCGGCCAGGAGCCTGGTCGAACTGCCGCCACGGGAGCGCCGGCTGCCCGTACCGCCGCGACCACCGTGGCGGCTCGACACGATAGCGAGCCGGCACCGAGTCCGCATCGGGCCGGAACCGGTGGACCTCGGTGGCATCGGCAAGGGGCTGGCGGTGCGATGGGCGGCGGCCGAGCTCGCCTCGTCGACCGACGGCTTCCTGGTCGACGCGGGCGGTGACATCCACTGTGGGGGGGACGCCCCCGGAGGAGGAAAATGGAAAGTGGCCGTAGAGGACCCCATCGGCGATCCGGACCCCGTCGCCGTCCTGGCGCTTTCGGACCTGGCATGTGCGACCTCCTCGACGAGGCTGCGCCGATGGAGAGAGGGCGGCAGGACGGTGCACCACCTCCTCGATCCCCGCACCGGTCAACCGGCCGGACAGGGGCTCGCCTCCGTCACGGTCGTCGGCCCCGACCCTGCCATGGCGGAGGTGTGGGCCAAGGCGATGTTCGTGGAGGGTCTCGACCGGGCCGGTCGTCTCGCAGCCAGTGAGGACCTGGCCGCACTATGGGTCGACGTGGCAGGGAACGCGTTCCTGAGCTCGGCCATGGCGCCGTACATCTGCTGGAGCAGGGTTGCGCTCGGTTAGCCAGCGGATCGAAGCACTTCCGGTCGACGACGGCCCCCGTCCGGGCGGGTTCGTCCCGCCAGGACTTCGGTTCGGCTCGTTCGTGGCACTTATGGGCATCGCCGGCGGGTGGGTCGCGGCACTGGCTTTTCTACCTGGACTGACGAGCCGCATGCTGCCGTGGATCGTCGGCAGAGCGCTCGGGATCGCTGCCTACACGGACTTGGTGCTGTTGGTAGCGGTAGGGACCTGGTTCCGTCACCCTTGGCGCCTACGCCACACTGTCCTGCACCCCCAGACGCAGCTGCGACTTCACGCCGGCCTTTCCGCCGGTGCGATCGCCTTGGTCGCCGGCCACGTCGCGGCGCTCGTGGCAGACTCGTACGCGAAGGTCGGCCTGCTCGGCGCGTTCGTCCCCGGCGCTTCCGGTTACCGGCCCCTCGCCGTGGCGGTGGGTGTCGTGGCCCTTTACGCCGGGTTGGCCGTAGGGCTCGGCGCTGCACTCTCCGGTAGGACCGGGTGGGGCTGGCTCGGTGTTCATCGCCTCGGAGCGGCGGTCCTGGCGTTCGCCTGGCTTCACGGGGTGCTGGCCGGGACGGACACGATCGCTCTGCGCTGGTTCTACGTGCTGACCGGGGCACTGCTGACAGCGCTGGTCGCCTCCCGGCATGCCGCCGTGCCGCCCCAGGAGAAGCTCCGCCAGTGAGCGGGCCACCTCGGCTGATCGCACGCGAGGCCAGAGCTCGACCGGCTGCGGACGGCGCATCCCGTCGGAGACCGCTGCTCGAGCCCTGCGACACGGCGCGAAGCGGGGGGCAGCTGCCCCGGCTGCTGGCTGGTCCCCCCGCCCACGGCGGGGCCGAGACGTTCGAACAGCATCTCGCCCGCCTGGGGCACCTGCCTCGGAGATGCCCCGAGGACATCGTGGAGATGGTCCATCAGGCGGGGCTGCGGGGACGAGGAGGGTCCGGGTTCCCGGTGGGACGTAAGATGGCCGCCGTTGCCGATCGAGGCGGCGATCCACTGGTCGTGGTCAACGCGGCCGAGAGCGAACCTGCCAGCATGAAGGACAGGCTGCTCCTCCGGCTGAGGCCCCAGCTCCTTCTCGACGGCGCAGCCGTCGCTGCGGCTGCCACCGGTGCCGGCCAGGCCGTCATCTATCTCCACTCCGGCGACGACGTTCTCGCATCGGCGCTCGAGACGGCGTTGCTGGAGAGGACCTCGACCCCCTTCGACGACCCGACCTTTCGCGTCGCCTACGGCCCGCCGAAGTTCGTCGCCGGCGAGTCCAGCGCCATTGTCTCGTTCCTCGAAGGCGGCCTCGCCAAGCCCCGCCATGCGCATCGCAGCTCCACCTCCGGCGTGGACGGCAGACCGACTCTCATCCAGAACGCCGAGACCGCCGCGCACCTGGCTCTCATAGGGAGAGGGGGGCCGGACTGGTTCCGGCAGGCCGGCACCAGCCGGTGGCCCGGCTCCGTCCTCGTCACGCTGACCGGCGCAGTCGCCTCACCGGGTCAGGTCCTCGAGCTGTCCGGCCCGCGACCGACCTCCGACCTGCTCACAGATGCGGGCAGGCTGGATCGCCCGCCTCAGGCGGTCCTCCTGGGAGGCTACGGCGGTGCATGGGTGGAGGGCGAACGGGCCTGGGACGTTCCCATCTATCCCGACATGCTCGCCGACCGGCATCTCCCTTTTGGTTGTGGCCTCCTGGCCGTCCTGCCACACGGGCACTGTGGCATCGCCGAGACGGCACGCCTGCTGACCTACTTGGCCGACGAGAGCGCGCAGCAGTGCGGAGCGTGCATGTTCGGGCTTCCCAGGCTCGCCGAGACGATGCAGCGGCTCGCTGCCGGACAGGCAAGCCGAGCGGAGCTCCGGCGGTTCACCCGCCGGAGCGATTCCATAGTTGGACGTGGCGCCTGCGGTCACCCCGACGGAGCGGTCGCCATGGCGGCGAGCGCACTGGACACCTTCGCCGGAGACGTGGCGCTGCACCTGACCGGCAGGCCCTGTCCTCCCCACGCCCGCCGCGGGCTGTTCCCGATCCCCAGCCACTGCCCTACCTGGCGATGACGGACCACCTCCGCAACCCGTCGCAGGGCACCGTCGTGCTGGACCCCTCCAAGTGCCGCGGGCATGGCATCTGCTCACTCGCCAGCAGGGGTCTGATCGGGCTCGACGAGTGGGGATTCGCCGAGCTGAACCGACTTCCGGTCGAAGGGAGGTCGATGCGCCTCGCACGGGCAGCTGTGCTCGCGTGTCCTGCCAAGGCATTGGCTCTGGAACTTCTCCCCGAGCCTCTCCTGATCCCCGGCGCCCAGCCTGAGCCACCCCTCTTTTGACCCGGCCCGGCTAAATAGTGCGAGGATTAGTGCCGATGACTAAAGGGTATGAACTCTAGCTTTCGGTACATCGCGGTCCGGCTGGCTCGTCTCCGGGGTGCCGGTGCCCGCGATCTGCCGCAGCAGGCCAAGCAGCCGTTCCGGAGGATGGCAGCCGCACTGGCGGTACTGGCAGCCGGCCTGGCGGGAGCAGTCGCTCCGGCGCAGTCGGCGTCGGCTGCCCAACCTCAGGCCACCGGCTACTGGGTGGTGAGCAGTCGGGGCAGCGTGCTCCCCGTCGGCGGCATCCCCAACCTGTCGCCGAGCTTCTCCGTCGCACCGAGCACTCCGGCAGTGGCCATCGCGTCCACGCCGGACGGAGCTGGCTACTGGATCGTCACCGCGGCGGGAAACGTGTTCAATTTCGGCGATGCCGGATGGTTCGGTTCGCCCGCTGCGAGAGGTGGCCTCAACGGCACGGTGACCGGACTGACGCCGACGCCCGACGGACACGGCTACTGGATCGTCACCGCGGCGGGAAACGTGTTCAATTTCGGCGACGCCGGATGGTGGGGCTCCCCGGCAGCAGAGTCGGTGCATCTTCCGCCGGTCGTAGGAATCGCATCGGCCGCCGGGGGCACCGGGTACTACGTGCTGACCCAAGCCGGCAACGTGATCACCTTCGGCAACGCCCCCTGGTATGGATCGCCTGCCTCGCTGAGTCCCGGTCGTATCGTCGCCATCTCGGCCGACCCCGCAACGGGCGGCTACTGGGTGGCCTCGTCCACGGGTGGCATCTTCTCTTACCACAGCCCTTTCCACGGCTCTCTGGGCGCCTCCACCATTCCGGCGCCGATCACGGGCATGCAGGCGATCCAGGATGGCAGTGGCTACCGGCTCGTCGGTAGCGACGGCAGCGTGTACGACTTCGGGTCTGCCACCTATTTCGGGTCGGCCGTCGGCAAGAGCCTCGGCGGCCCGATAGTCGGAATAGCCCCCTCCACCGAACTGGGAGCGACCATCCGCTACCCGGCAGGCGCCAACGGCTTCGACGTGTCTTGGCCACAGTGCGGCGGCCCCCTTCCGGGAGGCCCTCACACCATCGCCATCGTCGGCGTCAACAACGGCCTCACCTACACGCTCAACAACTGCCTCGGATCCGAAGCGGCCTGGGCCGGAACAGGCCTGAACCTGTACATCAACCTGAACCAGCCCGCGTGGGCAAACGTGGTCGTCGGTGAGCATGGACCCGCCGGCAACTGCAGCCTCTCGGATGCGCAGTGCCTGTCCTACAACTTCGGCTACAACGCGGCTACGTGGTCGGTGCAGCAGGCCGCCAACCAGCACATACACGCTCCGATGTGGTGGCTGGACGTCGAGCTCGTATCTTCGGAGCCCAGTTACTGGTCGTCGAACCAAGCGGCCAACGCTCAGGTCATCCAAGGCGCGATCGACGCTCTGCACGCCCAAGGCCTGCTTGCCGGCATCTACTCCACGTACAGCCAGTGGACTGCGATCAGCGGCAACTTCCACCCCAACGTACCGGTCTGGTATCCGACCGGGTACAACCTGACCGGTCCCGGCAGCACCAACCCCAGCTGGTGGTGCGCCAACGCGAACAGCTTCGCAGGACAGGTGTGGCTGATCCAGGGAGCCTCTGGCGCCTACGACGGCAACTACTCCTGCTGAGTGCCCACGGCGCTGCGACGCCGCTGTCAGTCGCCGTCCGGCCCGGGGCTCGGCGGCACGTTTGCCATCCTGGCGTCGGGGAGGACACACGTCGCCGGGCGTGTCGCTTGGGACGAACCTCCCGGTGCTCCGCCTCGGCCCCCGACCAGACCGCAGCGGTATCCGCTGGGTTAGCTACATGGCCTCCTTGATGCCCTTGCGGATGAGCCAGACGTTGACCGGCCAGGCGGTGAAGAAGCCGATGATCATTCCGACCTGCATCAGGAACCAGAACGCAGCATGGTCCGGGTGGATGTGGTTCGGGGACAGTACGAACTGCATGAACGCCATCCAGCCGAACAGCCCCACCTCGAACGCGGTGAGTGACAGCACGTCAGCCTTGGCCGCCTCGATCAGGCCCTCACGCACCCCCAGGCCGCGCATGGGTGCGATCGCGAAATACTGGAAGACGATCCCGAAGCTGACCGCAAGGACGTAGTCGCCGATCAACTCCGGTATCAGCGAAAGACCGAGGATGGTAGCGCCGAGGCCGAACACGGCCCACTCCGCGCACAGGTCTCCCAGGGTGCAACCAGCGCCGCAGTGGCTCACCCCGGTGGCGATCGTCGACCAGCCCGCCCGCTCCGGCGGCTCCTCGTAGCCGTGTTCGGCCCGCCAGGCAGGACTCTTCGGCCACCCGAAGCGCCGGTACCCCCACACGGCAGCAGGCCCGAAATAGAGAGCGGTGATCGGCCAGACCGCTTCCATGACTCCCATCTGCTGGCGGTGACCCCGCAACCACAGGTCGGCGGCGATCCACCCTGCGCACAGGAGTGCCGAGGCGATCGCCGCCCAACTGAGGATCGTCAACCAGGCGGGAGGCATCGCAGGGAGTTACCCCCCGGGAGTGGCGGCGACACCGGCGGGCGCGCTCCGAGATCGCAGGGAGGCCGAGAGCGCTGTGGCAAGTCAGAGGACTCCCCCGGACGTCAACCGACCTCTCGGAAACCTGCCGGCTTGGACAGCAGGTCGCCCATCCTGCGCACGTCGTTTCGTAGATCCTTACCGCTGGCGAAGTCCCGGCCCGCCTGCTGGAGGCGGGCCATGAGGGTGGCATCGGTCATCAACCGCCGCACGGTGGCCGCCAGACCGTCGGCCCCCCTGCAACTGACCGCCAGACCCATCCCCTCCATCACTGCCGTGGCCGCCCTGCCGTGCCCGGCGAGCGGCTCGAAGGCGATCACCGGACGCTCGGTACGCAACGCCTCCAGCACGGTCACTCCCGCCCCGTTTGTCACCACCACGTCCGCCGCCGCCATCAGCTCCGCCATCGTGTCGACGTAACCGAGCACGGTCAACCGCTCCGGGTCCACTCCCAGAGAGCTCAGGCGCTGACGGACCTCCTCGTTGCGGCCGCAAACGGTGACGATCTGCAGTTCCCCCGGCAGGTCGACCAAGGCGCGCACGGCCTCCTCCTGGGACCCGAGACCCCACGCCCCACCGGTTACGAGCAGAACGAACGCATCCTGTCTCAGCCCCATCGTCTGCCGACCCTCGGCTTTCCCGAACTCGCCGAAGCAGCGCCGGACCGGCGGAGCACCGATGACCATGTGTCCCTCGAGCCCGCGGGTCTTGGCATCCCGGATGGCCGTGGGGTACATCACGAAGTGCAGGTCGACGTGCGAATAGGCCCAGTAGGGATGGATGTGGAACGCTGGCGTGAACGTGACCGTGGGCGTGGTCATCCCTCGGGCGGTCCTCATCCACTCCAGCGCCGCGGACCCGAAAGGATAGGTCGAGATGATAAGGTCAGGCTCTCTTGAGGCCACCAAGCGCTCTATACGCCGTCCGAAGAACCGGCAGGTCGCCTTCTTCAGCGGATCGGCAAACCAGCTGTACCTGCAGAGGGCGTCGTAGAACGCCTCGTAGAGCCACGGAGTCCAGCGCATGGTGGACGCGTACGCCCAACGGGTCGCCAAGCCGAACCGGCGACCCCTCGCTTCGACCGTGTCGAGGCGTTCGACGCGACACTCGGGCCACAGCTCGTGAATCGCTTCCGTGAGAGCGGCGGCGGCGGCGTTGTGACCCTCCCCCATGTCTGCCGAGAGCACCAGGATGCTTTCGGGAACTCCTCTGATCACCATGGCGCGCGTCCTCCCCATCTCTCTCCACTCGACGCCGCACCATAGAGCATGTTGAGCGCAGGACTCATACTCGCCCTCGTCGCCGGACTGGCCAACAGCGGTGCTGCCGCGCTGCAGAAGCGCGAAGGCATGCTGCTGGGACTCGGTGTACGGGGATTTCGTCTCCTTGCAGCACTCGTTCGCCGTCCGTGGTGGCTGCTGTCGATGGCCTTGAGCGTACTCGGGTGGGTGGGGCAGGCGACGAGCCTCGCACTGGCCCCCATAGTGGCGGTAGCGCCGCTGATGGGCCTGGGGCGGGCGGGCCTGGTCGTCATCGGCGTCCGATGGTTGGGCGAGCGGTTCGGGCGGGCGGAGCTCATCGGCGTGGCCCTCACGGTCGCAGGTGCCGCCGGCGCGGCGCTCAGCGCCACCGGAGCCGCTTCTCGTGCACCCCTGCCGCTCGGCACGCTCGTCGCACTCGGCGTCCTGGCCGCCATCGGCGCCGGCTTGATAGCGAGGCGCAAAACCGGTTTGTCCTTCGGCATAGCCAGGGGACTGCTCCATGCCGCGACAGGCGTCTACACCAAAGAGCTGGGCGACGTCTTCGTCCGTCACGGCCTGGTCGGGCTGATGTCCCTGGACGCCCTTCCAAGCGCCGCCGGCATCGTCTGTCTGTCGGTAGTAGCCCAGGTCTACGCTCAGCACGGGCTGCGCCGGGCGAACGCTGCGTCGGTGTCCGCAGCCAGCGCGGTCATCACTCTGAACGGCCTCGTAGTCGCCGGTTTCCTGCTCTACCACGAAGCCGTCCCCACCGGTCTGGACGGTATAGCGCTTCTCCTCTCACTGATCGCGGCCGGCGTCGGCACTGGTCTACTTGCCGCTCGTGCAGGGCTCGTCCGGGAGGAGTTGGCGGAGAACGCTTCCGTGGACTCCTGACCGCTCCTCCTCAGCGGTGGCCGACGAGGAACGGCGGCTCCTCGCCGGACCTGCGCCTCCAACCGCTCCTGCTCCGTATCCCCAGCCGGTCCCGGAGCACTGCCGCCTGCTCAGTTGGTTGCAGGTCAGTTGGTTGCGGGTCAGTTGGCGGAAGGGTCATCGGGAAACGCCGACAGAAGCGCCGCGTCCCCGTGCTGACGACGGAGCACGCTGCGCCAGAGCCTCTCCGGATGCCTGGAGAAGGCGTCGCCGGGTTCCGCGTCCACGACTATCCAGGCGCCGACCGACACTTCCATCTCGAGCTGTCCTGGTCCCCATCCTGCATAGCCGGAGAACAGGCGCACCGCGTCCGCAACCCCCTCGACCGGTCCGGCGGCCAAGTCGACCGTGGCGACCTGGTTTCCCGTCCTCGCGATGCCGATGGTCGCGGCAGGTTCGACCGGCCCCCCTCGGAAGACGACCCGAGGTTCCGAAGTCGCCTGCTCCCACTTCGGCAGTGCTGCTGCCACCGGCATCTCGCCGGGTCTGTCGAGGACTACCCCCAAGGAGCCCTCCGGCGAGTGCGAGAGGGTCAACACCACCGTACGGGCAAAGTTCGGGTCGCTCATGAGGGGGCCGGCGACCAACAGCCGTCCCTCGAGAGAGCTGCCGGCCACCATCCGGGCGTCCCCTTGGACCCGGCTCGCTACTGCCGCCGCCTGCTACACCAGACCCTTCAACATTAGGTTCCAGTACATGAAGGGAAGCCCGTAGCGCTTGAGCAGCCACATATCGTAACGCTCCTTCTTCGTATCGATCACCGGGATGGTCGGGTGGGGCTTCATCGTGTAGTCGAACTCAGCCAGCAGCATCTTGTTCCGCGCCGTCGTGAGCGGACAGGATGCATACCCGTCGTAGCTCGCGTCACCTGTCCGTCCGTTCATGTGCGCTGTCAGGTTGGCCACCAGTACCGGCGCCTGCTTCCGTATCGCGGCGCCGGTCTTGGAGTTCGGAGAGCTGCCCGCGTCGCCCAGAGCGAAGACGTCGGGGTACGTCACGTGCTGCAGCGTGTTCTTGTCGACCTCCACGTAACCGGTCGGCTTGGACGGATCGGACAGGGCCGACTGCTTGAGCCAGTCCGGGGCGCTCTGCGGCGGAACCGCATGAAGCATGTCGTAACCGAGTCGTGTCTTCACGTCGCTGCCGCTGCTTCGGTCGACGAGCACCACTTCCCTGGACGAGGGGTCCACTTCCAGCATCTCGTGCTGAAAACGGACGTCGATCCCGTAACGCTCCACCACCTGGTCCAGCACCGCCGAGAACTCCGGCACACCGAACATCGTCGGGGTGGGCAGGACCAACACCACGTGGATGTTCTTCAACACATCCTTCCGCTCCCAGTAGTGGGCCGACAAGTACGCGGCCTTCTGTGGGGCACCCGCACACTTGATCGGTCCGGAGGGCATGGTGAACACGGCAGTGCCGCCGCGGAGCGAACGAACCAGCTCCCAAGTGAAAGGCGCGGTCTCGTAGCTGTAGTTGCTCGAGACGCGGTCCCGGCCGAGTGCTTCAGGAAGGCCGCCAACCTTGTCCCAGTCCAGTTGGATGCCCGGGCACACCACCAGGTAGTCGTAGCCGACAGTGGTACCCGACTTGGTCGAGATGGTCTTCTCCACCGGGTCGATCGCGGTAGCTGCGTCCTGGATCCACCGCACGCCTCTCGGCATGACGTCGGCCTCCCGCTTCATCGACTCCTCGACCGGAGCCCTCCCGCCTCCCGCCAGCGTCCACAGCGGCTGGTAGTAGTGCACCCCCGACGGTTCCAGAACTGCCACGTCGTCCTCCCCCGCCCGGCGGAGCCGAGAGGCGACGCTCACTCCTGCGGTACCGCCCCCGACTATGACGATACGGTGGTGCAGTCCTCTCCCAGAGGCCATGGCCATCTCCTTCCGGACAGTCCGAGCGACGAGCGGACAGACCCGCGTCGCACTACCTAGTCAACTCCAACCCCGACTCCTTTGCGTTGTCGAAGGAGTCGTCGATCATCACCACTTCCTTCCCGGCACGGTCCAGCAGGCTCGCCGCGATGCTGGCACGGAAGCCACCGGCGCAGTGGACCCAAACCGGTCCGGTCGCGGGCACCTCCGACACCCGGTCCGCCACCTCGTGGATGGGGATGTTCTGCGAACCGGCGATGTGCCCTTCCACCCATTCGTCCCGACGGCGGACGTCCACCACCTGGGGGCGATCGCCATCCTTCATCGCTCCCGCAAGGTCTGCGAAGGTCGCCACCCGGTAGCCGCAGGTTCCCGCGCCGGCCGCCAGACTCTCGACCGCGCCCACGGCAGCTCCCGCGATCGCGTCGAAGCCGATGAGGGACAGATCCCGCTGAGCCTTGCGCACGTCTTCCTGAGTCTCTCCGACCAGGGTGATCGGCGTGTTCCAGGGCACGATCCACCCTAGGTAGGTGACGAAGCTGCTGCTCAACTCGAAGCCGGCCTCACCCCGCAGGTGCTTCGTGGCGAACGCCCTACGGGAACGGAGGTCTATCACCCACTCCCCACGCTCCAACCTCCGACGCAACTCCCCCGAATCCACCGACGTGACGGGCGGCAGGTCCCCTGCCTCCGGCCCCGCCAGGTTGGCTTCCCCCATATGGGCGTAGTAGGAGGGGTACGGGGCCAGTGCCGCCAGAAGGCTCTCGATGAAGCGGTCCTCGTCTTCGATCTGGAACGCGATGTTGTCCTTGCGCTCCCGCCCGATGGTGCTGGAGCCGACCGAGTCGTCCTGGGAGGCGGAGCAGAAGCTGCCGAAACCGTGCGTCGGGTAGAGCTCCACGTCGCCGGGCAGCTCGCCCAGGCGGTGTGCGCTGCGGTGCTGGCTGCGCGCCAGCTGCTCCGTCAGCTCCGGCGACACCAGGTCCGGCCGCCCGACGGTACCGTAGAGAAGCGATCCTCCGGTGAAGGCCGCGAACGGCTCCCCACCGTCGCTCACCACGAACGAAACGTGGTTCTCCGTGTGCCCGGGCGTGGCCACCACCTTCACGGTGAAGCTCCCAACTTTCACCTCGTCGCCGTCCGCCACGGGAGCCCGCTCGAACCGAACCTCGTCGTCGGCGGACACCAGGTACTCCGCTCCCGCTTTCCGCGCCAGCGCCAGGCCTCCGGTGACGTAGTCGTTGTGCATGTGGGTCTCCGCTACCGCAGCGATGCGGACGCCGGCGTCCGCCGCAGCCTTCAGCACCCGCTCGATGTCCCTCTGGGGGTCTACGACCAGCCCCTCGGTGCCGTCGTGGACGAGATAGCTGCGGTCACCCAGTTCAGGCGTCTCGATAGTTGTCACTTTCAGCATGAGAGCCGATCCTCCTATCGCTCGGCAGCCGGCCGGCCGCCCCGCCAGAACAACGCAGCGCCGACAGGAACATTCCTCCTCCTTGCCTACCCTGCAGCGGACCTACCAACACGA
This sequence comes from Actinomycetes bacterium, assembly GCA_021795215.1. Taxonomy (GTDB): domain Bacteria; phylum Actinomycetota; class Acidimicrobiia; order Acidimicrobiales; family JAKAOS01; genus JAJYPS01. The sequence goes on from JAJYPS010000001.1 coordinate 20,524, forward strand.
CACCTCACGACGACTCAGTCCCTACGACGACTCAGTCCCTACGACGACTCAGTCCCTACGACGACTCAGTCCCTACGACGACTCAGTCCGAAGCGCCTCCCTGGACCTTTCCGGCTGCCCGGGAGGCAGCCCTCAGCACCCGGGACGAAGTGGTGGCCCTGGCCTCCCAGAAGCTGGCGGCATAGCCCAGCAGTGGCACCAGGGCGGCGTGGCGATGCTGCCAGGCTTCGGCTTCGTCCCCCAGCCACGCCAGTACACCCTCCGGCTCCTGCTCCAACAGCGATCGCAGCATGAAGCGACGCTCGCCTGCCCTTGCTCCGACGCCCAGCGACGACGCTGCCAGGGCGAGATCCGATCTGGCAAGCACGATCCCGGTACGGAGCGGAACCATCAAATGGGCGGAAACGTCGTCGACCCCGCCCGATCCACCGTCATCCGGATCTCCCAGCGTCAGGCCGGGACCGGCCTCCCGGAGATGAAGCGATACGGTCCGGTCCATCGGTCGCCGCCCAGCACCACCGCCCTCCACGGAGCCTTCGGCGGCCCGGTCCCCCGGCGAGGCGTCTCCGGGGGAGGCTTCTGCCACGAGCGCCTCGAGCAACAGGGCCGCCCAGGCGGCCAGCGGCCCTGCTTCGGAACCCAGCCGCCGCGCCACCTGCTCCACCTTCTGGGAGAACAGCGGGATCCACGGCACCATGTGCTCCCACAGGAATGCTCTACGGGCGTTCGAGACCGGACTGTCTGACCGGCCGCCAGCGCCGCTCGCGCCGCTCCCCGGGCCGCCGCCTTCCGACTTGTCCCTCTCCCACTCCGCGTCCAGCAGCGAGGCGTAGAGCCCGCAGACGGATGCCAGGTGGTCGGGCTCCGGCGGTGGTGTCGCTCCCAGCACCCTCCAGAACCCGGCAATGCGATCGGCTGCCTCGCCACCCATCATCCCTTCCGCACCGACGTAGACGGATGCATAGGGATACACCTCCAGCAGGAGGATCTCCGTGTGGACGCCGGGGGCGGGAGCGCTGTCGAGGCCGAGGGCCCACGCCACGTCGGCCCTCTCGGGCGCCGCCGACTCCGACAGCGACCCGAGCGCCCGCCACAACTCGCCCCTGGACCTCTCGCCGTCTGTCAGCGCTACCGCTCAGAGCTTGGTCGGCAGGACGAAAGCGTCCTTGGTCGGCTTCAGAGGACGCAGCAACCAACGCGGGCGTCGAGTGCCCAGGGGCGAGACGGTGGTGGCGGGCCGTGCCATCGACATCCACTTCTTGAACACCTGCCGAGAGAGAGCGGTGTCGACTGCCACCTCCCCGGCCACGTCGCCCGGCTCGGCAGGCCGCACCCGCACCGCCTGGTGCCAGCAGTGCATCCCCGAGACGGGATCAGGATGGACCGGGAACGTGATGTTCTGGTGGACACCCACGTCGCTCCACCAGATGCGCTTCGTATCGGGGTCGGGAGAGTCGTACGGGCCGATCTCACCCTTCGGGGTCATACGCCAGCCACCCTCGTCGTGCGTCAGGTTCACCGTCCGCATCATCTTGTTCTCGCCCTGGTTGTCGTGCAGCTTCCAGCGGCCCATGTGGTGACTGCAGGCGACGACCCCGGGCCGTATCCCTTCGGTCACCCACGCCTTCGCAACGAAATGGCCTATCTCCGTCTCGACGCGGGTCAGGTCGCCCTGACCGATCCCCAGCCGCGCCGCATCGATCGGATGGATCCATACCGGGTTGGTATGAGCGATCTCGTCCAGCCACTTGGCGTTGGCGGAGCGAGTGTGGATCTGGACCGGCAGGCGGAATGTGGACATGAGTGCCATCTGGTCCCGTTCCAGCTGTGAACGGTGCACGTGGCTGCGGATGTAGGTGGGCAGTGCCGCCTCCGCCCATCCCCAGTTGTCCAGTGTCGACGAATAGAACTCCAGCCGGCCGCTCGGAGTGGGAAAGCCTCGCAGGATGCTTCCGTCCACCGTGATGCCGACCGGCCGGCGGCCCTCCTCGTCGGGATCAGGATCGCCGATCGGCACCACGTTGGGCCCTGCTGGCTTCGGCGCCCGGGTGTAGACCCGCCCGATGTCGTTCACCACGGCATCGTCGATCTCCTCCTGAGGCACCTCTCGCTCGTAGAGCGGACCGATGCCCTTGGCGATCTCGAACGCTCCGTAGCGGCGCATGAACTGGAGCGGCGTCAGCCCCTCCTTCGAAGCCGTCTCGGGCAGGCCCGGGACCGAGTTCTCGAACATCCAGCCGTAGTACTCGTCCACGCTCAGCTTCTGACCGGGCCGGGCCTTCGACTCGTGGTACTTCCGAATGCCCATGCTGCCGTCCGGATCGATCCTCCACGACAGGTCGATCCAGAACTCATTCTCTTCCCACACCTCACCCGGGTTGACCTGGCGCGTGTCGGTGATCGTCTCACCCAGCCGCTCCCGTGCCGCCCTCAGCACCGGTTGACGGAACCCCAGCCACTGCCCGTCGTACTGCTCGTAGGAGTGGGTGTCGTGACGCTCCGACGAGTGACCCATGGGCAAGACGTAGTCGGCGAAGAACGCCGTCTCGTTCCACGTCGGCGTCAGCGCCACGTAGCAGCCCACCTTGGACTCGTCCAGCAGCATCTCGATCCAGCTGAACCCGTCCGGATTGGTCCACACCGGGTTGTAGACCCGCGTGAAGTAGACCTCCAACCGGCCCTTGCCCTCGTCCATCAGATGAGGCAAGAGGAACGACAGCTCGTTCATCGCAAGGGGGAACTCGACCGGCCAGGAGAGGTCGCTCCAGACGGCCGGGTGGGGCGGCACGTGGATCGGGCGGGGGACGAACTTGTTCCACGCGTTGGGGAACGTGCTGCCCGGCGTCGCGACGGCGCCCATGAGCGCGTTGAGCATGAACAGCGTGCGGGATACCTGCCATCCGCCCAGGTTGGAGGCGGAAGCCGAACGCCAGGTGTGGGTCGCCAGCGCCGTGCCCGCTCCCGAGATCAGCCGTGCCACCTCCTCCAGTGTCGCTGCGTCCACTCCCGATTCGGCGGCCGCGAACTCGAACGTGTACGACGAGTACAGCTCTTCCAGCACCTCCTGGAAGCTTTCGAACGTCTGGGGCAGCTCCGGTTTCCGCACGGCCATGTACTCCTGCCAGTTCCACCACCGCCGCACGAAGTCCGAGTTGTAGAGCTGGTTCCGGATGAGATAGCTCGCGATCGCCAGGTTGACTGCCGCCTCCGACCCCGGGTACGTCGACAGCCAGTGGTCGGCGTGCGTGGCGGTGTTCGAGAGCCTCGTGTCGGCCACTATGAGCTTGGCGCCGTTGGCGCGCGCTTCGGTGATCCTCTGGGCGTGCGGATTGAAGTAGTGGCCGGTCTCCAGATGAGAGCTGATGAGGTATATCACCTTCGCGTTGGCGAAGTCGGCGCTGGGCCGGTCCATGCCCAGCCAATAGTGGTAGCCGGCCCTGCCGCCGGACGAGCACACGTTCGTGTGGCTGTTGTGCCCGTCGACACCCCAGGAGGCGAGCACGCGCTCCGTGTAGCCGTCCTCTCCTGGCCGGCCGATGTGGCACATGATCTCGTTGTTCCGGCCCTCTTCCAGAGCCTTGCGAAGCCGAGCCGCGATCTCGTCCAGAGCAACGTCCCAGCTCACTCGCTCCCACCGACCCTCGCCGCGCTTCCCCGCCCTTCGCAGCGGGTAGAGCACGCGGTCCGGGTCGGTCACCTGGTTGATCGTCGCAGGCCCCTTGGCGCAGTTCCTTCCACGTGAGCCGGGATGTTCGGGGTTCCCCTCGAACTTTCGTACCTGCAGTGTGTCCCGATCGACGTAAGCAAGCAGCCCGCATGCCGACTCGCAGTTGAAACAGGTGGTCGGCACCAGCATGGAACGATGGTGGACCCTCTCCGGCCACGCTCTCGAGTCGAGCTCGACCCAGTCGTCCCAGCGCTCCTTCGGGGGAAACGATGCCAGATGCACCCTGGACGGCCCGGGGTAGAACGTCTCGCCCCGACTCTCCACCTGTTGTCTGGCAGCGCTCACTTCGGCTGCCAGACGCTCGAGTTTGCGGGTCATAGCCACGACCGACCTTCCTTTGCCGCCACCGGCGCGGTCACGCGAGTGGCACCGACTGAGCTGCTTGCACGTACGAATGCTCGTGGGGCAGAAGACCGGCCAGAGCGACGAGTCCCGCCCACCAGCCCACGAACGGGGCGAGAACGCCTACGGCCAGCATCGCTGCTCCGACCCAGAAGGCACTGGCGTAGCGACCGTGGGTCATCTCCCTGGCGGCGAGATGGGCGTGGGCAGTGGGGTGACCGGTGGCGGTCTCCGCCAGCCGCAGCAGCAGGTGCGCCGCCGCTGCCGCCGCCACGAATATCGCAAGCGCACCCGTTACAGCGGGCTGGAACGCCACTGCGACAGGAAGCATCGACGCAGACCCGGCGAGCACGGCCTCGACCGCCAGATGCGGAGCGAGGATGGGGCTCTGCCACAGGTCCCTCGCCCTCGCCTGGGCGAAAAGGAACGCCGTGTATATGGCCGTCGCGATCGCCGCAGGAATGCCCACGAACGCCAGCGCCTGGTGTGCTGTTCCGGAAAGCCCGTGGACGGCCGATGCCCCCAGCAGAGCCGGCGTCCCGAGCACCGACGTCACCAACTGGGCGGTCAGCACAAGTCCGTAGAGCGAGATCACCACGCTTCCCTTGACCAGCCAGCTTCCCCATTTGTGCTTGGTGAAGATCATGTAGAACCGGAACGGATGCTTCAGGTCCCAGATGAGCAGCACCCCCGTCACACTCAGGAAGGCGAGCGCTACCAGGGGGGCGGCCCAACTGACCAGCGGAGAGGTCCACGAGACGAGCCCGAACGCCGCCAGGAGCGCAGGCACGAGGTATGCGCCGGCCGAGATTCCCTTCGTCCAGGTGTAGAGGCTCACCCTCCATCCCCAAGGAGCCGTGTGGGCGACGTCGTAGGAAACGACCGCCCGAGGCGCCGAAGTCTCCCGACCGTGGCTCACCGGGTGGCCGGAGTTGACCACTTGGGGGCCCTCCAGCATCTGGGACCACATGAACGTGCCGCCGTCCGGCCGCTCCGCCGCAAGAGGATCCAGCGTCGACTGATGGGCTCCCTTGTAGAAAAGCTTCGGCCTCGTCTTCTTTTCGGGACGCCTCACCGACACCGGTTGCCGGTGCACCGTCTGGGAGACCTTCGACGTGGGGTCCGACAGATCGCCGACCAGGATCGCCTCGGTCGGGCACACCACCACGCACGCCGGCTCCAAGCCGATCTCGAGCCGATGGGCGCAGAAGTTGCACTTCTCCGCGGAATGGTCCTCCGGATTTATGAATATGGCGTCGTAGGGGCAAGCCGCCATGCACGCCTTGCAGCCGATGCAGATCCGCTTGTCGAAGTCGACGATCTTGTCCGGCCGGATGTACATGGCGCCCGTCGGGCACGCTGCCACGCAGGGCGGGTTCTCGCACTGGTTGCACCTGGTCACCTGGAACGCCCTCCGCACCTGGGGGAACGTCCCGACGTCGACCGACTTCACGTACGTCCGAGTCACGCCCAGAGGAACGTTGTTCTCGCTCTTGCACGCCGTGGTGCACGCATGGCAGCCGATGCAGCGGGTCTGGTCGAGCACCTTCACCCATCGAGGCGACCCGTCAGAGCCGCTCGCCACCGTCGGCCGATCCTGGCTCACGCTTACCAACTTCGGTCCCCTCCTTGTCCGGCTCCTAGTCGGCCGGCTTCTGGCCCGTCCGGACTCCGGCTCCAAAGCATGTCGGAGCCGCCCAGCTTGCCCGCTGCTCGGACGACTTCCGTTGCAACCGTCTCGGTGTACTCCGCCCGCCCCGTCGTCCCGATCCGCCGGACCAGGCTTCGGGGCCAATACCGCCAAATCCGCCAAGCTGCCAATACCGCCAAATCCGCCACCCTATGGGAGAGCAATCACACGGTACGCCACCTGGGCAGCCGCAGGAACCGGGATCATGCCTATGGCGCCAGAGGCAATCTCTATGGCCCCTCTATGGCGCCGACGAATGCTGGCGGTCGACAACGCCCTTCACGCCGGGCAGCTGCGCAAGGAGCGCTGCAGCGGCAGGTGCCAGAGCCCGGGACGCAGGCCAGAGGGCGTGGAGCCGGCGGCTCATGTCCAGACCGGCGACTTCGATCGGGCAGAGGGCGCCCGAAGCGAGCTGGTCCGCCACGGCCAGTCGGCTCAACACACCCGGTCCAGCCCCACCCGCCACAGCTGCCACTACTGAGCTCGAAGAGCCGAGCTCGAGCCGAGCCTTGAGCGAGGGCGCGCCGACCACGTCGAGTGCCCTGTCCAGTGCCTCCCGCGTCCCCGAGTCCGGCTCCCTCACCACCAGCGGTGTCGCCACCAACGCAGCGACCGACAGGGGGGCTCTCCGACGCGTCCAAGCGTGTCCGGGCGGTACAACTACCACTAGGTCGTCGCTTCCCACGACCTTGTATGCCATGTCCCCCGGAAGCTCGGGAGCTTCCACGAAGCCGAGGTCGAACCCGTCCCGCACCCTGTCCACCACACGAGTCGAGTTGGCGACCTCCAGCTCGGTCCGCACGCTCGGAACGGACCGCTGGAATTTCGAGAGCCATCTCGGCAAGAGGTGCTCGGCGATGGTGAAGCTGGCTGCCAGGCGCAGCCGGCCGGTCCGCTCCCTGCGGAGGGCCGAAACCCCCGCTGTCAAGTGCTCGGCGGCCTCCAGGACGCGCTGCGCCCACTCCGCGACCACCGCACCGTCCTCAGTCGGCACCGACCCCGTGGCACCCCGTTCCAGAAGCTTCACCCCGAGTTGGCGCTCGAGCCCAGCGAGACGAGCGCTCACCGAAGGTTGGGCAAGCCCGGCGGCGGCGGCGGCACGCGACACGCTACCCAGCCGAGACACCAACACGAACAGTCGGAGCGCTTCCAGGGACGGTAGCGGCGGTGCCGTCCGAGGCGAACGGACGCCCGGATCGTTCATCCGGCTCGGCGCCCGAACCGGCCAGTCCCTCCGGTGCATGGGGCCACTCGGGTGCCGAGGCAGCCATACCGGTAGACGCCTGCCCGGCCGGGCCTCCTCTCGGTGACACCCCGCAACATGACTCGATCATACGGCCGACGTGGGCGAATCCCGTCGCCGTTTGCAATCACCTGCCAGCAAGAGTAAGCCTTGGTCGCCGTACTCGCCGGCTTGCTTCGAAAGGAGCCAACCATTGCGTTGGAGTCGCACCTTGAAGCTCCCTCTGTCGAAAAGGGTGACCACCACCGCCGGCATCCTCCAAAGGCTGCCGGGCGGGAACCCGCGCCGCGGTCGACATCGCTCCCAGCACGCCACCAGACCGGTAGAGCTGACCGTGGTCGGAGCGCCGTTCGAACGGGCCGGCCGCCGGCTACCGTCCGATCTGCCGGTGACGCCGACGATCGTGGCGGGCGCCCCGATAACGGTCGCAGGCGACGCAGCGTCGGCAGCCTCGGCAGGAGCCGCCGTTCCGAGCTCGCCACGCGCACGGATGGACCGTGCCCATGCGGCTGCAGGCCCGGCCGCCCTGCCTAGAGCATCTGCCTTTCGCACGTTCGTCACCTCTCCCCTGCCTCGGCGAATGTCGGGCAAGGTCCACCCTGCCAGGAGAAGCTTCACGCCCCCGCTTCCAGCGCCCCAGGGAGGCCGGTGGTACGGCGACAAGGCGATCTTCGCCGCACCGGCGTCGGGCGTGTACCGCTACCTGGCTTCAGGTCCGCTGCACCTGACCAGCCCCGGCGGACCACACCACGTCGCCTGCGATTAGGACGTCCTGACCGACGACGGACACCACCCGATCGTCCAAGCCGATCGCCCCCGCGACGCTGTCGATCCCCAGCGCGCCCACGGCGTCCACCCCTTCCCCGAGGATGCGCGGCGATACTCCGACGACCAGCCTGTCCACCAGACCAGAGGCCAGGAACGAAGTAATGACGCGGCCTCCACCCTCCACGAGGACGGACGTGACTCCGAGGCGGCGCAGCAGCAGCAGCGTTTCCGCCAATGCCACTCCTCCGGGGCCGGGGGGAGCGTGGTGCACTGCGACACCCAACCGTTGCAGCAGCCGTTTTCGATCTGGATCGCAGTCGGCGAGGCTGACCACGATGGTCCTGCCGCCGTCGGCGAAGATCCTCGCGTCGGACGGACTGCTGAGCGTGGAGTCCAGCACCACCCGGGCCGGCGAGCTCCCTTCGACCAGCCTTACCGTCAGCTGTGGATCGTCCGTCTCGACGGTCGCCCGTCCCACCAGCACCGCGTCGCAGCTCGCCCGCAGCGAATGCGACACTGCCCGCTCCTCCTCCCCGCTCACCCAACGGGAGTCACCGGTTGCGGTGGCAAGGCGACCGTCCAGGCTCTGCGCGTACTTGAGCAGTACGTAAGGACGATCCGGACGTGCCCTGACCGTCCCCATGAGGCGGCGCACGTCCGCTCCTTCGGCCGTCAGCTCGGGTAGCGCCCCTCCGAGAGGTTCCTGGTGGCCCATGCGGGACTCTTTTGTCCGGAGGTACTCGTGACTCCGGGCATGGGGGACCACAGGGACCGGAACTCTCTCCGCCACCCTCACCCCACATGCTTCTAGTGCCAGGGCCTTGTCCGGGTTGTTGGTCAGCAACCGGACCGACTGCACCCCGAGGCTGGAGAGCACCTGGGCCGCCGTCGTGTAGCTCCTGGCGTCTGCCGGCAGACCGAGGTGAAGGTTGGCGTCCACCGTGTCCGCCCCCAAGTCCTGCTCCGCATAGGCCATCAACTTCTTGACCAACCCGATGCCCCGGCCCTCGTGCCCGGTCACGTACAGCAGCACCCCTCGACCTGCCGCAGCTATCGAACGCAACGAGGCCTTCAGCTGGGAGCCGCAGTCGCAGCGGAGAGAGCCGAACGTGTCGCCGGTCAGGCACTCCGAATGCAGCCGGGCCAGGACGTCTCGGCCGTCCCCCATGTCACCCAGGATCAGTGCGACGTACACCAGCCCCGGCGGCACGTCGAACGCTACGGCTTTGAACTCGCCGAACGGAGTGGGCAACTTGGCCGACGCGGACGCCCGGAGCTGCTCGCCTGCCTGCCCGTCCAGGGGGGAGAGAATCGACATCACCCCGCCCTACCCTCGTCGCCGATGACAGGAACAGGATGCGGCCATCCGGGGCCGGAAGACCACCCAAGGGGCTGGGGCGGGCCACCTTCCACGGCGAGAGCACTCCGGTTCCTCGGCCCCAGGGAGGTCGGCATCCGGGAAGTGGACGTGTCGACGCCGGTGGAGGGAGAAGCCACGGTCAGGACTCTGTGGTCCGGGATCAGCACCGGCAGCGAGCTGCTCGCCTATCGCGGTTCCATCCATCCCGCCACGGCGCTCGACGACTCCATCGGGAGCCTCGGGGGTACGTTCACCTACCCTTTCGGCTACGGGTACAGCTGCGTGGGCGTCGTGGAGCGTTCCCGGTGCGACGTGGAGGAAGGCACCACCGTTTTCGCCTTCCATCCGCATCAGGAACGGTTCACGGTGCCCGCAGGGGAGATGGTCCGGTTGCCCGGTTCACTGGAGCCTCGCAACGGCGTGATGTTCCCAATGGTGGAGACGGCGCTCCAGATCGCGCTGGACGCAGGAGATGTGAAGTCCGAGACGGTCGTAGTGACCGGGATGGGCGTAGTAGGTATCCTGACCGCGCTGCTGCTCTCCAGGAGCGGTGCAGCGGTGATCGGCTCCGAACCTGCCTCCTGGCGCCGCCAGGCTGCGCTGCAGGCGGGCGTCGAGGCGGTCCACCCCTCGCAGCTGGCCGCCCGCTGCTCGGAGGCTACCTCCGGTGCAGGCGTGCCGCTGGTCGTCGAAGCCACCGGACGGCCGGAAGTTCTCGACGACTGCCTGGCTCTCTGCGCTCACGAAGGTACGGTGCTGGTCGCGTCGTGGTACGGCACTCAACCGGTGCGGGTGGATCTCGGCGGCCGCTTCCACAGGCGAAGGCTCACCTTGAGAAGCACCCAGGTCTCGACCATTCCCGCCTCCCTGTCGCATCGATGGACGGTCGCCAGACGGCGCAACTCCGCGCTGAGGCTGGCCGAAGAGCTGCCGCTGGGCCTCCTCGCAACCACCGAGGTCCCCTTCGAGCAGGCGGCTTCCGCCTACTCCATGCTGGACTCGCATGCCGAAGGAGTGATGCACGTCACGCTGCGGTATCACTGAGCGGTGCATGCAGCCAACGACGCAGCGTACGAAACGGGCGACTCGGTCGAAGTGGTTGCGTTCCACTGCCAGCCCGGCCTCCCGCCACCCGAAGGGGTCCCCCACTCCCATCGCTATCGGCTCGCAGTGACCCTGACCGGGGACCAGCTGGACGAGGAGGGCATGCTGGTCGACCTGGACCGGCTGGGGGCCGTCATGCGCGACGTGGCCGGCCGTATCGACCAACAGGACTTGGACGTGGTGGTCGGGCCTTCGACGACGGTCGAGAGGCTGGCCCACTGGGTGCACGGTCGACTCTCGTCCGCCCTCGGCCCCGGCACCGACCGTCGGCTCCTTGCTGCGGTCAGGGTATGGGAGTCCGACACGGCGTTCGGGGGGTACTGCGCTCCTCTGGTCGACCGGTGACCGGAGGGCCCGTCGAGACCGGGTCCCTGCTCGAAACGACTCTGCTGACGCTCGGCTCCCCTTCCACGCTCAGCGGCGGCTACCTCTACCACCAGCGAGTTGCCAGCCTGGCCCCCAACTGCGGTGCGCGGTTCCGGTTCGTGTCCTTCCCCGATCTTCCCTTTCCCCTGCCGGTCGCCGCGAGCCGCCGGGTCCTGGCGGAAGTCCTCGACCAGCGCCCCGACGTGGTGCTGGTCGACAGCATCGCCGCGGCGTACGCGACGTTCCTTCGGTCGAGGATCGCCCGGCGGGCTCCGATAGCGGTGATGATGCACCAGCCGCCCGGAGGGATGGAGCACGGCTGGTGCACTACAGCGGCTACCAGGATGCTGGACCGCCTGTTGCTCGCCCGCGCAGATCACGTGTTCGCGGCCAGTGAGAGTCTCGGGGAACCGCTCGCCCGCAGCGGCGTGGCTGCAGGCGCGGTGACGGTCGTGCCGCCTGGCTGCGACACGTCCAGCGGCGGATCCGACACTTCGGAGGCTGCAGGACCGAGTTGGGCGCACCTCCGCCGGGGCAGGCGGGCCGCAGTCGCCTGTGTCGCCAACTGGATTCCCCGAAAGGGCATCATGGAGCTTCTGGATGCCTTCGCGATGCTGCCCGACGACCAGGCCTTCCTCCATTTGGCCGGCGACGCCGACGTGGAGCCGGCATACGGAGCTGCCGTCAGGAACAGGCTGGCCGAGCCGGACCTTCGGGAGCGGGCGGAGATGCACGGCCGACTGTCGCCTGCCCAGGTGGCGGCGCTCTATGCAGGCGTGGACTTCTTCGCGCTGGCAAGCGTGCAGGAGCCCTACGGCACCGTCTACGGCGAGGCGATGGCAGCAGGACTGCCGGTAGTGGGTTGGCGTGCAGGAAACCTGCCCAACCTGGCCTCGGACGGCGTCGAGGGGCTGATGGCCGAACCGGGTGAAGTGAAAGCACTTTCGGCGGCGATGTCTCGGCTCGCTCGGGACGAGGTTCTGCGAGCCGAGATGGGAACGGCCGCCCTGCGGCGGGCCGACCAGTTCCCCACTTGGCAGGACACGACCTGCGCGCTGGTCGACGGCATGCGGCGTCTGGTGGCGCAGCGCGAGAGAAGCACTCTCACAGGATGAAAGTCACCCTCGTAGCCCCGACTCCGTTCGGCAGGGCCGGGATCTACGGCGGTGGCGAGCGGTACCCCCTCGAGCTGGGTCGCGCTCTGGCCCGTCACACGGAGTGCGAACTTGTGTCTTTCGGTGGCCGATCCGCCCAATGGCGAGAGTCCAGCGGCCTGATGAGACGTCAGGTGCGCTCCGTGGGCACCCTGAGAGGCCATCCTGCCCACCCGATCGCGCCTCGTCTGCTGAGCGAGCTGCGCGGCAGCGATGTCGTCCACGTGCATCACCTGTACGCCTTGCCCAGTCAGGTCGCAGCACTGCTGGGCCGGTGCCGGGGCAACCGCGTGGTCGTGACCGACCACGGTCTGACAGGGCGATGGGCGGATCTGGTGGCGAAGCTGTACCAGTGCCACCTGGCCGTGTCGGACTACTCCGCAAAGCGCGTACGGATCCCCCCGGAGAGGTCGCCGGTCGTCTACGGCGGAGCGGTCGACGCCATGTTCGACGCGGGAGCCGCGAGAGCAGCCGGAGGCGACTCGACCAGGGCGGGACTGCTGTTCGTCGGACGGCTCACTCCCCACAAGGGCGTGGACCGGCTCATAAGAGCCTTGCCGGACGGAGTGCGGCTCACGGTCGTGGGAAGCGGTGGCCATGACGACAACGAGCCGGAACGGAGCTATCCCCAGCTCCTGCGGGGGATGGCCGCTGGGAAGGACGTGCATTTCGCCGGCCCCGTCGGGACCCCGCAATTGGCGACTTTGCTGGCAGCTTCCGAGGCCCTCGTGCTGCCGTCCGTGGAGCGCACCTGTTTCGGTCGGCGGATAGAAGTCTCGGAACTGCTGGGGCTGGTCGCCCTGGAGGCCATGGCGGCAGGCACACCGGTCATCGCCAGCCGTCTGGGAGGTGTGCCCGAAGTCGTGCTGCACGGCGAGACCGGCCTCCTGGTCACTCCCGGGGACGTGACGGGACTGCGCTCCCGCATCGCCCAGCTGCACGGCGATCGGCGACTTGCACGACGCCTGGGAAGGACGGCCAGCGAGTGGGTCGCCTCGCGTTTCACGTGGGACCACGTCGCACTGCGCTGCCTGGCTGCTTACGAACAAGCGGGTTCGGTCGAATGAGACCGAACCCGCTGAAGCTCGGGGCCCCGGAAGTCTGTCCCGCCGCCGACCGATCATTCGGACGGGCGGCCCACCACGAGCATCACCGGAGAATCGGCACGGAGCTCCGTGCCGTCGTAGTCCCCCGCCACGGACGTCACCTCGAGTCCGTGGCGGGCCAGCAGATGCTCCATCTCGTAGCGGTGCGCGTAGCGCAACTCCCACTCGAGCACGTCCTTGCGAACTGAACCGTCGGTGGCGACCAGCTCGTACACCGAACGGGTCGTGCGCAACTGAAGTGCCAGGTCGGTGGCGACCGTGGTCTCGGTGCGCAACACCGTTGCTCCGTCCAGCACGCCGGCCACGTCCTGCACGACCGATCCGGGCTGCCTCGCCATCCAGTCCAGCGTCGGGTGCAACAGATCCAGCACCAGCGTCCCCCCGGGCGCCAAGTGCCGCCTCATCCGCTCCACCGCCGAATGTTGTGCTTCGGCGGTGACCAGGTAGAAGAACGTCTTTACGGGCACAAGGACGAAATCGAACGTCCGGTCCAGCTCCAACGTCGTCATGTCCCCGTGGACCAGTTCCGTCCCGATCCCGCCAGGCCGGCGATGGGCCGAGAGCTTCGCCGCCGCTCGCTCCAGCATCGACGTCGAACTGTCGACACCCACCACGTCGAACCCGGCGCCGTCCAACGCAGTCGTCACCCGACCCGTGCCGCATCCCAGTTCCAACACCGATGCCCTCCTCGTCCGGCCCCGGAGCAACCGCAGGTAGAACGGGATGTCGGCGTCGAAGTGGAAGCTGTCGTACAGAAGCGGCATGTGCTCCGTATGCCACATGGAGCAGCCGGGACCGTCTCCGGACCGGTACTCGCTCATACCCTGGCCATGTTTGCGAAACGGGCGTAGTGATCCAAGAAGGCGAGCTGCGTGATGCCAGTCGGGCCGTTGCGGTGCTTCGCCACTATCACCTCGGCCGTCCCGCGGTCGTTCGACTCCTGGTTGTAGATCTCGTCCCGGTAGATGAAGAGGACCACGTCCGCGTCCTGCTCCAGGGAGCCCGACTCCCGAAGGTCAGCCAACACGGGCCGCTTGTCGGCCCTCATCTCCAGGTTCCGGGAGAGCTGCGACAGGGCCACCACCGGGACCGACAGCTCCCTGGCGAGGATCTTCAGTCCCCTGCTGATCTCCGACACCTCCACTTGGCGGTTCTCGGCGCTGGTCCGGCCGGACATCAGCTGGAGGTAGTCCACTACCACCAGACCGAGGCCGGACTTGCTCTTCAGCCGGCGCGCCTTTGCTCTGATCTCCATCACGGTCAGGTTCGGATTGTCGTCCACGAACATAGGCGCTTCACCCAGCCTTCCAATGGCGTGGCTCAACTTCGGCCAGTCGGACTCCAGCAAGCGACCATTCCTCACCCTGCTGGAGTCCACCCTCGCTTCCCCGCACAGCAGCCTCTGGGTGATCTCCAGATGGCTCATCTCCAGCGAGAAGACCAGCGTCGGTACTCGCCTCTCCATCGCCGCATGAGCCGCCATGCCCAGAGCGAAGCTGGTCTTACCCATGCCCGGCCTGGCCCCCACTATGACCAGGTTGGACGGCTGCAGCCCCGACAGCCGCTCGTCCAGCTCGTGGTATCCCGTGGGGACGCCGGTTATGGCTTCCTCCCTGCCGTACAGAGCCTCCAGGTTGTCCAGCGTCTGCGCCAGAAGGTCCTTGAGCGGCGACATGGTGTCCGACGCCTTCCGCTGCGCGACTTCGAACACCAGCGTCTCCGCCCTGTCCAGAGCAGCGGTCACGTCCTCGGGGACCTCGTAACCGATGTCTGCTATCTCCGTCGCGACACCGATCAGACGCCGCAGCAGAGCATGCTCTTCCACGATCGATGCGTAGCGAGCGGCATTGGAGATGGTGGGCGTGTTGGCTTGCAGGCCGATCAGGAAAGGCGGCCCACCGATCTGGTCACCCACATTGGTCCTGCGCAGCTCGTCTGCCACCGTCACGGGATCGGCGGGCTCTCCTCTGGCGTAAAGGGAGGAGATGGCGGCGAACACCTGCGCGTGTGCCGGCTTGTAGAAGTCCGCTGCGGAGCATCTCTCGATGGCAGTTGCGATCGCATCCCGCGACAGCAGCATCGCCCCCAGCAGCGACGCCTCCGCTTCGATGTCGTGAGGAACGGTCCTGGTGGAGTCGTTCGGAGGCCGGCTGCGGGCGGCGTTAAGAGAATGGACCACGGCCGATTACCTTTGCCCGACTCGCCTGGGGATCGCTAGAGGAACAAACGTGTGGAATCTCGGTGCAAAACTTGGGTAAAAGGCGTTGCTCCTGTGGACAGTCCCCTGCCACCCCGGCGATCAGCACAGTCACGTCGCGCCGGCTGGCTCCACAAAACGACATGACCCAGATCAAAGCCGACGGGTGAGACAGTCTCAGAACGGTCACGGGGCGCGGGGGCGCGGCGGCCTCGAGTGGAGGCGCAGGCGAGCTCGCCTCGCTGGAGAGCGAAGAGCGCCTACCCCCTCCGGGAGGTAGGCGCTCTCATATGCTCTCGGGTCGCTCAGCCGGGTACGACTTCCACCGTCACCCTGAACTCGACTTCGGAGTGGAGCTTCACCGGAACCTCGTGCGTGCCGATCGAACGAATCGGGTCGTCCACGACGAGCCGCCGCCGGTCCAGGTGAATCCCGGCCTGCTCCTCCACTGCGTCGGCAATGTCTGCCGCAGTGACAGAGCCGAAGAGCTTCCCACTTGCACCTGCCCTGGCGGGAACCCGGATGACCATCGCCACCAGCCTCCGAGCCACCTGCTCGGCGTCCTCACGCGCCCGGGCATCCTTCACGTCCCGCGACTTCCTCATGAACGACGCCTGCGCCACCGTTCCCCCCGACGCAAGCAGCGCCAGGCCCTTGGGAACGAGATAGTTGCGGGCATACCCGTCGGCGACCTCCACTACGTCACCGCGCTTTCCCAGGCTCGGGAGATCGCTCCTCAGCACGAGCCTCATTCGTCGGGCTCCCCGACCGCGGGCACAGCTTCGACCACCTCGGACGACGAACCCTCTGCACGAGCGGGCCGGCCACCCCGACCACCTCGGGACCCACCACGTTCGCTCGGAGTTCGCTGAGTGTACGGCAGGAGTGCAAGCTCCCTTGCGGTCTTGATGGCCACGGCCACCGACCGCTGATGCTGGGAGCAGTTGCCGCTCACCCGGCGAGCCCGTATCTTGCCCCGGTCGCTCATGTACTTGCGAAGCGCTCCGATGTCCTTGTAGTCGATCCAATCGATGTGGTCGCTGCAGAAGAAGCAGACCTTCTTCTTTCCTCGGCGCGCCGCTTCCTTCGGTGCCCTCTTCCGTTCACGGTCGTTGCTGCGGGCCATCAGAAGGGCTCCTCGTCGAAGCCGTAGCCTCCGCCTTGGCTGGTCGCCGCCGGCCCGGGTGCTGCGGCGGCCATCTCCCTCGCTCGAGGCGCCTCTCCCGGAGAGCGCCGCTCGTTCCGCGTGACCTGCGCCGTCGCCCAGCGAAGGGAAGGTCCGACCTCGTCAGCGATCACCTCCACCTTCGACCTCCGGTCCCCGTCCTGACTCTCCCAGCTGCGCTGTTCGAGTCGTCCCGTCACGATCACCCGCGCGCCCTTGAAGAGGCTCTCGCTGGCGTTCTCCGCCATCTCTCTCCAACAGACCACGTCGAAGTAGGACGTAGCCTCTTCCCACTCCTGGGTCTGGCGGTTCTGCCAGCGCCTGTTGACCGCCACACCAAAGGAGAGCGTCGCCTGCCCGTTGGGGGTGAAGCGCAGCTCCGGCTCACGAGTGACGTTGCCGACCAAGGTGACCGTGTTCCCGTTCATCGTCATCTGTCTCCGTTCTCTCTCAGACCGCCTCGGCCGCCCGCGCCGGAGGCTTCGGCCGATCGCGGCCTGAGACCTTCTCCGGGAGGCGGATGACCTTGTGGCGGAGTACCTCGTCAGCAAGGGAGAGGACCCGGTCTGCGTCGGCAACGCCCTCTGGTGTGGCACTCGCTTCGAGGAGCACGTAGTACCCCTCCCACTTGTGCGCCAGCTCGTAGGCGAAGCGGCGACGACCCCAGCGATCGAGCCGCCCCGGCGTGCCTCCGGCAGCCTTGATGGCTCCCGTCACACGGTCCAGGACCGCCCTAATCGCGTCCTCTTCGAGGCCAGCGTCGAAAATGATCGGAATTTCGTAGTGCCGCAATGCGGCTCACCTCCTCTGGACCCGGCAGTTGCCGGGGCCCCGGTGCATCCAGGGCAGGGGTAGTAGTGGCCTACCGATGCTAGTCCGCGCCGACTGCAGATGCGTCATCGACATCATGCCCGGTCGCTGTGACACCAAGACGGGCCTTCACCCAGTCCGCCAGTGGACCGCGGGCGGAGTAGCTCTCCGACGGACCCGGGAACTCTCCGTTCCTCACGTCGTCCGCGTACTGACGAAGGGCCCGGACGGCCAGGGCGCCGACGTCCGCGTAGCGGCGCACGAAACGCGGCCGGGGAGCCGACGGGTCGGCATCTCCCATGCCCAGCAGGTCGTGCAGCACCAGCACCTGCCCGTCACATGCGGGCCCCGCACCGATACCGATCACGGGCACCGGGCACGACCGGGTGACGAGGTCTCCTACGTCGGACGGCACGCCCTCCAGGACCAGGGCGAAGCATCCCGCCTCCGCCAGCACACGGGCGGAATCCACCAGTTCCGACGCAGAGTCCACGTCGGACCCCTGAACCCGGTACCCCCCCATCGTGTGAACCGACTGAGGAGTGAGCCCGAGATGACCCATGACGGGGATGCCGGTGCCCACCAGAGTGGAGACCAGGTCCGGTCGGCAACCTTCCACCTTCACCGCACCCGCTCCCGCCTTCAGGAGACGCCCTGCGTTGCGAACCGCTTCGGCGGCATCGATCTCGTAAGACAACCAGGGCATGTCGGCCACTATCAGCACGCCCGGCTTGCCACGGGCGACCGCTCGGGTGTGATGCTCCATCTCGCGCATCCCCACCCCCAGAGTGTCGGACATCCCCAGGACCACCATGCCCACGGTGTCACCCACCAGCACCATGTCGATCCCGGCCTCTCCGGCGATGCCCGCGAACGGAGCGTCGTAGGCGGTGACCATAACGAGGGGCGACCCACCGGCCCCCTTCGACTGCGCGATCTCTCTGGGCGTAGCTGCGGGCACGAGCACAGACCTCCTGCCGTCCAGCGCCCGAAGCTGCCGGCGGCGAGCACCATCCTACGGCCCGCCGGCCGGAGATGTCGGGGAGGCACCTGGCACGAGGGGGAACCGTTCGGCGAACGGTCAGTCCCCTCCGACCAGCTCCATCCGGAACAGGTGGTTCCAGCAGCAGTTCGGGCAGACCTCGACCACATAACACGCAGACCGCTGGGATCGTCCCGCAAGCTCCCCGATTGCCGCGACAGACGCCAGGCAGCGCCCCCTCGCAGGTAGTCGCGGCCCGAAAGCATAAGCCACCAGGACAACCCGTGACTCCGTACATATGGGACAGTCGATCGAGGTCGGCTGTCCCAAGTTGCGGGCAGCCCGCATCAGCTCGGGATGCGCGTCGCACACATCCCCACGACCGAGCCGCCCCAGGCGAAACTCACGTACGACGGCCTCGCGCCGGAGCCGATAGTCGATGTGCCCGCTCTGGCGACGTGCCAGACCACCTTGGAGGCCCGGGGGCCCGAAGCTCACCGCACCAGGGTAGCGAAACCTCGCCGGTTGCCGCATCGGCGGGCACGGGCGCGGGCGTCGCGACAGGGAAGGCCGGCTTGACATTCCACCCACGGTCCAGTCACAATCGATGTATCGTGGCGATACATCGACGAGAACGGGACGAACGCTCGACGCAGGATGGCACCCGGCGAGGGCAGAGCGCGGCGGGAGAGCCCAGCGAGATTCGTGCCGAGGGCAGCACACGCCGTTCGACGTTCGAGGCAACGTCCGGCGTAAGTGCTACGCGGCTGGAAGAAGAAAGGGGGCCGGAAGAGCGGCTGGAGGAAAAGGCGCGGCCGGAGCGCTCCGAAGCGTTGGGCGTGGTGCCGGTCGCTCTGCTGGCTTTGTTGCAGGACGGCCCGCGTCACGGTTACGAGCTGCGCACCCTGCTCGGAGAGGTTCTGTCCTGCGAAGCGCGTTCGTCGGCGGTCTCGTTCGGATCGCTTTACCCCGCCCTCGCCCGACTGGAGAGCGAAGGCCTCATCGAGTGCGACAGTCATTCGGCTCCCTTGCCGATCCCCGCGACGGGCTCCCTGACCGGCGAGCTGGCTGCGGTGCGGGCCGGGGAGGAGCACCGGTGGTCCTGGACCGCCTCGACACCTGCCACCAAGCACGCGCGCAACAGACGGGTCTACCGCCTGACCCCCCTCGGAGCAGCCCGGCTGGACGGGGCCCTGTCGGACTCGTCGGCCGCTCACGACGACAGGGCGTTCACTCTCCGGCTCGCGTTGGGCGACCGGCTCGGCCCGTTGCAGCGGAGAGACCTATTGGAGGTCCGAGTGCAGGCGCTCGAAGAGAAGTTGCGCCGGCTCGGAGGCGGACGCTCAGTCGGCAACGGATGGAGGGGAGCAGGAAGGGACCGCGCCGTCGCACTGGTCCGAGCCGAGCTGTCCTGGCTCTCGGAGTTACGCCACGGACGTAGAGAAGGAGACTGACATGGGCAAGATACGGATGGCGATAGCCGGGGTCGGGAACTGCGCCAGCTCCCTTGTGCAGGGGATCGGCTACTACAAGGACGCGGTCCCAGGCGAGCAGGTGCCCGGGCTGATGCACGTCGACTTGGGTGGCTACCACGTGTCGGACATCGAGATCGTGGCGGCGTTCGACGTGGACGCGGCCAAGGTGGGTGAGGACGTCGGCAAGGCCGTCTTCGCCGGGCTGAACAACACGATCCGCTTCGCCGACGTGGCGGACCTCGGGGTGCAGGTCTCCAGGGGCCCGACGCTCGACGGCTTGGGCCGCTACTACAAGGACGTGGTGGAGGAGTCGGCCGAACCGCCTGTCGACGTGGCTGACGTCTTGCGCCGCAGCGGAGCAGAGGTGTTGGTGGGTTACCTGCCCGTGGGATCGGAGAAGGCCCAGCGGCACTACGCCGAGGCGTGCCTGGAGACCGGCGTTGCTTTCGTCAATGCCATCCCCGTGTTCATCGCGTCGGACCCGGAGTGGGCGGCACGGTTCACGGCTGCGGGCATCCCGATAATCGGGGACGACATCAAGAGCCAGTTGGGTGCGACCATAGCGCACCGTGTCCTGTCGCGCCTGTTCGAGGACCGAGGCCTGACCATTGACCGCACGTACCAGCTCAATGTGGGTGGCAACATGGACTTCAGGAACATGCTCGACCGCGATCGCCTGGAGTCGAAGAAGGTGTCCAAGACGCAGGCTGTGACTAGCCAGGTCGACAACGGGATCGAGGCCCACAACGTCCACATAGGGCCGTCTGACCACGTGCCGTGGCTGGAGGACCGGAAGTGGGCCTACATCCGGTTGGAAGGGCGAAACTTCGGCGACGTGCCCGTGAACGTGGAGCTGAAGCTGGAAGTGTGGGACTCGCCCAACTCTGCCGGGGTCATAATCGACGCTGTCAGGTGCGCCAAGATCGCTCTCGATCGGGGCATCGGTGGCCCGTTGACCGGTCCTTCGGCCTACTTCATGAAGTCCCCTCCTCGGCAGTATCGAGACGAAGAGGCTCGCCAGATGGTCGAGACGTTCTTATCCGGCGGTGAGCCGGAGCAGCGAACGACCGAGCGGCCGGAAGTGAGCTCCGGCAACCAGACGAGCTGCTGACGGTGGACTCTCTGCTCTACGGCCCGGATGGTCCGAGCGAGAGCGATCTGCGGCTCCTGGGCGACGTGAGAGGGAAGAGGGTCGTGGAGCTGGGTTGCGGTACGGGAGCGAGCTCGATCGCGCTGGCCCGTTCCGGGGCGGTTGTCATATGCATCGACGCTTCCGCCGACAAGCTCGCCGGAGCCCGGCGGCTGGCGGAGAAGGAGGGCGTGCGGCTGGAGACTCGACGGGCGGAGCCGGGAAGCATGCCCTTCCTCGCAGCCGATTCGGTAGACGCCGTGCTGAGCATCTACTCCCTTGGCCACCCGGAAGAAGCCGACCGGGTGTTCAGGCAGGCGCAGCGGGTGCTCCGGCCGGGCGCTGCGCTGATAGTGAGCGTGGCGCACCCGGTCAGACTGATGCTGGACGGTTCCGACGACGAGCCAGACGAGTCAAGTGGGCTGACGTACTTCGACGAAGGTGGCCAACGCGAGGCCCGCGAGCGCCGCTACCGCCACACGGTGGAGTCACTGTTCTCAGCCTTGTGCCGCTCGGGCCATCGTGTCGACGCACTGTTGGAGCCGCGGCCAAGAGGGGGCGGTGCTGCGACTACTTCGAAGATTCCACAGACTTTGATCTTGCGCGCCCGGAAGATGGGGGCCTGACCTCGGTCTCGCCGGGTGATCCTGGCTCGGCCGCCCGGCGCTGCCGCCACCACGAGGACAGGGTCTCCGAGGCCCGCTCCGTCCCGAGCGGGCCCTCGTCCAGACGCAGTTCGAGAAGGAACGAGAGGGCTTCTCCGACGACCGGACCGGGGGGCACTCCCAGCAGTCTCATCACTTCGGTGCCGTCAAGGTCCGGCCTGATCGAATCGAGCTCCTCCTTCGCCCGTAGTTCGACGATCCTCTGCTCCAACTGGTCCATCCTCCTGGAGAGGGCCCTGGCCTTGGACTCGTTCCGGGTCGTGCAGTCGCATCGGGTCAGCTCGTTCAGACGATCAAGCTGGGAACCGGCGTCCCGGACGTACCGGCGGACCGCTCTGTCGCTCCATCCCAATCGGTACGTGTGGAATCGAAGGTGCAGCTCCACCAAGCCCGCCACCACTTCCACATCCTCCTGGGAGTAGCGCAGCCGACGCATCCTCTCCCTGGTCATGCGGGCGCCGACGACGTCGTGATGGTGAAAGCTGACCCCTTCGGGGCCAACCGAACGGGTAGTCGGCTTCCCGATGTCGTGGAACAACGCGGCCAACCGCAGGAGTCGGTCGGGCCTGGTCTTGGCCACGACGGCGATGGTGTGAGCCAACACGTCCTTGTGCCTGTGCACCGGGTCCTGCTCCAGCGCCAGCGCCGGCAGCTCGGGCAGGAACCGGCCAGCCATTCCCGTCTTGACCAAGAGCCACAGTCCCGCGCTGGGATCCGGCACCACCATCAGCTTGTCCAGCTCGTCCCGAATCCTCTCGGCGCTGACGATCTGCAGGCGGTCGGCCATCGCCGTCATCGCCTTCGACAGCGCCGGGTCCGGCTTGAGGCCGAACCTCGCCACGAAGCGGGCCGCCCTGATCATCCTGAGCGGGTCCTCCTCGAACGACAGCTCAGGCGACAGCGGCGTTCGCAGCCTGCCCGCGGACAGATCTTCGAGGCCGCCGAAGGGGTCCACGAGCCGCACCCCCGGAAGCTCCAGGGCCATGGCGTTGACCGTGAAGTCGCGCCTCGACAGATCCTCCTCCACGCGATCCGAGAAGCGGACGACCGGCTTTCTAGAGTCCGGACGGTAGACCTCGGCCCTGTGCGTGGTGATCTCGTAAGTTCGTCCACCGAGCCTTGCCGCCACGGTCCCGAACCGCTTGCCCTGCAGCCACACCTTGGCGCCCGAGCCGCGAAGCAACCGCTCCACCTCGTCGGGGCCGGCGTCGGTCGTCATGTCCAGGTCGACATCGGGATCCCCCAGCCGGTCCGGACGAGCGAATAGGTCCCGTACCACTCCACCTACGAGGTAGATCCGGAAGCCGGCTTCGGTGAATCGGCAGGCGAGCGGCGACACCTCGTCGAGGACCGGTCTCAGCCTCTCTGGTATCAACCCGGCACACCCGCCGGATCGGGCAGCAGACCGCTCCCACGAATCTCGCCCGGCACGCAAGTAGAATAGAGGGGCGGGTGCCTGGACGGGGCGGGTGCCTGGACGGGGCGGGTACGTGGGCCTGCCAAATATTCGGGCGTGCCACACCGCCCTCAGCGCCCCGCCACCAAAGTAAGATCCAGCCCACGGTGGGGGATCTGCAGGCACAGCTGGTCAGCTGGCGCGGCGAGGGAGCCAGGATCGGGCCCCTCCCGGGGGACGAGGGCTCGGCGAGGCTCACATTTCTGTCTCCCGACCGCCCTCCGTCGCAGGAGCTCGTCGCCCACTGCATGAGCCGGCTGGCCTCACTGGCGTACAGCAGGGCCCTCACTTCTGCCGTCGGCGCCGCCACCGAGTCCGTACTGGCTGCTTGCGGGTTCCAGGTGGCTGAAGAGATGGTGGTATTGACCAAGCAGCTCGACCGGGACCAGCCGTCTGCCGTGCCGCCTCCGGGGTTCAGCCTTCGGCGGTCCCGTCGGCGATCAGCGTCTGGAGTTCTCCTCCTGGACGCAGCGTCGTTCCCTCCGGAGTGGAGGCTGGGTGGTATGGGACTTCGAGAAGCCCTGCGCGCGACGCCACGCAGCCGAATGAGCATCGTCCACGGGCCGCACCCCGCCGGCTATGCGATCACCGGGATGGGGCACACAGGGGGTTTCGTGCAGCGATTGGCAGTGTCGCCGGAGCATCGCCGGGCAGGGATAGGGACAGCTCTGCTGAGCGACGGGCTGGCATGGCTGCACAGGCAGGGCGCCGTGCAGGCGACGGTCAACACCCAGTCCACCAACCAGGTCGCTCTCTCGCTCTACCGTCGCCTCGGGTTCGAACGCAGCTCGCAACGGATGGCCGTCATGAGCGTCTCCAAATTCAATTGAGCCTTCAATCGAGCCGTTCGTCGCTCCGTCGAAGCGGGCAGTCGGGCCAGCATCGCGAGAGGCCCGGGGGACCCCACCGTTCCTCTCGGGGCGGCGTGCGCATGGCAAAGGCGCTCCTCGTGGCGGTGCTGACGTCGATGCCAGCGGTCGCATTCGGCCCGGCTACGTCAGCCTTCGGGGCCGGCCCGAAAGGCAGCCGCAGTCACACCGGCACGAGGCCGGTGCTCCAGAGCCAGACCGGCTGGGTGCGGCCCGGCGGTACTTTCTCGCTACGGATCGGAGCGTCAGGGGCCGGCAGCCTCACCGGGCTGGACGTCTCGGCATCCGTCTTCCCCCCGGTCGTGAACCGGTCAGAGCTCTCGCTGGTCTTCGGCGGCCAGGAGCAGGCGCCGCAGCTTGCGTCGAGCGCCCCGGTACCGGCCCGCCAGTTGGCCACTCGGAGCGGTTCGGTGCAGATCCAGGTCGGGGTCGGCTCCCGGGCCGGATCGGGCGCGGCTCCGCTGGTCGACGTTCCGGCCCTTCCGCCATGCGGCGGTGTGTGCGCGGGCGTCTACCCGTTGCTGGTCGAGTTCACCAGGCCAGGCAACGGCGCCGTCGTCGCCAGCCTGACCACGGAGATACTGGTGAGCGGACCGGCCTACTATCCCCTGCACTTCTCCTGGGTCGTGCCGATATCGTCCCCTCCTGCAGTCGGGCCGACCGGTGTCCCGACCGTTACCGTTTCCGACATGCGCCTCCTTTCGTCGGAAGCCGTGGCATTGGCGTCGACCGCCGGGAGCCCACCCGTCCTCGCCCCGGACCCGTCGACGCTGTCGGCACTCTCCGCAAGGGCTTCCGGCCATTCGGCGCTTGCGGCTTCGCTGCTGAGGAGGCTGTCCCAGATCGCGAACAGACCGGGACAGCAGGTGCTGGGCCAGCCCCTGGAGATGCTCGGCCCCTCGCCGTTCGCACGGGCACGTCTGGGTCCCTCGTTCACCACACAGCTGAGCCTGGGCCTGAGGGTCGAGAAGTCTGCTCTGCGGGTCGTCCCCACCGTCTCCGCTTGGGTCTCCGGACCCGAGTTTCGGCAAGAGGGCCTGCCCCTGCTACCCCGGGCAACCACCTCGTTGGTCCTCGCTCCCAACGACCTGGTGTCGCACAGCTCCAACCTGACTCCCGATCATGCGTTCGCCGTGGCCGGCAAGGCACGCCTCCACGCCGTGGTGTCGGACCCGGGACTCGCTTCTCTGCTCCCCAAGAGTGCTCACGAGTCGGTGCTGGCCGCCCACGAGGCCCTAGCGACCCTTGCCCAGACGTACTTCGAGAGCCCCAACGACCCAGTGCCGCGGGGAGTGGTCCTGGTTGTCCCACCTACCTGGAGGGCGAGGCCGACCTTCATTGCGAGCTTCGCGAGAGGCCTGGCGTCCAGCCCCGTCGTCTCCACGGCGAACCTCTCCACGCTCTTCTCCCTCCTGCAGCCTCCGCCCGCCTCCACTGCTCGCCACCTCCGTAGATCACAGCACCCGTCCTCGTCGCTCCGCGGCGGGGTCGCCCGGGCCCAGCGCCGCCTCGAAGCGCTGTCGTCGATGACGGCGGCACCCACCCAGCTCCTCTACATGCAGGAGTGCATGGCGGTGGCGGAGTCCCCGCGGGCGAGCCCCTCTTCCCGCCGGAGCTCGTTGGCGACGCTGGCGCACCTGGAACGCGCCATCGTGGGCGGCATGGCGATCGCCAGCGACCAGACGGTCACACTGACGGCGAGGACAGGCCGACTGCCGCTGACGATCACGTCGTCCTACGGCAAACCGCTCCAGGCGATAGTCACCCTCTACAGCGACAAGCTGACGTTTCCTGCCGGCAGGTCCCAGACGGTCCGCTTGCTCGACCACAATGCGACGGTCACGTTCCTGGTCAGCGCCAGGACGGCGGGGGACTCACCCCTGCGGGTACGGGTTTTCTCGCCAAAGGGACATCTTCTCGTGATCGAACGGCGGCTGACGGTACGGGTGACGGCGGTGTCGGTGGTGGCCGTCGTTCTCACTGTTGGTGCAGTCTCGTTCCTGCTGTTGTGGTGGCTGAGGTCGGTTGTGCGGGGCCGGCGCAGTCGCAACAGGAACCTCGTGCCGGCCCGCGGTTGACCGGCGCCGCAGCCGTGCCGGATGGGAGGCGGGACCGAACGGAACCACTTCGGCGGGCGAC
Organism: Actinomycetes bacterium; assembly: GCA_021795215.1. Lineage (GTDB taxonomy): Bacteria > Actinomycetota > Acidimicrobiia > Acidimicrobiales > JAKAOS01 > JAJYPS01. Next base: position 46,271 of record JAJYPS010000001.1, read on the forward strand.
GCTCTCCATGGCGGCCGGGACAGCCGCTTCCCGCCTGTCGGGCTTCGCCCGCCTGGCCGTCCTTGCTGCAGTGCTCGGTGTCCACACCGGCATCTCCGAGGCCTACAACCTCGCCAACACGACGCCCAACATGGTGTACGACCTGGTGATGGGAGGCGTGCTCGCCTCCACGGTCGTCCCGGTGTTCGTCCAGACGCTGACCGTCTACCGTCCCGCCAGAGCGTGGAGGGACGTCTCGGCCGTCGTGACCGTGGCCACTGTCATCCTCGCGGTCGTCAGCGGGATCTTCATCGCAATCGCTCCCTGGGTGACGGCCCTGTACAACGTCGGCGCCAGCGCTGCACGCCTGGGAGCTCAGGAGAGGGTCGCCACGGAGTTGCTCCGCCTCTTCGGGCTGCAGGTCCTCCTCTATGGGGCAGTGACGCTCGTGACCGCGGTGCTGAACGCCGAGCGGCGGTTCGTGGCGGCCGCCTTCGCACCCGTCGTCAACAATGCCGTCGTCATCGCAGTCATGCTGGTGGCCCTGATCTCGTACCCGCACCGGGGAGTGGCCGCGGCGTCGGAGGACCAAGGCCTGGTCCTCCTGCTGGGTCTGGGCACCACGGGCGGTGTCGCCGCTCAGCTCCTGATCCTCCTGCCGAGCCTGCGAGCCTGCGGAGGTCGCATCCGGTGGCACTGGGACCCGCGAAATCCCGCCGTCGCGTCCATCGCCCGCCTTTCCGGTTGGACACTGGGCTTCGTCTCGACCAGCCAGGTCAAGCTGTTCATCGTGCTCACCCTGGCTCACGCCCTGGAACCTCTCGGGGGTGCCACAGCGTGGACATACGCCTACATGTTCTTCCAGTTGCCGTTCGGCATCATCGCAGTGTCGATCATGAGCGCAGACCAGCCGGAGCTCGCGACGGCATGGGCAGGGAGGGACGGCGAACGGTTCCGCCGCAGACTGACCGGGGGCGTGCGCACCACCTTGGTGGCGACCGTCCCGGCCGCCGTCGGCTACGCCTTCATGGGAGCACCGATCGTCCAAGCCCTGTTGGCCCACGGCACTGCCGCACGTTCGGGCACCGCCGGGACAGGTGCCCTTCTCGAGACCATGGCCCTGGGACTGCCCGGCTTCTCGGTCTACATCTATCTCGTCCGGGCCTGGCAGGCGATGCAGGACACCAAGACCGTCTTCCTGCTCTACGCCATCGAGAACGGAGTGAATGTGGTGCTCGCCTTCGCTCTGTACAGGCCATTGGGCCTACCCGGCCTCGGCCTGGCTCTCTCGGCCGCCTACACCGTCGCCGCCGTCGTGGCAGCAAGACGTCTCCGCCGGAGAGGGGCGGGTCTCGTACCAGGAGCACTCGTAGCATCTTCGATGCGAGTAGGGACCGCCTCGGTGGCCATGGCGGCGGCGCTCTGGTGGTCCGAGGGGCTGCTGAGAGGGGCAAGCCCCTTTCTCGTCGTGGCCGTCGGCGTAGCGTTGGGCATTACGGTGTTCGGTTCAGTGGCCGGCCTCGGATGGGTGTGGCACGAGTGGAGGCACTCAGGTGGCGTCCATAGGCGTCGTAACTGACAGCGCAGCCGATCTTGGTCGCGACATAGCGGCGGCGAAGGGCCTGACCGTGGTTCCCCTGACCGTCACCCTCGATGGCCGCGACTTCGTCGACCAAGTCGAGTTGTCGACGGAGGAGTTCTGGTCCCGGTGCAGGTCGGGCGCTGTCCCGAGCACGGCTGCGCCTTCGATTGGAGCCTTCAGGGAGGCCTTTCTCGAGAGCAGCCAGCACAGGGACGGAGTCCTGTGCGTGACCCTGGCCTCCCGGTTCTCGGCGACCTATCAGGCCGCATGCGCCGCGGCCCAGTCGGTGCGGGCAGAGGTTCGGGTGCGGGTGGTCGACTCGACCTCGGTCAGTGTGGGCCAGGGCCTAATGGTACTGGCAGCCTGCGAGCTCGCCACGAAGGCTGCCTCCCTAGACCACCTGGCGGACCAGGTCACTAATCGGCTCCGCCACATCAGGCTGGTCGGACTTCTCGATACCCTCGATCACCTCCGGCGCGGAGGAAGGATCGGCGGCCTGCGGGCATTGCTCGGGCAGATTCTGTCCGTGAAACCCGTCGTCGAGGTCAAAGACGGCGAGGTGGAGCTCCTATCTCGGGAGAGGACACGTCGCCGAGGCCTGGCCGCTCTCGCAAAGGAGGCTGTCGATCACGATCCCGGCACAGGGGTGACGCTGGCCCACGCTTCCGCTCCCGACCTGGACGACATTCTCTCCGTCCTCGGCGACCACGGGCTACCCGTGCCGACGGCGATCCGGGACTTCGGCGCAGTGATCGGGTCCCATGTCGGGCCCGGAGCCGTCGGCCTGGCATTCGCCGTCCGGCCTGCGTCGGATTAGTGGCACGAAGCAGCGCGCCGTCGACGGTGCAAACGAAAGCGTCCCCTCCGAGTCGGCCAACTCCGCTATTTGGGTAGGCTTCGGCACCATGAGCACCTCCGGAGCAGGCGCAGGGATCGGCAGCACAAAGGACGTCCCGGCCACCAGGTCCGATTGGCCCACCGAGATCGCGGACCGGCTGGAGAAGGTCACGGCCGCCGTGGAGCAGCGGACCGTTCGGCCTCTCGTCGGACTGGCCCGGCTCGCGGTCTACGGCATACTCGCCCTCATCCTCCTCATGGTCGTGGGGACACTCGCAGCCGTCGCTCTGGTGAGGCTCCTCAACGTCTACCTCTTCACGGGCGCCGACTGGGCGTCCTTCGCGGTCACCGGTGGAATCCTCGCGCTGGTCGGACTGTTGCTATGGGGCATGCGTACCAAGAAGGGTGCCAGCTGACATGACGGAGCACCGACGAGTCCTCATAATCGGCTCCGGCCCAGCGGGATTGACCGCCGCCATCTACACTGCGAGAGCGGACCTAGCGCCGCTGGTGATCGAAGGCGAGATCTCGTCGACAAGTGATCAGCCCGGTGGTCAGCTCATGCTCACGACCGAGGTAGAGAACTTCCCCGGTTTTCCCCAGGGGGTGATGGGCCCGGAACTGATGACCGCGATGAGGGCCCAGGCCGAGCGTTTCGGGGCGGCGTTCCTCACTGCCAAGGCTTCCGCGGTGGACCTCTCGGAGCGTCCCTTCGGCATCTGGACCGGCGACCGTTCCACGGAGCCGCCTGCGTTCCATGCCGACGCGTTGATCGTTGCTACCGGTGCCCGTTCGTTGATGCTCGGTCTCGACGGAGAAAGGCGGCTTCTCGGACACGGGGTCTCTACTTGCGCCACATGCGACGGGTTCTTCTTCCGGGATCGCAAGGTGATCGTCGTCGGAGGCGGCGACTCGGCCCTGGAGGAAGCCATGTTCCTCTCCAAGTTCGCTTCCTCGGTGACCGTCCTGCATCGTCGTCACGAGCTCCGCGCCTCGAAGATCATGCAAGACCGGGCCTTCCGCAACACGAAACTGAGCTTCAGGTGGAACTGCGTTGTGGAAGAGGTTCTGGGCGACGACTCGCTCCAGGCGATAAGCGTCCGCGACGTGCTGACCGGTACGAGCGAGACCCTCGATACGGACGGGTTGTTCGTGGCCATAGGGCACGTACCGAACACGGACCTGTTCGCCGGTCAATTGGAGATGGACGCGGCCGGCTACGTCGTAACGCGTAGCGGGACGCACACCAGCGTCGAAGGAGTCTTCGCTTGCGGGGACGTCCAGGATCACGTGTACCGTCAGGCGATAACGGCAGCGGGATCGGGGTGCAGCGCAGCCATCGACACCGAGAGATGGTTGGAGAGCGTCCAGCACCAGGCGGCGGCCGCCGCTGGCGCAGCCTGAGAGGGCACTTCAACCCCGCGCAGCGCCGACCCGCGAAGAGAACAGGAGAAATCAGTGACAGCTCGCCCGGTAGTCGTCCTTACGGATCAGAGCTTCGACGAAGAGGTCAAGACGTCGGCAGAACCACTCCTCGTCGACTTCTGGGCCGAGTGGTGCGGGCCCTGTAAGGTCATCGCCCCCGTGCTCGAGGAGATCGCTGCAGAACGATCCGGCAGGCTCCGCATAGGCAAGTTGAACGTCGACGAGAACCTCAATGCGGCCCGACGGTTCGAAGTGATGTCCATCCCTACGCTGATCCTCTTCAAGGACGGTGAACCGGTTCACCGAGTTGTCGGAAGCAGGCCGAAGCGCGCCCTCCTGCAGGAGTTGGAACCGTACCTCTAGGAGACGACCTCCCGCTCAGACCGGGAAGTAGCGGAGAAGCCGTCGCCGATCTCTGCCGCCGGCTTGCCGCCCTGTCGGGAACCGACTGTCCTTCTCCCCGCTTCGTCTACGACGAAGTAGTGGAAGACGCGGTCCGCGCCTTCCAGAAGCAACGGGGTCTCGCCGAGGACGGCACATGCACCCGGGAGACTTGGCGCAGGCTGGTCGAAGCAGGGTTCAATTTGGGAGACCGGCTCCTCTACCTGCGTTCGCCGATGCAGCGAGGTGACGACGTCGCAGAGCTCCAGGAGCGCCTCGGCTCGCTCGGATTCGATGCGGGCCGTGTGGACGGGATCTTCGGACCCCGCACTGCCGAGGCCCTTGGCGAGTTCCAACGGAACATGGGACTCCCGTCTGACGCAAGATGTGGCCGCGCGACGGTAGCCGAGCTACGACGCCTCCGGACTCCGGAGCACGCCACAGTCGCCGGGCTGAGGGAACGGGAAGCGCTCAGGCGCCGGCCCGAGACGCTCCTCGGAGCGAGAGTGGCCGTAGCCCACTTTGGCGGCCTCGGAGCTCTCGTCGAGTCGGTGCGACGATCACTTCTCACAGCAGGAGCGGCTGCTGTGATCCTCCAGCACCCAGACGGTTCCCATCTCGCCGCTCAAGCCAACATGCTCGACGCTCGGGCCTTCCTCGCCTTCGCGGCAGACGCCCGACTTCACGGATGTTGCACGGCGTACTACGCCAGCTATCGGTGGGAGTCGCCGGCAGGCCGAAGGCTCGGCGAAGAACTTGCCGATCGGGTCCCAGAAGTCCTCTCAGTCCCTACGCTCGGGGCCCGCGGCATGAGCCTGCCCCTCCTCAGGGAGACCAGGATGCCTGCCGTCCTTTGCGAAGTGGGACCCACCGCAGCGCTAGTTCAGAACGCAAACCCTCTGGCGACTGCCGTAACCGACGTCCTGGCTCAATGGCTTCCGGGTTCGTGACTCTACGAGAGCCTTACCGCGAGGCACATCGGACCTAGACTTCCACAGCTTGACCACAGCCTGTGGATCAACTACAGCCTTACGCATCTCCCGGGCCCTATGCACCTTCCAATCCATCCGGCCTTTCGGCGCCCATCAACAGATCGAAGATCCTTTCCAGGTCTGCAACAGTGGCAAAGTCGATCACCACTCGCCCCCTGCGTGAACCCATCTCCACGGTTACTCGCGTGTCGAGTCGATCTCCCAACTGCCTCTCAACCTCCAGAGCGGCTACGGGCGGTAGCGGCCCGGAAGCAGGACGCTGCGCCCCGGGCGTGTGTGCCGCTGTCGCCGGCGCGGACTCCGGCGAATCCAGCCGTTGCAACCGAACGTCGCTGTCCTGCCCAATATTTCGGGCCGCTTCCTCCAATGCCCTGACTGACAACTGCTCGGCGACGCAACGTCGAGCCAGTTCCACTTGGCGCTCCCGATCGGGCGCGGTCAACAGCGCTCGAGCGTGGCCCGCTGAGAGGTGGCGTTCTGCAACCATCCTCTGCACGTCCGCGGGCAACTGGAACAGACGGAGCGCATTGGTGACAGCAGCCCGACTCTTGCTGACTCTTGCCGCGACCTCTTCGTGAGACATGCCGTACCCCTCGATCAGCTCCCGATAGGCACTCGCCTCCTCCAGCGGGCCCAGGTCCACTCGGTGCAGGTTTTCGACAACCGCCTGCTGGAGGCTCGTCACGTCGTCCACCTGTTGCACCAAGGCGGGGACCGTCAGCAGTCCGATTTTCCGCGCAGCACGCCATCGTCGCTCACCCGCAATAAGTTGAAACCGACCAGAAGGCAGCCCTCTTACCAGGATCGGTTGCAACACTCCTACGGCCGCGACTGAATCGACCAATCCAGCCAACGCCAACTCGTCGAAGGACTTCCGTGGTTGGTGCGGATTGGGTTCGATGCTGCCCACCGGCAGTTCGCGGAATCTCGGCCCGTCCTCGGCCAGCCCCTCACGAGGCTCACCCGGTATGAGAGCGTCAAGCCCGCGCCCCAGACCCCCACGTCGCACCATCCATCACCTCCCTGGCCAGCTCCCTGTACGCTTGGGCGCCACGGGAGCTCGGATCGAATGTGATCACCGGCTGACCGAACGAAGGAGCTTCGGAGAGCCGAACCGTCCGCGGTATGACCACCTGACAAACCGAGTCCTTGAAGTGCTTCCTCACTTCTCCCGCCACTTGCTCTGCCAACTTCGTACGGGCGTCGTACATGGTCAGGACGATCTTGGTCACGGAAAGCCCCGGATTCAAGCTGGCTCTAATCAATTCCACGTTCCGGACCAACTGGCCGAGCCCCTCCAGCGCGTAGTACTCGCACTGTATAGGTACGAAAACCTCCTGAGCTGCCGTCATACCGTTCACAGTTAACAGACCCAGGGACGGCGGACAGTCTATAAAAACGTAGTCGAAGTCCTCCGCTGCGCCTTCGAGTGCCCTGACAAGTCGTCGTTCGCGGCTAAGTGCCGCCACCAATTCGATTTCCGCGCCGGCGAGATCTATCGAAGCCGGAGCGACAAAGAGGTTCCTCAGGCTCGTAGGTTCCAGGCAGTCGTCCATGCTCACTTCATGGATCAGCACATCGTAGACAGTCGCGTCCGCATCGCGGGCGTCGACTCCGAGGCCAGTCGTCGCGTTCCCCTGCGGATCGAGGTCCACTACGAGAACGCGCTTTCCTGCCTCCGCCAGCGCCGCCCCAAGGTTGACAGCGGTGGTGGTCTTACCCACACCACCCTTCTGATTCGCGACTGCTACGACGCGGCCTTTGCGGCCTGCCGACCCACTTGGGAATTCTCCCATCTGACTCTGCTCCTGTCCCTCCGCAGAGCTGTCCTCAACCATCGCCACCCCTCTCGAGGATGTTTCACGTGAAACATAACCGGCCTCAGGTGAAGAGCGGACGCTTTCGCGGGATCCCGTCACGACGAGGAAAGCGATCCGAGCAGAGAGCTACCTGCTCCAGTAGCTCGAAGTTGAACCCCCCCGACTGGGCTCCCCGAGGAGGTCCTAGTCCCACCAACGAGACATCTCCCTTCCACCGCCGCTCTCCGACTGCTTCACTAGGAGGTTCGGAACAGATCAGTACTCCTCCCACCTTCAGGAAAGGGGCAGCACACTCCGCAGTCACCGCGGGAGGGCCAAAGCCTCTCGCGACGACGACGTCCACGGTGGCACGGAAGTTTGCGGCCCGGCCCAAGATCTCGGCCCGCGAAGCTAGGACTTGGACACGCGCCGAGAGACCCAGTGCTTCGACGGCCTCCTTCAAGAAGGCACTCCGTTTCTGGGACGCCTCGACGAACAGGTAGCGCCGGTCCGGCGCGTACTCGGCGGCCAGTGCGAGCCCGGGCAATCCTCCCCCTGCGCCGAGATCCAACAGTGCTCCAGCCTCGTCTGGGATCAGTGCAGCGAAGGCAGACGCGTGCACAAGTTGATCGTCTACGGGCGCAGGACCAAGAAAGCCGCGGCGTTGGGCTTCCTGTAGCGCCTCCGCCACCGACCGCATCTGTACCGGACTTTGGACCGGCCGACAGCCGCCGGCAACTCAGGCGGTTGAACGGACGATCACCACGTGCCTGTAGGGCTCTTCACCCTCGGAACGGGTGGCCACGCCGTCGAGCCCGTTGATTGTGTCGTGTACGGTTTTCCGGTCGGAGGCAGACATCGGCTCCAGATGTCGCTCGACGCCTCCGGCGCGCACCTCTTCAGCGAGCTTCCTGGCAAAATCAGCGAGTGCCACCGACCGCCGCGCAAGGTAGCCGGCGACGTCCACGGTCAACCTCAGACCCGGCGCTCGGCCCGACCGAGGCATTGCGGCTCGGGCCAGATCTTGGACCGCATGAAGGGTGGCCCCTTTCGGGCCGACCAAGATCCCTAGACCGTCACCCGAGACCGACGCGATTATGCCTCCGGAGTCGGACAGCTCCACCTCCACCGCTCCGTCCATGTCCAGCCGGTCCAGCAGTCCCTCCAAGAACCGTCTCACCGCCTCCGACGCCTCCTCGACATCGCCACTGCCGTCTTCTTGGGACCCTTGCTCGAAAGCGACGCCCATATCGTCCACCGCATCCTTTCCGGTTATAGCAAGAGGGGATGGAGGCCATTCCGACGGAGTCAGCGCCCGAGCCGCGGCCTCCTGACCCACCGCGCCCATCGCACCCTGTCCGCGTCCCTCGGGAGCAGCAACTCCGGAGTCGCCAGCCCGGGACTCCCGCGGCCGGCGCCTCGGCTGCCGGCGTTCGACCCTGGCTCTCGGAAGCGCCGGCCTCACGCGAGCTCTCACGCGTGCCTCGGTCCTGACGCGACCGAAAAGACCCATCTTTACGTCGGTGAGAACCTCTATCTCGGCGTCGTCGCTGTCGATCCCCAGCGCAACAAGCGCTCGTTCTTTCGCCTCGTCCAATGTTGCGCCGGTCGTCTCCACCCACTCCATATGCAGCCCTCAGCGGGGAGGCCGGGCCCGCCGCTGGGACGGGCCTGAGCCGTTGGTCGACGGTCCAGAACCATTCCGACCTGGCGCACGTGGTCCCGACGTGCGGTTGCTCCTGGCTCGAGGCTCGGGGGACTTCCGAGTGGCCTTGTTGCCCCCCGGGTCGGCCCCCCTGGTCCCCTTGTCGGCCTCGCGGCTGATCGGAGCTCGGGGGCCCTTCCTCACTTGGGGCACCTGCCGCGCTGCACCTGGGCGGTTCGCCTCGGTCTGTCCTTTCCCACGCTTCTCGTTGGGGGGGGGAGTGGCGATCTTCACGCTTCCGGCGGCTGTGGCCACGCGCAGAGCAGGATCGTACCTGTACATAAGCGTCTGCTGCACTATCCGAAAAAGGCTGGACACCACGAAATATACCGTCACGGCCGCCGGGAACGTAATGTAGATGGCACCGAAGGCAATGGGCATGTACTTCTGGATCTGCTGAGTCTGCTGGTTTATGGAGCTCTGAGGCGCCTGACTGTTTCGACTCATGAGCTGACGCATCTGAAGATACTGCAAAGCGACCGCAATAGCGATAAGGGTGTAATAGGGGAGAGCGCGAAAGAACCCGCCGTGGACGGAGGTGGCTGACCGTGCAAGGTCGAGTCCGAAGGCAATCATCTTTCCCCCACCTTGGACCAGATGATGGTATAGCAGTGTGGTATGGGAAATGTACTTCGGTGAGGGGCGTACGACGTGCCCTGTACGAACGGTTGCCGTCAAACCTCTGACAACTTCGTATAAAACGATAAATATGGGGAGCTGAAGCACCATAGGCAAGCAACCGCCGGCAGGACTGACGTTGTTCTCCTTGTACAACGCCATTATCTCTTCCTGAGCCTTGACCTTGTCCGACTTGTATTTTGCGCGAAGCTTGGATACTTCTGGATTGAGTCTCTGCATCGCCACACTCGAGCGAGTGCTCGTCACGGTGAGCGGAATCATCACCGCCATCACGGTGACGGTAAGGAGAGCTATCGCTACGGCGTAGTTGGGCACTGCGCTGTAATAGAGCGCAAGCACCGCGCTTACCGCCTGATAAATAGGGTTGAAGAGCTTTCCCAGCACGCTCATCGTGTGGCTCCAGTGCCGGGGTCGGGGTCAGGTACGGGGTCGTATCCGCTTCGGCCACCCGGTCGACAGCTTGCTATCCGGCGCACGGCCAGCCAAGTTCCCTTCGCCGCTCCATGCGTGGCAATCGCCTCTGCCGCATAAGTGGAGCAACTGGGATAGAAGCGACACGGAGATACATATCCTCGGCGGAGGGCTTGGTAGAGCCCGATGCCGGCCAGGAGAAGGCGACTTACCGGCGCCGCGGTGGCCTCCGGGTGGACCTCAGCAGCGCATTCTGCAGGTGGGCGAGGAGGTCCGGGTAGCTCGCTTCTCCCACCAGCTCCGGTCCAGGCTGAACGCGCACCAGGTACGAACCCGTCGGTATGGTCGGCGCCAAGGCCCGCATAGCTGCCCTGAGGCGGCGACGGGTCCGATTCCTCGACACGGCGGGCCCAACCCTTTTCCCGATGGCGTAAGCGACGGCTGGCGGATCCCCCGTCGTCCCGGGCAACCACGAGACCACCAGGTACCCGGAGCGCCCGCGATGAGGAGTCCGAGAGAGTTCCCGAAACGCGGTCCGGTCCCGAATTCGCCATATTGCGCTCAGGCGCAGAGCCTGCGACGGCCTTTGAGGCGCCTGGCCCTGAGTATGGCTCTGCCCGCCTTGTTCGACATACGGTGCCGGAACCCGTGGTTCTTCGCCCGGCGCCTGCTGTTCGGTTGGAACGTTCGCTTCATATCGACTCCTGCTAGGGCTTCACGCGCCTGCGAGCCCCGCTCGGGTCCGCGGAACAAGGTGCGTAAACGAGAGTGGACGGAGCCGCAGACCCCGCTGGCGTTACCTTTCGTCGCCATGTTACGTGCCCGGCGGCCCCGTCACCACCGCCCTACGACCGGGCTCCGGGGGGCACGCCGCGGGGTAGTGGTGGTACCGTGCTCACTCCGGCAACTTCCAGGGGGGCCGTCGGACGCCGTGCCACCCTTGAGCAGTCGTGGCTCATGGAAGGCTGCTGTGGGCGAGATCTCGACTTCGAGTGTCCACAGCTTGTGGAGAACACTGTGGATTGCCCGCGGAACGGGAGGGCGGAAATGCAGGTGACGAACGCTCGCCAGCTGTGGACGACATGTGCCGAATCGCTCAGGGGTCAGGTCCCCGAGGGGACGTGGAAGGCCTGGTTCGACGGAGTGGACGCCACTTCTCTGGACGGCGACACACTGGTGCTGGCGGTTCCATCCGGCCTGGTGAAGGAGCGGATCGAGAGCCGCTACCGGACGATCGTGGAGCACGCGGTGAGAGACTGCTGGCAACCCCAGTGCCATGTCCGCATCGAAGTCGCCACCCATCCTGGATCTCCAGGCCTCGCCGAGGAGGAAGGGCGCCAGCCCCTCCGTTCGCACTCGGAGACGCAGTCCCATGCATCGTCCGAGAACCTGGACAAGCTCTTCGAGAACCCCGCCACCAAGCCCGTGCGGACCGAGGAGACCCTGCTCAGCGAGCGCTACACGTTCGACACGTTCGTCATAGGTGCCTCGAATCGTTTCGCTCATGCAGCCGCTCTCTCGGTTGCAGAGGCGCCAGCCCGTTCCTACAATCCCCTGTTCGTCCATGGCGCTGCCGGGCTCGGCAAGACGCATCTCCTCCATGCGATAGGTAATTACGTTCTTCAGAACTTTCCGGGTAGGAAAGTGCGGTACGTCTCAACGGAAACGTTCATGAACGACTTCGTAGAAGCGATCCGATCCAACTCCACCAGCACCTTCAAGCGCCGTTATCGTGAGTGCGACGTGCTCCTCGTTGACGATATCCAATTCATGGAGAAAAAGGAGGGACTCCAAGAGGAGTTCTTCCATACCTTCAACTCCTTGTATGCTGCGTCAAGTCAGATAGTGATTACATCGGACCGTCCGCCGAAGTCTATCGCCACCCTTGAAGATCGCTTGCGGAGTCGTTTCCTATCCGGGCTGATAACAGATGTTCAGCCGCCCGAGCTTGAGACACGGATAGCGATCCTACGCTCCAAGGCCGAGATCGAGCATGTCGATATTGCTCCCGGCATATTGGAGTTCATTGCTACTCATGTTCAGGCCAATATCCGCGAATTGGAGGGGGCGCTGATTCGAGTATGTGCGTTCGCGAGCCTCAACAAGTCGCCCTTGACGCTCGACGTAGCGCAGCAGGTCCTCTCGGATGTAATTTCGACCCAGGATCGGAGAATAACACCCCAGCTGATTCTCGATTCGACAGCAGAGTTCTTCGGGTTTACGGTGGAAGAATTGCGTGGACCTAACCGGCGAAGGCCTCTGGTCACCGCCCGGCAAGTCGGAATGTACGTCTTCCGCGAGTTGACCGACTTCAGTTACCCGGCGATCGGTCGGGAGTTCGGAGGACGGGACCACACCACTGTGATGCACGCCCAGGAAAAGATATCCAAGCTCATGAAAGAGCGGCGGCAGATCTACGATCAAGTGACGGAGCTACTGGTGGCGATCCGAGGTGGTGGAGGCCGCTAGGGAGAAGTTGTGGAATTCCACCGGCAGAGACGGGGACTGATCGGATCGACAACCTCCGCAGTCCAACGAGCGACCCTCTCTGTGGAGAACCGGAAATCCTGTGGACAGAGGAACTTCCTCCCCATCTGCGCTTTCGGCCATCTTTCCACAATCCACAGCCCTTACTCCTACTACTGAGTTTTTTCTATCTAGATACATAGGGAGTGGCGAAATCGTCGGTGCGACGTTGGCCACGGAGAGGACGGTGAGGGCATGAAGTTGCGCTGTGAGCGGGACCTTCTGGCCGAAGCGCTGGGAGTCGTGAGCAGAGCCGGCGCGTCCCGTAGCACTGCGGGCACCCTGCCGGGGGGAGTACATCTGCGGGCTCGAGCGGAGTCGCTGGAGGTGACGGCGTCCGACGCGGAGATCGAGATAGACACCGCGATAGCGGCTACTGCCCTGTCGGAAGGCTCGTGCGTTGTACCGGGGAGGCTGTTCCTCGACATCGTCAGGGCTCTCGGGGCCGGAGCGCTGACGCTGGAAGCGGACGACGACGAGGTGAGGATCGTCGCAGGGAGGTCACAGTTCAATGTCCGCACGTCCCCTGAGGTCGAGCTCCCGACGCGGAACGAACGGGCTACGCCTCGAGCGGAACTGGTCGCCGGGCACCTGGCGGAAGCGCTCCGCCAGGTCGTGCGCGCAGCCTCCTCGGACGCGGAGAGACCGAGCCTCACCGGAGTGCTCCTCGCCGCTCGACCGGGCATCGGCCTACGGCTCGTGGCAACGGACTCCTATCGACTTGCCCTTCGTGACCTGGAGACAGAAGAACTACTCCAGGAAGGTCAGACGGTGCTGCTGCCTGCTCGCTCTTTGGGTGAGCTCCAGCGGCTGTTGCTGTCAGGAGACCCTGAGCGGAAGGTGGGAGTAGCGATAGGGGAGTTGGAGGCGTCGTTCCATCTTGACGAGGTGCGGCTGGCGTCTCGACTGCTGCGGGCCGACTTCCCCAACTACGAGCCCCTGATACCGACGTCACATCCCAACCGGCTGGAGGTGTCCCGTTCCCAGTTCCTGGAGGCGTTGCGACGAGTGAGGCTGCTCGTCAGGGAACAGACAGCCTCGGTGAAGGTGACGATGGGACCTGGTGGAGTGGAGCTACTTGCTACTTCAGCAGACGTGGGTCAGGCGACGGAGGACATGGACGCGGAGTTCGACGGAGAAGAGATGACGTTGGCGTTCAACCCGTCGTTTCTCATAGATGGAATCGAGGGAGTGACTGGGGATCGTGTAGTAATCCGGATTCGAGATGCTGGAAAGCCCGTACTGATAAGTTCCGCCGACTCGGACGACTACCGCTACGTGCTGATGCCTATTTTGCCGTCGTCCAGGACTTAACTTGCACATCGGGCACCTCTGGCTGCGGGACTGGCGAAGTTGGGAGCATGCCGAGGTCACTTTTAGTCCTGATGGCGTGACGGCCATAGTCGGCCCAAACGGTAGGGGAAAGACGAATATCTTGGAGGCCGTGGCGTGGCTCGCAACGCTCGAGTCGTTCAGGTACGCCCCGAGCGACTCGCTGATACGAAGTGGGTGCACTTCGGCCGTCGTGAGGGCAGAGACCGAGATAGAGGGCCGTAAGTGCCTGATAGAGGGCGAGATCCGGAGTGGACGGCAAGACAGGGTCCAAGTGAACCGGCAGCCTTTGCGACGAAGGTCCGACCTTTCGGATGTCTTCCGGGTAACGGTCTTCACGCCCGATGATCTGGACCTCGTGAAAGGAGCTCCGACTGAAAGGCGGCGGTTCCTGGATGAGTTTGGTGTGGCCAGGTTTCCGAGCTATTACTCGACGCGGATGCAGCTGGAAAAGGTACTGAGGCAGAGGGCCACTCTGTTGCGGCAAGCTGTGGGGAAGTTCTCCGACGTGATTGCGGCGACTCTGGATGTGTGGGACGTGCAGCTTGCCAAGCTCGGCACGGAAGTCGCGGAGCTGCGGGAAGGTCTCGTGTTGGAGCTTGAGCCGCTCGTTCAGGACGCATATCAGGACCTTGTGGGGGAGAGCACGCCACTTTCGCTGACCTACCAGCGGAGCTGGGATGGGGATCTTGGACATGCTCTCGTTCGGTCCAGACGGGAGGACGTAAGGAGGGGGACGAACAGTCTTGGCCCGCAAAGGGATGACATGGAGATTGGTATCCACGGCATGCCCGCCAGATCGCGCGCTTCGCAAGGTGAGCAGAGATCTATAGCTCTCGCTTTGCGATTGGCAGTGCACAGGGCAGTGATGGCTGCGACCCGGAGCTGTCCCGTGCTACTTCTGGACGACGTGTTCTCGGAACTGGACAACCGGCGGTCGTCGCGCCTGCTGGAGCTGCTTCCCGAGGGTCAGGTGCTGTTGGCGAGCGCGTCGGCCCTCCCCGGTTCGACGCGTGCGGTGGGGACCATCGACGTAGAGTGCGTGGGGAGCACCGGCTTGGCGAGCACGGGCAGGGACCAGTGACGTGGCGTTCGCTACGGGAGGAGGGCGCGGAGTCGCTACAACCTCTCGGAAGGTCCCTGGAGGAGATCGCAGCAAAGCTCGGGGTGGGAGCTCCGAAGAGAACAGGTGCAGTTCTGACGTCATGGGACGACGTGGTGGGACCGACAATCGGCCGTCATGCGCGGCCCGTCACGCTTACGGACGAAGCGTTGGTCGTCGTGGTTGACAGCCCTCCTTGGGCGACCGAGATGCGCATCTCGGGCAGGCAGCTGCTCGAAGCTCTGGAGAGGGAGACGGGGATGCCGATGCCGCGGAGACTGGTTGTGCAGTTGGAGCCGCCGGTGCACGCCTCCGGCGACAAGGGCGGCAAGAGCGACAAGGGCGGCAGGGTGTGAGGCCACGGTGCTCGGCCGGACGATGCGGCGGCGGGTTGCGACCCTTCTGTGAGATCCTTCGGGATCCGCTCGGTGAGGCGACAAAGTGCCGTCTGGGCGACGCCTGGTAGAATGGATGGGTAGTCCGGCCGCCTGGTGTACCGATCGGCGCGTGGAGCGGGTCCGAACGTTCGCGAGGATCCCGGACCGGACTCTCGGTCGGCGAAAGGTCGCGCTTTGGTGTTGCAACCGGACTTGGAGAGGACGGCCAGGAGTGGGGATCCTGGTCTGTACGACGAAAGTGCCATCCAGATCCTGGAGGGTCTGGAGCCGGTACGGATGCGCCCCGGCATGTTCATCGGCTCCACGGGCCCGAGCGGACTTCATCACCTCGTCTGGGAAGTAGTGGACAACGCCGTTGACGAGGCGATGCAAGGTTACTGCCAGAACATCACCGTGTCGCTGCTCGAGGACGGTGGCTGCCGCGTGTCGGACGACGGTCGAGGAATCCCCGTGGGACCTCATCCGCAGTACCCCGACAAGTCGACGGCCGAGATCGTCCTCACCGTGCTACATGCGGGAGGAAAGTTCGGCGGAGGGGGCTACAAGGTCTCGGGCGGCTTGCATGGCGTCGGGGTCTCGGTGGTGAACGCGCTCTCGCGTCGCCTGGTGTTGCAGGTTTGCCGGGACGGCAAGCAATACGAGATGGAGTTCCGCGATGGCGGCGTTCCCGTGGCCCCGCTGAAACAGGTGGGCACCACCGCGAAGGGCAGCACGGGGACCACGGTCACGTTCTGGCCCGACCCAGGGATCTTCGAAGAGGGAACCGAGTTCCGACCGCAGACCATAGAGGAGCGTCTGCAGGTGATGGCCTTCCTCAACCGGGGTCTCGCTATCCAGTTCACGGACGAGCGTTCCGAACGTGAGGAGCGGCTGTTTCGCTACTCCGGGGGAATAGCAGATTTCGTCAGGCACCTGAACTCCGCGAAAGAGGCGCTGTTCAAGAAGGTGGGTGAATTCTCGGCTTCCGAAGCGTCTCAAGAGGTCGAGGTGGCATTCCAGTGGAACACTGGCTATCACGACGGGATACATTCGTTCGCAAACGGGATCGCTACCACCGAAGGCGGAATGCACGAGGAGGGGTTCAAGAAGGCGCTGACCGTGGCCGTAAAAGGATACGCGCGTCAACGCAATTTACTGAAAGAAAAGGATGAGCTTCAAGGCGAGGACATTCGTGAGGGACTGACGGCGATTGTGTCGGTACGCCTCGAAAACCCGCAATTCGAGGGGCAGACGAAGACCAAACTGGGCAATCTGTCGATCCGGTCACTCGTGGAGCGCACTACGAACGAGAAGCTGGTCGAGTGGCTGGAAGAGAACCCGACCGAGGCTCGCCAAATAGTGCAGAAGGCGATGACGGCGGCCCGCGCCCGGGCGGCGGCACGCCAAGCGCGAGATCTCACTCGGCGGAAGTCGGTCCTGGAGGGGGCTGGGATGCCCGACAAGCTGGCTGACTGCTCCTCTCGCAACGCACGAGAATCGGAGCTGTTCATAGTGGAGGGCGATTCGGCCGGCGGTTCTGCAATTAGAGCTAGAAACCCTGAGACACAAGCGATACTTCCGATCAGAGGCAAGATCCTCAACGTGGAGCGCGCCCGGATCGACCGGATGCTGAAGAGCATCGAGATCCAGGCGTTGATTGGTGCTATCGGAGCCGGGCTCGGAGACGACTTCGACATAGCGAAGGTGCGTTACGGCAAGATCATAATACTGGCGGACGCGGATGTGGACGGCTCCCACATTAGAACGCTGCTTCTCACATTCCTATTTCGGCAGATGAAGGAACTGGTAGAGATGGGGTATGTGTTCGTGGCGCAACCTCCGCTGTACTCTACGTTGGTGGGGAAAGAAAAGGTATACCTAAAGGACGACCTGGCAAAAGCGTCGTTTCTGTCAGAAAGGCCGAATCACTCGCATCCGTTCAACCGTTTGAAGGGCCTTGGAGAGATGGACTTCGACGAGCTTGGTGCCACGACGATGGATCGGGCGAAGAGGACTCTGCTACAGATCTCGGTGGAGCAGGCGGCGTTGGCCGACGAGGCGACATCAGTTCTTATGGGAGAAGACGTAGACCTGCGGAAGCAGTTCATACAGAACAATGCCAAGGACGTCAGGTTCCTTGACATCTGACGCGAGAAGGGCGACCCGGTGACGCGGTACCGAGCAGGGACTTCGGGATGAGCGATACGTCGAACGGCACCGTGGTGGGAGTTATCGAGCCCATCGAGCTGCAGGAGGAGATGGAGCGATCTTTCCTGGAGTACTCGATGTCCGTGATCGTGTCGAGAGCGTTGCCGGACGTGCGGGACGGTCTGAAGCCGGTGCACCGGCGGATCCTGTGGGGAATGCATAGCAGTGGGTTCCGCAGTGATCGGCCTTACGTGAAGTGTGCGCGGGTTACGGGCGACGTGATGGCCAACTACCACCCGCACGGGAACGCTGCCATCTACGACGCACTGGTCCGAATGGCCCAACCGTTCAGCTTGCGTCACCCGCTCATCGACTTCCACGGCAACTACGGGTCGTCCGACTATCCACCCGCCGCCGAGCGCTACACGGAATGTCGCCTGGGACCACTTGCGCACCGGATGCTGGAGGGCTGCGACGAGGAGACTGTCGACTTCGAGCCGAACTACGACGGCTCGAAGGAGCAGCCCAAGGTGCTGCCGGCCAGATTCCCGAACCTGATGGTCAACGGTAGCCAGGGCATCGCCGTCGGGATGGCGACGAACATCCCTCCCCACAATCTCGGGGAAGTGATCGATGCGACGATTCATCTGATCGACAACCCGGACTCCACGGTGGAAGATCTGATGGCATTTGTCAAGGGTCCCGACTTCCCTACCGGAGGCCTGATCCTAGGTAGATCAGGAATTCAGGATGCATACCGGACGGGACGAGGTTCGATTCGCGTCCGAGCCAAGGCGGAGATCGTGGAGGGCCGCCGTGGATCCCAGATAGTCGTATCGGAAGTTCCATATCAAGTATCGCTACGCACTGTACTTTCCCGCATAAAGGAGTTGGCCGATAGCCATGAGCTAGAGGGGATCAGGGACGTAATGAACCTCTCAGCAGGGTTGGAAACAAAGTTGGTGATCGACCTGAAGAGGGAGGCGAATGCCAGCGTTGTTCTGAACAACCTCTACAAGCTCACTCCTCTGCAGACCAGCCTGGCAGTGAACACGGTGGCCCTGGTCGATGGGGTCCCTCGGACTCTCAATCTCGTCGGTCTGTTGGCCGCCTACGTGGACCACCAGGTCGAAGTGATCACCAGACGGTCCCAGTTCAGGTTACGGCGGGCGCGGGAACGCGCTCACATAGTCGAGGGCCTACTTCGCGCGATCGACCAGTTGGACGCGATCATCGCGACCATACGGGGCTCGGACGACCGTTCGGTCGCCCGAGAGCGGCTCATGCAGGAGCCGTTCTCCTTCAGCGAGACCCAGGCGACTCACATCCTCGACATGACGTTGGGACGGCTGACCCGGCTGGGCAGGGCCGAGTTGGAAGGCGAGCTGGCGGACCTGCGGCAGAGGATCGCGGAGCTGGAGGCGATCCTTGCCGATCCGCAGCAGTTGAGGCAGGTCATAAAGGGCGAGCTCTCGGAGGTGAGGGCGCAGTTCGCCGACGCGAGACGTTCGCCGATCACGTTCGATCCCGGCGATCTGGGCGCAGAAGATCTGATCGAGGACGAGGAGCTGGTGGTGACGATGACCCGGGCCGGCTACGTGAAGGCGGTCGGCGCGGACACGTTCAGGACCCAGGCCCGAGGCGGCCGCGGGATCCAGGGAACTCGGTTGAAGGAGGAGGATCTCGTCAGCCATATCGTCCACTTGTCGTCGCACGACCACCTGTTGTTCTTCTCGAACAAGGGCCGCGTGTACCGTCTGCGTGCGTTCGAGATACCGGTTCGGGAGCGCAACGCTCGGGGCACGCCGGCGGTGAACCTGGTCCCACTCGGCGCGGACGAGCGGATACAGGCACTCATATCGACCAGAGAGTTCGGCTCCGATCGATTTCTGACCTTCGTCACGAAATCGGGGCAGGTCAAGCGGACGAAGCTGTCCGAGTACGACAAGTCCCGGCGCGAGGGGTTCATAGCGCTCAGTCTCCGGGAGGGGGACGAGCTGGTGAGAGTGGTGCCGACAGGCGGTGGCGAGGACCTGTGCCTGGTGTCCCGCCGCGGCATGACGATCCGTTTCGGCGAGGATGACGTTCGGCCGATGGGCAGGGATGCTGCTGGAGTCCGTGGGATGAAACTACGCGAAGACGACGAAGTGGTATCCGCTGACGTGGCGCGCGACGAAGCCGACTTGTTGATCGTGACCGATGCTGGCTACGGTAAGCGGACGAAGGTCGAGCGCTTCGGCCGCCAAGCCCGTGGCGGTCAGGGCGTGAGGGGCATAAGGCTCACTGCCAGGCGAGGGTACGTGGTGGCGGCCTTCATGGGGGGCCTCGACGACGAGGTGCTGCTCGTGTCGTCGTCTGGCGTGACGATACGTATCTCGGTGCGCCAGGTGCCTTCCCAAGGTAGGGACGCCACCGGGGTGCGAGTAATGAATCTGGATGCGGGAGGCACGGTCGCCTCGGCCGCTCCGATCCTGACCAGCGAGGAAGGCGAATGAGCCGGACTGATCCGAGGAGCACAGTCGTCAAGAGCACGAGCAGTTGGGCGTCCTACCGTCCTCCGGCGTCGGGGGGGGCGCGGAAGGGACAGGGAAAGACGCTACGGAGGATCGAACCCGTGCCGGTGTTCGTGATCTCTGTGGTTTTCTACGCGAGCTTGCTCATCGTGGTATTGATGGCCGGGATAGTGCTGTGGCAGATCGCCTCCGCCGCGGGCCTGGTGTCACACTTCGAGAACTTCCTTACCACGTTGGGGTTTGGCTTGGTGATCTTCCACGGTCTCCCTCTCCTGGCGGGATCGGCAGGGGTGGGGCTGGTGCTAGCGGTTCTCGGAGCTGCGACGAACCTACTACTGGTCGTGGTCTACAACCTTGTGGCGAGTCTGGTCGGCGGAGTGAGGTTGGAGCTGGGGGAGCACTGACGGTCTGGCCGTGCGCCGTCCCTCCGTCGTATAGCGTTCACAGTCCCGGGGCTATAGCTCAGTTGGTCTAGAGCGCAGCACTGATAATGCTGAGGTCGCTGGTTCGATTCCAGCTAGCCCCACTGGAAAGCACGGGGTCAGAAAGCGCTCTGGCATAGGACAAGGCAAGGATCGGGCAAGGCAAGGGCCCCGACGCACTGTCGTGGACCCCTCGGATGCTTGACGACAGCCGTGTCGGGGCCGAGTGGCGAACGGCCCGTTCGGTCAAGGTCAAGGTGGTGAGTGTGCGCGAAGTCCGTCACGAACGGCAGCGCAGCGGCTACTGTTCGGGTACCGATGGGTCGACCCCGCACCTCTACGCGCAACTTTGGTGCCGGCGCACGGGAGAGCCACGACGCAAGTGCGTTCTACGCCCGGTTCACGCCGAGGTCCATCTCGACCGACGAGCAGCTCGCAGACCCGTTCGAGCTCACCGAACGACTCATCTGCGGTGACTCTCGCAAGATGGACGAGCTTCCCGACAATTCCGTGGCGCTCGTAGTCACTTCGCCCCCCTACTTCGCCGGCAAGGAATACGAGGAGGCGCTGGGCGAAGGCGTCATTCCCGCGTCGTACGCGGACTATCTCAAGCTCTTGGCAGATGTGTTCGCCGAGTGCCGGCGGGTGCTGGAGCCGGGAGGACGGATCGCGGTCAACGTCGCCAACCTCGGGCGGAAGCCCTACAGGTCCCTTTCTGCGGACGTGATCAGGATCCTGGAGGACGACCTGGGCATGCTGCTTCGGGGCGAGATCATATGGAAGAAGGCGGACGGTGCCTCCGGTTCGTGCGCTTGGGGGTCGTACCGATCGCCCACCAACCCAGTCCTCCGGGACATCACCGAGCGGGTCATTGTCGCGTCCAAGGGACGGTTTGATCGCGCCGTCGATGTGGAAGAGCGTCGGGCGCAGGGCCGACCCCACCAGCCCTCGATCTCGACCGACGAATTTCTCGACGCCACGCTCGACGTGTGGGAGATTCGGCCCGAATCCGCCCGACGGGTCCGACACCCTGCGCCGTTCCCGGTGGAGCTGCCCCAGCGGCTGATTGAGTTGTACACCTTCGGGGACGACCTGGTCCTCGACCCTTTCCTCGGTTCCGGGAGCACCGCCGTTGCCGCCGTGCGAACCGGAAGGCGCTACGTCGGATTCGACACCGATCCGGCGTATATCGCGATCGCCAGGGATCGAGTCGAGGAGGAACTGGCCACTAGGACCAAACGGGCGGCCGATCGACCCGGGAGTCTGGTCGTCATTCCCGAGACGTCTGGCACGGACCAGTTCCAGGCTCGCTCGACTGAGGAAGGCAAAGCCGCGCAGGCACTGGCCGTCGACATCCTGACCGCGGCCGGTTTCCGCGTCTTCGAGCGGGATCACCGCATACCTGGCGTCGGCATTCTCGTCAACGTTGTCGCCGAGGACGCGGATGGGGAGCGCTGGTATTTCGACGTTACCGGAGCATTCACGTCGACGAGGGGTGGTCTGCTCAGGACCGATACTCTCTGGAAGTGCCTCGGCCGAGCGAGCGTCCTGAGAACCTGCGGGGTCAAGCCGGTTGTGTTGCTGTCATCGCACCTTCCACCGCGACGGAGCACGGGGGACCAGGCTCTCCGCAAAGTCGGGCCGAATGGAGTGCACGACGTCATGGGTATGCTCGTTGACGCTGACCGGGGTCGCCTCGCCAAATACGCCGCGGGAGGCCACCGTGCCCGCCCTCTGCAGGGATTCTGGTCTGTGTCCGACCTCGGTCCTGGTCGCTGAAGAGCGACGCCGGTGTCGCTCGCCTATGCCGTCTTGCACGGGGACCCACCCGAGGTGTACGCAGCCGAGGACCTCGACACACTTCACCGAGTGCTCGCTCTAGTGCCCTGGCGCTGATCGTTCGCCTGGTTGGGTCCACCGACGCGCTGGCTGGGGGTGTCAGGCTGGGGGTATGAGCCAGCGTGTGAGGGTGCGGCGGCTTTCCGAAG
>JAJYPS010000042.1 GCA_021795215.1 Actinomycetes bacterium
GATCTGCCGTCGCCCCAACGTCGCATCCGCCGCAGCAGCGAGCGGGACGCGTGCTGGAGGGAAAGGTCGAAGTAAGGGACTCCGGTGCCGCAGATCACGTCGACCAACTCCTGGTTCACCGAGGACGGGTAGAGGTACAGCAGACGTACCCGCTGCGCCCTCCTCGCCACCGCTTCGACCAGATCGCCGATCCGCGGACCCGTCGGTCCGGTCCGGAGGTCCCTCCCCCAAGACGCCAGGTCCTGGGCCACCAGCACGATCTCCTTGGCGCCCAGCTCGTCCACCTCGCGGAGGACCGCGTCCAGCGTTCGTGACCGCTGCCGGCCCCTGAACGACGGGATCGCGCAGAAGCCGCACGCCCGGTCGCAGCCCTCCGCAACCTTGACGTAGGCCCAGGGAGCGGACGCCGGTGGGCGGGGCAGCTCGAGAAGGTCGAACGACGGCCGCTTGCCCGCGGACCCCCGCCGGAGCGTGACAGGCTCGCCCAGCGCCAACGACGGATCGACGCCGAACGGAGCCACCATGTCGACTTCTTCGTCCAGCGCCTCCGCCAGCTCCTCGCCGTACCGCTCCGCCATGCACCCGGTCACCACCAGCTTCGCCCCCGGCCTGCGGTGCCGAGCCATGTCGAGCACCACCCCTACCGACTCCTCCCGAGCGGCCTCTATGAAGGCGCAGGTGTTGACCACGATCAGGTCCGCCCTATCCGGGCTCGCCGCAGGCGAGTGGCCCTGAAGCTCCATCCGGCCGACCAGCTTCTCCGAATCCACCTGGTTCTTCGGGCAGCCCAACGTCTCGAGCCAGTAACGGGGCACTCAACAACTCTACAGCCCTCGCCATCGCAGCGGCCCGAGCGCAGCAGCCAACGGCGGACGGGCCACCGGCAGGAGAACTCGCCAGCCAACGGCGGACCGGCCACTGGGGGGACGACTCGGGACGGCAATCCGCACCTCCGACCCGGCACGGGCGACTCCCACACTGGCCCCCCGCAGGCGGCGCACTGGGAACCTGTCCTACCCGTCCCACCCGTCTTCCCGAGCCGGTTTGACCGACCAAGCCGGTTTGACCGACCGGGCCGGTTTGACTGATCTAGCCGATCTGGCCGACCAGGCCGGTTTGACCGACCTAGCTGGTTTGTCTTGCCTGTCTCCTGTCCTGCCGCTCGACAGCCCCGTAGACGGTGTCCGGACGATCCGCGAAGGAGCGGACGACCAGGCCCCGGTGGTCGGCATCGAGAAGGACGGCTGCTCCGGGTACGGAGCAAGCGGCCAGCGCCTCCTCCGCGACGTGCTGCACCTGCGGCGCCTGGTCGACGCCACAGACGGCGAGAAGCGACGGCCCCGCTCCCGACCAGCACGCTCCCACAGCTCCTCCTTGTCGCAGAGCATCCATGATCGCTTCGGCCTCGGGGAACAGCGAGCTGCGGTAGGGCTGGTGCAGCCGATCCTCGAAGGCGGCTGCTGATAGGAGGCTGCTGTCGGCCAGGCCCGCCAACAGCAGACCCATCCTCCCTAGGTTGAACGTCGCGGCTGCGAGGTCCAGCGAGGGGGGCAGGGCTGCGCGGGCTCGCTCGGTGGACAGCGTCCGCTCCGGCACGACGACGACGAAACGCAGGGCAGGGTCGAGGGGATGACGGGCGGCTACCGGGCGGCCGTGGACTACGGCTGCCGACACCAACCCCCCGACCACAGAGGCGGCTGCGTTCTCGGGATGACCGTCGACAGCCGTACCGACGGCCAGGGGATCGTCTGCCCCGGCTGCAGCCGCCGCCGCGACCGCCAGGGCGGCGGAGGAACCGAGGCCCCGGGCCACCGGTATGGACGATTCGACCACCACTTCGAAGCGGTCGTGCCCCAGTACGGACTGGACCACCTGGGCGGCGAGGTGGGTGCGGTCGAGCGCAAAACCGGATCCCTCCCCCAGCGAACGGACGATCAGTTTGCCGGACGGACCGACCATGACGGTGACGTGGCACGAAAGTGCCACGGCGAGGGCGTCGAAGCCGGGGCCCAGGTTGGCGCTGGACGAGGGGGCGGTGGCCACCCGCCAGATCGGACTTTCCACGCTAACCCCGGAGGAGACGCCACAAGATGCCAGGGGCAGCCAGCCTGCGCGCCGTCACCAACGCGGTGGACGCCCGCTCCGAACCGGTCGAGTAGGTAGCGGTGCCGACCCGCACACCCGCGCTCACCGAAGCCGAACGCCGAGGGGACTGCACCGTCGTCACCTGCAACCTCAGCCCTCCCCAGCCGGCAAGCCTGACGGCCGATACCGTCCGGACCGGCACGGATGCCCCGTCGGCGGAGGTCAATCGGGCCAGTGGGGCACCTGCCGGGACTACCTGGTGCGCCGCGACCTGGGTCTGGGCCGAGGACAGCAACGAAAGGCTCTTCGCCAGAGCCTTCATCAGGATGCTGGTCGAGCTGCGCTCCCCTATGACCGCCCCGTAGACGGTCCGGGTGGCACCTGCGGCGGGGACGCGTGCGGCGAACACCAGACAGCCGCCGGCAGCCGGAGTGGAACCGGTCTTCACGCCGATGACGCCGTTCTGGCCCAAGTCGTAATTGAAGTTCTGGACGACGCCGGCGACCGGAAGATTGACTTGGGGCATCCCGACGATCTGGGCGAACGCCGGAATGCGCATGGCGAGCTGCGCCAGCCGGAGCTGGTCGACCGCGTCGCTCACCGAAGCGGACGAAAGTCCGCTGGTGTCTGCGTAGTGGGTGTGCGAGAGGCCAAGCTGCTTGGCGGTTCGGTTCATCTTGGCCACGAAGGCTGCGCGGCTACCGGCATCCCATCGGGCCAGCACCGGCGCGAGGTTGTCGGCGGACGGGATGAGCAGTGCTTGGAGCGCCTGGAGCTCGCTCAGCTTCTCGCCGGGGACGACGGCTGCGACCGAGTCCTGCTGGGCAAGCTCGGAGGCGTAGTTGGCGGCGTCGGCCGCCGTGATCGTCAGCAGAGGCCCCGACTGGCCGGGCTGCAGCGGATGGTCGGTGAGAACCTGGTAGGCGGTCATCATCTTGGTAAGGCTGGCTATAGGGATGGGCGTCGAGCGCCCCGAGTGGCCGATGTACCCGATGCCGCTCACGGCAAGGGCCGCCTCTCCGTGGGTGGGCCACGGGATGGACGGCGCAGGACCGCCCACGCGCGCGGTCCCCGGAGGCGGCACCAGGTGCGGTGGTGGCACGGGGCGCAGCATCTGATAGGTCGCCGCTGCAGCCACCAGCACCAGCGCTGCCGCCAGGACGGCTGCTGCCCTCTTGGCGATGCCCCGCGGCCCGACCCGTTCGAACGAAGCGGACATCTTCTCCCTCCTGGTGGCGGACGTCCCGTCGTTCCGGCTCGGCCTGTCGTTCCGGCTCGGGCTGCCGTTCCGGCTCTGCGCGTCCGCGTTGCCGCCCTTCCGGCCGGGGTCATCGGGTCGAGATCTGGCCCGAGAGGGCTTCCGACCGTGGGGCACCCCTGCCCGACCCGCGGCGGAAGCCGCGACGGTACCGAGGCCCACCATCGGAAGACCGGCATCGGGCCGTCCTCGGGGGCGCCCCGGATCGTCGGACCATGCGCCCGCGGGTCGCACCTCCGTGGGAGTGCTCCGGCCGGTGATGCGGACGGTCGCCCGGGGGCGCTCGGGCTCCGGCTCGGGCAGCTTGGACTTCCTCACAGCTGCCCCGGCTGGTCCAGTTCCTCCGGGCTCATCAGCACCGCTCGAGCCTTGGAGCCCTCGGAAGGTCCGACCACTCCCCTGCGCTCCAGGAGGTCCATCAGGCGTCCCGCTCGGGAGAAGCCGACCCGGAGCTTGCGCTGCAGCATGGAAGTGGAGCCCAGCTGCGTCCTGACCACCAGCTCCATGGCCTGGTCGAGCAGTTCGTCGTCGTCACCGGAGTCCGTTCCCGACGAAGCGGAGTGTCCCTCTTCTCCCTCGACGCCCTGCACGTAGCGGGGCTGGCTCTGACGCCTCCAGTGCCCCACCACCGCCGCCACCTCGGACTCGCTGACCCACGGAGCCTGCACCCTGCGGGCGTCACTCGACGAGGCCGTCACCAGCAGCATGTCACCGCGGCCGACAAGCCGCTCGGCACCGGGCTGGTCCAGGATGACCCGGCTGTCGGCCAGGGAGGACACCGAGAACGCCATCCGGGAGGGCACGTTGGCCTTGATGACACCCGTTATGACGTCGACGGACGGCCGTTGAGTGGCGATGACAAGATGTATGCCGACCGCCCTGGCCATCTGGGCTATGCGGCAGATGGACTGTTCTACGTCCCGTGCGGCGACCATCATCAGGTCGTTCAGCTCGTCCACTACGACCAGCACATAGGGGAGCGGCCGTGCCCGGTTCTCGTCGCCGTCTTCGTCAGGCACCGGATCGCTCCCGCCGACCGGTTCGGACGTGCTGCCGGCGACCGCCACCGACCCGGCGGTGCCGGCCTGCACGGATCGAGGACGGTCGCCCGGCGACACCTCTCCTCTGGCCACGGCGGCGTTGTAGCCGCCGATGTCCCGGACTCCCGCCCTCGCCAGCACGTCGTACCGCCGCTCCATCTCCTTTACGGCCCAGTCCAGAGCATTGGCGGCCCGCTTGGGGTTGACCACGACGGGAGCGAGCAGGTGAGGCAGCCTGTTGTACTGGCCCAGCTCGACCCTCTTGGGATCGACCAGGATCATCCTCACCTGGTCGGGCGAGGCGTGCATCAGGATGGACGTGAGGATGGAGTTGATGCACGACGACTTTCCGGACCCGGTAGCGCCGGCAATCAGGACGTGAGGCATGTCGGCGAGGTTGACCACCACAGGTCGCCCGGCGATGTCGCGACCGAGGGCCACGTCGAGCGGCTGAGAGGATGCGGCCGGACCGGCGGATGCCAAGAGATCGGCCAGGGCCACCACCTGCCGTTGCAGGTTGGGAACCTCGACGCCGATGGCCGAGCGCCCGGGGATGGGAGCCAGGATCCTGACGTCGGCCGATGCCATTGCGTAGGCGATGTCCTTCTGGAGCGCCGTGACCCGGGCCACTTTCACTCCCGGCCCGAGCTCCAGCTCGTAGCGCGTGACGGTGGGACCTGCGGTCAGCCCCACCAGCCTCGTCTCCACCCCGTGCGCTGCCAACGCGGCCTCGAGCACCCTCCCCCGCGCTTCCAGGTGCCCCCGGTCGACAGTCTGCAGCCGGGCAGGGTTCAGCAGATGCTGCGGCGGCAGCCGCCACGCTCGGTCTCCGGCCTGGATCGCCTCGTTGCCCGCTTCGGGCAGGGGCGCTGTGGCGGTTTCCGGCGCGTGCCCGGCGGCGGCCGGGCGCCGAGACCCTCCTCCGTCGGGACCGGCCGCAGGGACCGGCGCCGGACCACCCGCGCCGTTCCTCCCGTCGGCGTCGACACCGTCCACCAAGCCGCCGATCTCTATTCGGCCCACCTCGGCACCGCCGACGGTGCCCTCCCCGCCGCCGCCAGCTCCGGAGGGCCCGGCCTTCCGGGGCCGCTCGCACGCGGTTGCGGGGACGCCGGAGGGAGCCTGCGGCAGCGAACCGAACTGCGGTGCACCCGCCTCTGCGGAGGCACCGTACGGCGGCCCTGCGGACGCAGGTACCGGGTCAACCAGGCCGGTGGCACGGCCGGTGCGGCGGGCTTCCGCACGGGCCGACGCCCACTGGTGGAAGCGCTCCGCCAGCGGAGCGGCGCCGCCGCGCAGCGTCGCCACGGCGCGTCGAACCGGCACACCAGTGAGGCCGGAGAGGCCGAGAAGCAAGACGACCACCGTTACCACGGTGGCCCCCGCCCAGCCGACCGCATGGTGGAGAGGGGAACCGACTGCAGCTCCGACCAGACCGCCGGAGCTCGTCGGAACGGGGCCGTAGGGGTGGGCACCTGTCCCGCTCCCCGCCGACAGGAGGTCGGCCAGCGTGGCAACGGCGCCGAGGACCAGGGCGGCCGCTGCCATGCGGGCCACGACACGACGTCCCGCAAGTCCCGACAGCATGTTGGCAGCCACGACGGCGACTAGCACCGGCAGAAGGAAACGAGCCCAGCCCAGCCAGCCGGCACAGAAGTGGGAGAACCAGTTGCCAACGGTGCCGAGCAGCGACCCCCAAAGGGCAAGGGCGGACAGCAGGGACATCGCTGCCACGACGATGCCCCAGGCTTCGACCGAAGCCGATCCGAGCGTGGCGACGAGGAGCTTGGCGGACGAAGCGCTCGCCCTGCGTAGGGCAGGTATCAACAGGGAAGGGGGCGGCCCGTTCCGCCGACCGGACGACGAACGCCCGTTGCGCCCGGATGCCCGGGAGCCGGAAGGCCTGTTCCGGGTTGCGCCTGTCGTGGCGGACCTGGCGGTCCGAGCGCGGGAGGAACCGGCCGCCGGGCTGCCTCCAGAGCGGCTCTGGGAAGCCCGGCCATGCTGGCGAGTAGGAGTCACGACGTCACAAGCGTAACAGCAGCGTGGCGACCACCACGGGTTCTCCGCCCGCGGGAGCGGTTCAGGCTTCCAGCAGAACGGGGACGATCATCGGACGCCGCTTGGTCCGCTCCTGGACCAGCCGCCCCACGGTCGAGCGAAGAACCCTGCGAAAGCTCTCCAGGTCGCTCGTGCCCTTGGCGGCGGCGGCCTTCACCGCGGCGAGGATGGCCGGCTTGGCATCCTCCAGCATCCTGCCGACCTCGTCGGCGTGGAGCCACCCTCGGGTGATCAGTTCGGGCCCGCTGACCACTTCACCCGTGCGCACCTCGATCGCCATCACCACCACGACCACGCCCTCCTCCGACAGGACCCTGCGGTCACGCAGGACGCCGTGGCTGACACCGCCCACGATCCCGTCCACGTAGCAGTAGGTGGCCGGAACCTCCCCGGCGAAGTCGATCCCGTCGTCGGAAAGGGACACCACGTCACCGTCCTCGCACAGCAGCACGTTGCGGGACTGCACCCCCATCGACAGGGCGATGGTGGCGTGGTTCGTCAGGTGCCGGAACTCGCCGTGCACCGGCACGAAGCACTCCGGTCGAGCAACCGCCAGCATGGTCTGCAGCTCGCCCGACTTGGCGTGGCCGCTGGTGTGGACCTCCTGGGTGCCGGCGTGCACCACTTCCGCTCCCCGTCTGTAGAGGCCGTCGATGACCTTGCTCACCGCCGACTCGTTGCCGGGAATGGCGTGCGACGACAGAACCACAACGTCCCCCGATCCGACCTGCAGCCACTTGCTCTCGCCCGACGCCATGAGCGACAGTGCCGACATGGTCTCGCCCTGCGAGCCGGTCGAGATGATGCACGTCCGCTCGGGTGGGAGCGATGCCACCGCCTCGATGTCCACGAGGGACGACTGCGGTAGCGTGAGCAGGCCCAGGTCCCGGGCCAAGGCGACGTTCTTGCCCATCGACCTGCCCAGCGTGGCGATGGTCCTGCCGTTGCCGATCGCCGCGTCGGCGATCTGCTGGATCCGGTGGATGTGGCTGGCGAAGCAGGTGGTGATGATCCGCTTGGTCGGGTTGGCGGCGAAGATGTTGCGCAGCACTGCCCCCACCGCGGTCTCGCTCCTGGAGTGGCCGGGCT
This sequence comes from Actinomycetes bacterium, assembly GCA_021795215.1. Lineage (GTDB taxonomy): Bacteria > Actinomycetota > Acidimicrobiia > Acidimicrobiales > JAKAOS01 > JAJYPS01. Next base: position 7,534 of record JAJYPS010000042.1, read on the forward strand.
CCTCGGCGTTGGTCGAGTCGGACAGCAGCAGCCGTATGCCGGGGCCGGAGCCGAGACCACCGATCCGTGCCAGGTCCGTCAGGCGACCGTCGACCGGCGACAGGTCCAGCTTGAAGTCGCCCGTGTGCAGAACGACTCCCTGGGGCGTATGGAACGCCACGGCGAAGCCGTGGGGAACCGAGTGCGTGACCGGTATGAACTCCAGGTCGAACGGGCCGACGCCGATTCGCTGACCGTCGACCACGGGCACCCACTCGACCGACGAGCCTAGTCCCGCCTCGTCGACACGGTTACGGGCCAGACCCAACGTGAGCGCCGACCCGAGGACGGTCATCGGGCGGCCCCGCGGCAGCTTCAGGTCCTCGAGCAGGTAGGCGAGCGCACCGGTGTGGTCCTCGTGACCGTGGGTCAGCACGCAGCCCTCGATGCGGTCGGCGTTGGACCTCAGGTAGCTGAAGTCGGGCAGCACCAAGTCGACGCCGGGCATCTCCGCGTCGGGGAACATCAGCCCGCAGTCCAGGATCATTATCCTGCCGCCAACCTCGACGGCGGCACAGTTGCGTCCTATCTCGCCCAGGCCGCCGAGGAAGGAGATCCGTACCGGCTCAGGCACCTTCCAGATCCTCCAGCACCTCGAGCGCAGCTGCCTCCAGCCAGTCGGGCTGCGGCCCCATCGGCGGCCGAGTGCGGCCGCCCGGAAGCCCCATCGCGGCCAGCATGGCCTTGACCGGAACCGGGTTGGGCGCCTCGTCCCCGCTCTCGAACCGGTACGACCGGATCAGCTTCGCGTTGACTCTGGCGGCCCCCTCGGGATCTCCCTTGTGGAACAGCTCCGTCATGCGTACGAAGTGCGGGGTCGCCCAGTGGGTGGCCACTCCGATCACGCCTACCGCCCCTACGGCCAGGAGCGGGAGTGTCAGAGCATCGTCGCCGCTGTACACCTCGAAGCCGTCGGGAGCATCGGCCACCAGAGCGGCCGTCGAGGCCACGTCTCCGGCAGCGTCCTTGACGCCCACGACGTTCGGCACCTGCTCGGCCAGCCGGAGGATCGTCGAACCCGCCAACTTCCGCCCGGTGCGAACAGGTATGTCGTAGATGAGCACAGGAAGGCTCGTCGATTCCGCGACCGCGGAGAAGTGCGCCTCCAGTCCGGCTTGCGAAGGCCTGTTGTAGTACGGGGTGACGGCAAGGATTCCGTCGACGCCCGCCTGTTCGGCCTTCTTCGTCAGCTCCACGGAGTGGCGGGTGTCGTTGGTGCCCGACCCCGCCAGCACGGCGATGTCCACTTCGGCGGCCACCGCCGACCAGAGCCGCGCCTTCTCCTCGTCCGACAGGGTGGGCGCCTCCCCCGTCGTGCCGGCGAGCACGAGCCCGTCGTTGCCCTGGTCCGCCAGCCACTGCGCAAGCCTCACCGCTCCACCGACGTCCAGCCGACCGTCACCGTCGAACGGGGTCGCCATCGCGGTGAGCACCGCCCCGAACCTTCCCCGGCCGCCCCAGGGCTGCATCGTTCCCACGGTTGGCAGGCTAGTGGGGACGGTTCGGCGAGTGGTGGAGCACCGGGCCGTCGAGTCCTGCGCAGGAAGCGCAAGGTCGTCTTCCAGCTGGTTCACAGACAAAGACCATAGAATCCTCACATCCATAATGAACGCAGTGCAACGAGATGTGGGATGCTCTGTTAACTATGGCGTCCTTCCCCCGGATTGTGGCCGTAGCCCGCCGATGGCGGCCTTCGGAGCGCGTGGTGCTCGCCGCGAGGCGCGTAGGGGCCGTCGCTGCCGTGAGCCTGGTGAGCTACATCTTCTGGAAGGCGGCCAGGGGGATCGACGTGTCGTCCCTGCACACCCTGCCGCTGCTCGCCTGTGGCGCGTTCTCCCTCGTCGCCTGGCTTGGCCTGGCGGCCGGATGGACCTTCCTGTCGCCACTGCCGACGAGGCGCTCCTCCCTGGCGACGTGGTGCAGGACGCAAGTCCTGCGCTACCTGCCCGGTATCGGCTGGGCACAGGTGGCGAGAGCGACGAGCGTGCGTTCGAGCGCCGCCGGCAAGGCGAGCTCGGTAGTGATGGAGGCGGTCGCAACCCTGGCGGTGGCACTGGCCGTCGGCGGCGGGCTGTACGCCACCCAGCAGGACCACCTGTGGGCGCTGCTGATGCTGATCCCGCTGGCACTCGGCGGTGTGTGGGCGGTGATAGGCAGGAAATTGGGGCTGCCTCCCCGGCGGGTGATTGGTGCGATGGTCGCCTACCTGGTCAGCTGGACGGCCTACGGTCTGGCGACGGTGTTCGCGCAGCAAGCCGTCGGGGGATCGGTGTCGCCGCTGCTGGTTGCCGGAGCCGGCTGCCTCGCATGGTCGTTCGGCTTCCTGACTGTGATCACGCCGGGTGGCGTGGGGGCCAGGGAGCTTGCGTACGTTGCCCTGCTGGCGGGCGCACTGCCGCAGTCGCAGCTCGCCGGGGCGGCGCTGGTCAGCCGGGTGGCGTCCACGTTGGCGGAGCTATCGGTGCTGGTCGCCGTGCTGGCGGGACGAAGGTGGCTCTCGGCACAGCGGGCAAAGGCCGCCACGGTGGTGGCGCCTTCTCTGGAGCAGCTCGACCCTGCCCTGGCTTCGGAAGCGCCGCTCGCCGCTAGCGCCAAGGACGCCTGACCGCCTCGACCGAAGCGCTCAGCCGCGGTTGACGGGTACGGCTTTCTCGATCACCCCCACGATGCCTTCCCCCGGCAGGAACAGCTGCTGTTCGTCGATGCGGCCGATGAAGCCGTTGGTCACGGCGAGTGGGCAGTCGAATGTGCTCTCGACCGCCACGGTTCTGTGCCAGCGCGGGTAGACGAACACCAGCACCACCGAAGTCGGGTGAATTGACCCTGACGTGCAGGCTATGGCGCCCGTCTGCTTGTAGAAGTGGGAGAAGGCCGTTTGGATCGTGTCGATGGTGGCCACAGCCGTGACCGTGGACGATCCGACCAGCGGCGACTTCGCGACCAGGCCGTGGTAACGGCAGCCGTGCATCACGGTGGCGCCCGGCGGCACAAGGGTCCGGCGAGCTTCCTCGGGCGAGTGCAAGCCGATCACGGCCGGGGGTTGGATGGCTGGGCACGGTGAGGCTGCAGAGAGGACTACCGGGCGGGGAGGGAGAGGATTCGCTGCAGTGTTGGTCCTCGGCCCTCCGCCGCACCCGGCGAGAACGAGAGAGGAGGCCAGCGCCACGGTCGAGACGGTCGCCGCACCCGCCCTGCGAGTGGTCCCCGATCCGGCCGACATGCCGGCATACCGATGAGAGCCCGAGCAGCGCACCGAGCCCGACCGGTCAGAGCCCGAGCAGCGCACCGAGCCCGACCGTGAATCCTCTTCGGGAAGGCACGGACTTGACGGCCATCAGCAGGCCGGGCATGAAGCTGGCCCGGTCGTAGGAGTCGTGGCGGATCGTCAGTGTCTGTCCGGTCATACCGAGCACCACTTCCTGGTGAGCGACCGCACCGCGCATCCTGACCGAGTGCACCCGGACGCCCTGCTCCGACTGCGCTCCTCTCGCGCACGGCAGGACGTGGGAGGTGGTGGGATCGCCGCCGAAGGGACCTTGGCCCGAACGAACACGGGCGGCTGCGATCTCCCGAGCAGTGGCAACGGAGGTGCCCGACGGCGCGTCGGTCTTGGCGTCGTGATGCATCTCGACGATCTCGACGGTGTCGGCGAACGGTGCGGCGACGGCAGCCAGGTGAGAAGCCAGTACGGCGCCGATCGCGAAGTTGGGCGCAAGGACGCAGTTGGCCGCCGGCGGGTGCTCCCTCGCCACCGGACGATCGCCGTCTGCGCTACCCCCGCCGGCCGTGCAATCGCCGGCTGCCCTGCTACCGGCTGCCCTGCTTCCGCCGGCGCTTTCCCCGGCCGGTGAGCCGTCCCCGGCGACCGGCCCCGAACCGAACAGGCGTTCCAGCTCGGAGATGTCCGCCTCGGAGAAGCCGCTGGTACCGATCACCATGTGGACACCCTGCGCTGCGCAGAGAGTGGCGTGCTGCATGACCGAGGCGGGGGGAGCGAAGTCCACCAGCACGTCGGGGGAGGCGGCAGTGGCCATAGACGCGAGATCGTGCTGGTCGTGCCGTCGGCCGGAGGGGGGGGCCGACCACCAGTCCCGCCCGATGACGGCCACCAGTTCGAGCCGGCTGTCCTCTTCCACGGCGCGGCAAGCTTCCTGGCCCATCCTTCCCGCTGCACCCGAAACAGCGACCCGGAGCGCCCCCAATGCGGTCAGCGATCCTCTCCGGTGGCCGGCCCGAGATCGGAGACGGGCATGGGTGCCAAGTCCCGTCCGCCGAACGGTCCGACCACGGTGAGCGCCCTGTCCTGGCCCAGAAGCTCGGATGCCAGCGCCGAGATGTCGTCGGGCGTCACGGCACCGACCTGCTCCAGCACTTCGTCCACGCCGAGCTGCCTGCCGAGCAGGAGCTGGTTGCGACCTATCCAGCTCATCCGGGAACCGCTCTCCTCCATCGCCATCAGCATGGACGACCGGAAGTGACCCTTGGCCAGGTCCACCTCGTCGGTGGTGCAACCCGCTTCGGCGAGAAGGCCGAGCTGCTGCTCCAACAGGCCCACCACTTCGGCCGCCTTCCCCGGCGCAGTTCCGGCGTACACCGACAGAACCCCCGCGTCGTCGTAGAGGGTGCTGTCCGCATACACCGAATAAGCAAGCCCCCGGCGTTCCCGGACCTCCTGGAACAGCCGACTGGAGACCCCGCCGCCCAGCAGCTGCTCGAGAAGCTCCAGGGCCCAGCGGCGTGAGGCGTGCCGGTCCAGCGCTCGTGTGGCCACGACCAGATGGGCCTGCTCGGTCGGCCGGGAGCACAGCGTGAAGGGCACCGGGGCCGCCAATGGCGGCTGTCTCGACGGACTTTCGCCACCCGACAACCCCTCCAACCGTTCCCCCACGGCATCCAGCACCCGTTCGTGATCCAACGCGCCGGCAGCGGCGAACACCATGTTGCCCGGACGGTAGTGGTGGCGGAAGAAGCTCTGCACTCCCTCCAGGGTCATCGCATCTATGGAATCGGCGCTGCCGAGAACTTCCCGTCCCAGCCCGTGGTTCCCGAACATCGCTTCCGAGGCCAGTTCGTGCACCATGTCGCCCGGCTCGTCCCCGTGCATCAGGATCTCCTCCAGGATCACCTGCCGCTCCGACTCGAAGTCGGACGTTCGCAGGGCCGGGCGCGCCAAGAGATCGCAGAGGAGGTCGATGCCCATTCCGGAGTCTTCGGCCAGCATCCTCACGTAGAACGCGGTGTACTCCTTGGTGGTGAACGCGTTCATGTCGCCTCCCACCCGGTCGATCATCCTGGCCACTTCACCTGCATCGAGCAGCTCCGTGCCCTTGAAGAGCAGATGCTCCAAGAAGTGCGAGGCGCCGTACTCGTGCTCCCCTTCGTCCCGGCTGCCGGTGCCCACCCAAAACCCTGCCGTAACGGAGGCAGCCCAGGTGACCTGTTCGGTCACCACCGTCAGGCCATTCGGAAGGGTGCTGCAACGGACACCGCTCTCCCCCCGAGGGGGGAGAGCGTCACGGTCGGCCGTACGGAGCGTCGTCAGCGGGACGGTCCCCGCCGCCTGTTCCGGCGAGGGGCATCGGAACCTTCTCGGGACGCGGACGAAGCGGCCTCCGGGCCGAGATCGCCGTAGTGGCTCCTCATCTCGGACTCGAACGCATCCTCAAAGGACACCTGCTGGCGGGCGGGAGCGGCTCCGGATTCGTCGCTGGCACCACCTCTGGCGGTGGGACCGGTCGGGGCTGCGGACTCCGCCGACGCCGGCGCCGCCGCCGAAGCGAGGGACAGCGACACCTTGCCCTGGGGATCGATGTCGTCCACCCGCACGTCCACTTCCTGGCCCAGCTGCACGACGTCCTCGACCCGTTCCACCCGCTTGCCCTGACCGAGCTTCGAGATGTGGAGCAGCCCGTCCCTGCCCGGAAGGATGTTGACGAAAGCGCCGAACTTGGTCACGTTCACGACCTTGCCGGGATAGACCGCCCCCACCTCCGCCTTGGGGGGATCGAGGATCGACATGATCCGCCGCCGGGCCTCGGACACCGCCTCTCCGCTCCTCGCCCCGATCGTCACGACGCCCACCATGTCCTTGTCCTCGACGGTGATGTCGGCGCCGGTCTCGGTCTGGATGGTGTTGATCGTCTTTCCCTTGGGCCCGATGACTTCCCCCACCTTGTCGAGCGGGATCTCGATCGACACGATCTTCGGGGCGTTGTCGTTGACCTCGGACCTTGGCTCGCTGATGGCACCCAGCATCACTTCCAGGACCCGGTGACGAGCCTCCCTCGCCTGATCAAGGGCTCGAGCGAGGACGTCGGAAGGCAAGCCGGAGATCTTGGTGTCCAGCTGGAGCGCAGTGACGAAGTCCGCCGTGCCTGCCACCTTGAAGTCCATGTCGCCGAACGCGTCCTCCGCCCCGAGTATGTCCGTGAGGGTCACGTACCGGCCTTCGGCGAACACTAGGCCCATAGCTATCCCCGCGACCGGCCCCTTGATCGGAACGCCCGCGTCCATCAGCGACAGCGTCGATCCGCAGACCGACGCCATGGAAGTCGAGCCGTTGGAGCTAAGCGCCTCCGACACGAGCCGAAGGGTGTAGGGGAACTCGTCGATGCCGGGGATCACCGGGAGCAGAGCCCTCTCGGCCAGCAGACCGTGCCCGATCTCCCGTCGCTTGGGCCCGCGCATGAAACCGGTCTCTCCCGTCGAGAACGGCGGCATGTTGTAGTGGTGCAGATAGCGCTTGTTGTCGTCGATCCCGATCGTGTCGAGCTGCTGGTTCATCCGTGGCATGCCCAGGGTGGTGATGTTGAGCACCTGGGTCTCGCCACGCTGGAACAGCCCGGAACCGTGAGCCGTCGGGACGAGACCCACCTCGGCTTCCAGCGGCCGTATGTCGGAAGCTCCCCGGCCGTCGATCCGGACCCCCTCCTCGACGATGCGGCGCCGGACGATCGCCTTGGTGACCGAACGTATGGCTGCCTTGACCTCCTTCTCCCGCCCGGAGAGCTCCTCCACCAGCGTGGTGGAGATCTCGGACGACGCCGCCTCGAGGGCCGCGGCGCGCTCGGCCTTGCCCGGCGTCGAGTTCGCCTTGGCAAGCGACTCCGAGCCGACCTCGCGAACCCGGGCGATCACGTCCTCGCCGTAGTCCACCTGCGGCGTGTAGGCGATCTGCGGCTTGCGGCCCGCAGCAGCGACAAGCTTGTTCTGTAGATCGACAGACTCGCGTATCCAGGTCTTCGCAGCCTGGAGACCCTCCGCTATCGCCTCCTCCGTCACTTTCGGCGCGCCGTTGGCGTAGTTGTCCCACGCCTGCTCGGTCCCCCCGGCCTCCACCATCATGATCGCCACGTCGTCGTCCACTACGCGACCCGCCACCACCAGCTCGAAGCTGGACAGGTCGCCTTCTTGGTAGGTGACGTGGGGCAGCCACTCGCCGTCCGTCGAATAGGCCACCCTCACGGCGCCGATCGGGCCTTCGAAGGGGATGCCCGACACCATGAGGGCGGCACTGGCGGCATTGATCGCCAGCACGTCGTGGGGGTTCTCCCGGTCGGCGCCGAGAATGGTGCCCACGACGTGGACCTCGTTCCGGAAGTCGCTCGGGAAGCTGGGACGCAGCGGACGGTCTATCAGGCGGGCGATCAGCACGGCCTGGTCTGTAGCCCTGCCCTCCCTGCGGAAGAACGACCCCGGTATCTTGCCGGCGGCGTACATCCTCTCCTCGATGTCGACCGTGAGGGGGAAGAAGTCGATGCCTTCCCTTACGGACTTGGCCGCTGTGGCCGTGACCAGGACCATGGTGTCCCCCATCCGGCCGACGACAGCACCATCCGCCTGGGGGGCGAGCTTGCCGGTCTCGAACGTGAGGGACTTGTCGGCGCCCGTCACGGGTGCCGATACGACGATGGCTTCCGCCATGTGACTCCTTTGTCTCACGGCGGCCCTCGTCTTTTGCGATGGACCAGTTCCCAGTTGTCGCACACCCGGACCCACCCCGGTGAGCGGCAACTGGCAGCTGACCCAACGGGCCGCCTTGTTCGGTTGACGCCCGGGCGCCTTGCCCGGACGGTGTTGCCCTGGTCCGGGCGCCTGCCCGGACGGTGTTGCCCTGGTCCGGGCGCCTTGCCCGGACGGTGTTGCCCTGGTCCGGGCGCCTTGCCCGGACGGTGTTGCCCACCGACGGCGTGTTCCGCTGCCGGTCGCCCCGGAGACGATCCTCGCCCCCGACGGCGAACGGGCGGCCCGATGGCCGCCCGCCTTCTCCTAACGCCTTATGCCCAGCCTGGAGATGAGATCTCTGTACCTCTCCACGTTGTTGGCCCTCACGTAGTCGAGGAGCCGCCGCCGCCGCCCGATGAGCTTCATCAGGCCCCGCCGGGTGTGGTGATCGCCCTTGTGAGCCTTGAGGTGCTCGGTCAGGTTCGAGATGCGCTGAGAAAGGAGGGCGACTTGGACCTCCGGAGAACCCGTGTCGGTCTCGTGCAGCCTGTACTCGCCAATCGTTGCGCTCTTATCCACCATCAGGTCTCTCGTCCTCCGTCACCTCGGGCCCCCGAGGCCTCCAAGCTCCGCCAGTCTAACCCTCGGCGAGCACGACTCGGGTCGCCTGCACGTCACGGCCGATCTGGTCCACCAGGGCCGCCACGGTGTCGAACTTCATCTCCGGACGTAGCCGGGCGACGAAAGCGACCCTCGCCTTCTCGCCGTAGAGGTCGCCCGAGAAGTCCAGCAGGTGCGCTTCGAGAAGAAGCGGAGCGCTGTCGTGGAAGGTCGGTCTGTTGCCGAGGGAAATGGCGGCATCGTGCGATCGGCCGTCCGGACGGACGTACCGGCCGGCATAGATGCCCGGCGCAGGTACGGCCATTCCCGGTGGAACTGCCACGTTCGCGGTCGGGTAGCCCAGTTGCGCTGCGCCCCTGCCGTCCCCGTGGACCACCACGCCGGCCAGCTCGTGCGGCCGGCCCAGCAGCGCCGCCGCACCCGAGACGTCGCCCTGTTCGACCAGCCTCCTGATCCTGGTCGACGAGATGGGCTGCCCGTGGTCGGAGAACAGCGACACGCCTTCGACGTCGAAGCCCTCGTCGGCACCCATGAGCTGCAGAAGAGCCACGTTGCCCGACCTGCCGTGGCCGAAGTGGAAGTCCTCGCCCACTATGACCGCCTTCGCATCCAGGCAGCCCACCAGGACTCGCCGAACGAACGACTCGGCGGTCTCTCGAGCCCGCTCGGCGTCGAAACGGACGACCGCCGTCCGGTCGACCCCGGTGGAAGCCAGTCGCTCCAGCTTCTGGTCCAAGTCACACAGAAGCAGGGGAGCCGCTTGGGGGCGGACGACCTGGGCGGGGTGGCGGTCGAAGGTGACGACGCCCGAAGCCAGCCCGCGGGAGGAGGCCACCTGCCTCACCCGCTCGATGACCCGTCGATGACCCAGGTGCACACCGTCGTAAGCACCGATGGTGACCACCGTGCCCGTCCCTTGGGAGGGACACGGCCCGGGCTCGAAGATCACCTCCACGCTGCCTGACGCTAATCGGACCCGGTGTGACCGTTCATGACCACCAGAGGCTTGACGCCGCGGGGGGAACGCCCGTAGACGGCCAACAGCTTGCCCTGCGGGCCTACGACAGCCCAGGTGTCGCCGCCTGGAGATCTCCCGATCGGTTCCATTCGGCCGCCCGGGCCGGCGTCATCCCCCCCGCAGTGCTCCGGGACGGTCGTGTCGATCGGGCCGGCAGCACCACTGGTTCCGACGGCAGTGAGGGGGCCGGGGTCCTGCCCGTGGACGTGGTGCCCGATCGGGTCGGGCGAGAGCACGGGGAAGCGGGAGAAGACGTCCGGGGCGAACACGGCTCCATTGCCCACTGCGGTCACCATTTCGTCTGGAACGCGCACCCAGGGCAGGCCTGCGACGGCTTCCAAGGGGCCGAGCAGCGCGGCCGCCGCCTCTTGGGGCGAGGCTGCGAGCCGTTGGAGAGGGATGGCCTGAGCGATCCCGAACGGCCCGACGGCCGTTCGCCTCAGCTTGCGAATGTGGGCTCCGCCGCCGAGCATCGCCCCCAAGTCGTGACCGAGAACCCGAACGAACGTCCCAGTCGAGCAGGTGACGTCCATCAGCCAGACCAGGGGACCGGTCGAGGGACGAAGTCGAAGGCTCCGCACGACGACCGGCCGTGCGGCCCGCTCCACGACGACACCTTCGCGTGCCAGCTGGTGAAGTCTCCGGCCTCCCACGCGGACGGCCGACACCATCGGGGGCACCTGCTCTATCGGCCCGGTCAACGCCTGGGCCGCCGCCAGGACCGCTTCGGGTGCGAGATCGGTCATGTCCCACACTCCGGTGGGACGGCCGGAGTCGTCCATCGTGTCGGTGGCCGTACCGAACACCACCTCGGCGGTGTAGCTCTTCCAACCGTCCCCGACGAAGCGGAGCAGCCGAGTGACACGGCCGACTCCGACGCACAGCACGCCGGTGGCATCGGGATCTAGCGTGCCGGCGTGTCCCACCCGCCTGGTGCGATAGATGCGGCGGCACGCCGCCACCACGTCGTGCGAGGTGCAGCCGGGCGGCTTGTCCACCACGACCAGGCCTTCGGCCACAGACGCGTCCCGCCCGGCCGCGGCGGAGCTCACTCCGCCGGAGGGTGCCGGGCAGCCCGGCGAAGGGCCGACTCCACCCTGCGGGCCGCCTCGACGGCGGGGTCCGGCTCGAAGCGGAGCATCGGGGTTCGCTTGAGGCGCACCTCAGCCGCTATCGCGGCCTGAAGGCGCGGTCTGACTTCGGCCAGGAAGGCGGCTGCGGTGTCCGGCAACGAGTCGAAGTAGACGACCGCGTGGCGGAGCCCCGGCTCGCAGTCGACTCCGGTCACGGTCAGGAGCGACAGCCCGGGCTGCGAATCGGTGAGCCGCTCCAGCTGGTCCGCCACGACCTCCTGCAGGAGCGCGTTCACCCGAGCCGTACGGGGATACCTGGAATCCCCCGAGCGGCTCGCCCTACGGCTCACAGCTCGACCTCGCACCAGTGCCGGCTGCATGAAGACACTTCCACTCCCCCGTGCGACCAGATCCACCGCTCCAACTGGTCGGCCACGTCGGTGAGGTGGCGCGGTGAAGAACCCACCGAAGCCATCGCAAGGCCGGCCCGCTGCCTGAGATCCTGGTGCTCGATCTCCGCAGCGGACACGCCGAATCGCTGACGCGCTCCTGTCACGAGGGGCTGGATCAGTGCGCGCTTGTCCTTCAACGACTGCGCCAGCGGAAGGTGGAGGTCGACTGCGAGCACGACTACGTGCGTGGGATCTCCCTCTCCTCGAACGTCTCGATCACGTCGCCCGAATGGAGGTCCTGGAAGTCCGAGAGCCCGATACCGCACTCGAACCCGGACGCCACCTCGCGGACGTCGTCCTTGAAGCGTCGAAGGGAGGTGATCGTCCCCTTCCAGATGATGACGCCGTCCCGCAGGAACCGCACCTTGCTTCCCCTCGTGATGGCACCCATCCGGACGTAGCAGCCGGCGACCGCGCCGACCCTCGGGACCCGGAACACCTCGCGGACCTCCGCCTCGCCGGTGACCACTTCTTCGGTCTCCGGTGCCAGCATGCCCATCATGGCGGCCTGAATGTCCTCGATCACCTTGTAGATGATCTCGTAGTTGCGGATCTCCACTCGGGAAGCCTCGGCCAGCTCCCTGGCCCTGCGGTCCGGCCGGACGTTGAAACCGATGATCGTGGCGTTCGACGCCGCGCCGAGCTGGACGTCGTTCTCGGTGATACCGCCCACGCCGCGATGCATGAACGCCAGCTTGACGTCGTCCCGCTCCAGCTTGCGGAGGCTCTCGGTGAGGGCTTCCAGCGACCCGTGGACGTCCGCTTTGAGGATCAGGTTCAAAGTGGCCGTCTCCCCTCGCCGGATCTGCTCGATCAGGTCCTCAAGACGGGCGCCGGGAATGGCGCTGGCGGTCGCCTGGTGGCCGGCCAGTCTCTGGCGCTGCTCCCTGGCCTCTCCGATGGTCCGCGCCGTGTTCTGGTCCAGCGTCACCCTCATGTCGTCACCGGCAGCCGGCACGTCGGAGAAGCCCAGGATCTGCACCGGCGTCGACGGGCCAGCGCGCTTGATGCTCTTGCCCTTGTCGTCCAGAAGAGCCTTCACCCTTCCCCATGCCGCACCGGCCACTATCCAGTCTCCGACCTTCAACGTGCCGGACTCGACGAGCACCGTCGCCACGGGACCGCGGCCCACGTCGAGGTTCGCCTCGAGGACCACCCCCCGAGCCCTGCCGGTCGGCGACGCGACGAGCTCCTGCATCTCGGCCAGCAGCAGCAGGTGCTCCAGCAGATCGTCCACGCCCAGCTTCTGGAGGGCCGACATCTCCACCATGATCGTGTCCCCGCCCCACGCCTCGGGCACGAGCCCGCGGTCGGCCAGCTGCTGCATCACCCGGTTGGGGTCGGCATCGCTGCGGTCGATCTTGTTGATCGCCACGAGGATCGGCACCTCGGCTGCCTTGGCGTGGTTCAGCGCCTCCACGGTCTGGGGCATCACACCGTCGTCGGCAGCCACCACCAGGACCACGATGTCGGTCACGTCGGCGCCTCTTGCGCGCATGGCGGTGAACGCCTCGTGCCCCGGCGTGTCGATGAACGTGATCCGCTGGTCGCCGACCGCCACCTGATATGCGCCGACGTGCTGAGTGATGCCGCCGGCCTCGCCGGCCACAACGTTGGTCTCCCGTATCCGGTCGAGCAGCAACGTCTTGCCGTGGTCGACGTGGCCCATCACGGTCACCACAGGGGGCCGCGGCTCCAAGTCGCCCTCGTCCACGTCCTCGTCGTCGAAGTACTTGGCCTTGAGGGCCGCCTCCTGCTCCTCGCCGGGGTCCACCAAGCGGACCTTGGCTCCCACTTCCGCCGCGAACAACTCGATCATCTCGTCCGACAGCGATTGGGTGGCAGTCACGATCTCACCCTGGAGCAGCAGGAACCGCACCACGTCTCCGGCGGACCGGTTCAGCTTCGGTCCCACCTCCTGGGCAGTCGAGCCCCGCTCGACGATCACCTCGCCCTCCGGCACGGCTGCGTTGGAGGGGGTGTAGACGGTCAGTTGCGTAGGCTCCAGCTCTTCGAGGTTCCGACGGGAGCGACGACGCCGGCTCCGCTGCGGCGGCCGTCCGCGCGCCGGCATCCCCCCACGTCCGGACGGGGGACCACTGCCGGGACCGCCTCGCGACGGTCCCCCGGCTCCGGCACGGGAAGGG
>JAJYPS010000043.1 GCA_021795215.1 Actinomycetes bacterium
CGGCGGCCGTGCAGCACATCAGCTTGTGGGAGTCGCACTCCGGCGGCCCTGTCGCTGCTGCGGTCAGCGCGATGGTGTCGCAGTTCAACAAGTCCCACAAAGGTGTCCAGGTGTCGATCAACGTCACCAAGGCCAGCACCAAGGCTCTGGCTGCCGTGGCCGCCGGCACTCCGCCGCTGCTCGCGGAAATTGGCCACTACGACGGCAAGTTCGTCCAAGCTCACGCGCTCGTCGACCTGAACCAGTTCATCTACGGCAAAGACGGTCTGTCGGCGGCACAGCGAGCCGCGATCTGGCCGGCGGTCTGGAAGAACGGGATGCTGGGGGGCAAGCACTACCGCCTGGAGGTAGACGCCAAGGTCTCGGAGTTCTTCTACAACAAATCTCTCTTTGCCAAGGCTGGCATAACCTCCATGCCCGCCACGTGGACTGCGCTGCAGGCGGACCTGGTCAAGTTGAAGGCGCTCGGGGTCACGCCTCTGGGCATCAAGGACTCGTCGGCCCACATCGAGCCCATCTTCGTCTCCAACGGAGGGCACCTGCTCAAGCCGGGCAGCAAGGGCAAGGCGACCGACTTCAACAGCTCTGCGGGACGGACCACCTTCAGCTTCATGCGCGGGTTGGTGCAGGGCGGCCTGGCGGTGTTCGGGCACGGGTCGACGCTCCGTGCCGACCTGGCGTCGGGCAAGATGGCCATCATCGACGGCACGTCCGCCGGCTACCAGAAGGTCCTCCAGAGTGTCGGGGGCAAGTTCGCCGTCGGTGCGATGCCGTACCCGGCCGGCACGTCGGGCCATTCGGCCAACATGGTCCAGGGGCTGGGGTTCGTCATCATGAAGGGCCACCCGCTGGTGCAGGAGAAGGCCGCCTGGGAGTTCGTCAAGTGGTACTTGGCGGGCAAGCAGCAGGCCTACTGGGCGATGCACTCCGGCTTCGCCCCCGAGACCAGCTCGGCGCTCAAGTACATCCCCTCGTCCTACCTGAGCTCCCATCCCGGCCTCGCCGTGTCGATCCAGGAAGTCAAGTCGCCGTACACCTTCCCTCGGGTCAACGAGCAGAACTACTCCGAAGTGGAGCCAGCGCTGGATGCCGCATACTTCGACGTGCTCACGGGCAAGCAGCCCCTTGGACCGGCCCTTCGGGCTCTCGATGCCAAGGACCACCAGTACCTGACGGGAGCCAGCGCGATCTGACTCGCGTCGGTTGCCGTCCGGTCAAGCCGGAGGTGCAGGGGGCAGGGGCGGTTCGGCGGGTCTGCCGCTGACGGCGGCCGACTGCACGGCTCCTGCCACCGCCGGCACGACGGCGTTGTTGAACACGCTCGGGACTATGTACGTGGGGGACAGCTCCTCGTCGCTCACCACCGCTGCAAGGGCGTGAGCGGCGGCCACCTCGATCGCAGGCGTGATCTTGTGGGCGCCGGCGTCCAGAGCTCCCCGGAACACTCCGGGGAACACCAGCACGTTGTTGATCTGGTTCGGCTCGTCGCTCCGGCCGGTAGCCACCACGGCGGCGTGGCGGCGGGCCACTGCCGGGTCCACTTCGGGGTCCGGGTTGGCGAGGGCGAACACAACCGAGCCGGGAGCCATCGACGCCAGCTGATCCTCGACGACCAGGTTCGGCCCCGACACTCCGATCAGCACGTCCGCTCCGGCGAGAGCTTCGTCGAGGCCTCCCCGGTGCCCGAGGGGATTTGTGCGGGCGGCCAGCGCCGCTTTGGAGGGGTCCAGGTCCATGCCCCGCGCGAGGATCCCCTCCTTGTCCACGGCCAGCAGCTCGCCCACCCCCTCCTCCAGCAGGATGTCGCATATGGCCACTCCGGCCGCACCGGCACCGAGCACGACGACCCGGATGTCCGAGAACACCTTGTTGACGACCCGCAGGGCGTTGGTGAGCGCGGCCAGCACGGCGATGGCGGTGCCGTGCTGGTCGTCGTGGAACACCGGGATGTCCAGCTTTTCCCGGAGGCGTCGCTCCACCTCGAAGCACCGAGGCGCCGCTATGTCCTCCAAGTTGATCCCGCCGTATGTCGGGGCGATCAGCTCGACCGTGCGGACGATCTCGTCCACGTCCTGGGTGTCCAGGCAGACCGGCCAAGCGTCTATGTCGGCAAACCGCTTGAAAAGCACCGCCTTGCCTTCCATGACCGGCATGGCGGCCGCCGGGCCGATGTTGCCGAGGCCGAGCACCGCGGAGCCGTCGGTCACCACCGCCACCGTGTTCCGTTTGATGGTCAGGTTGCGGGCCACCTCCGGACGCTCGGCGATTGCTCGGCACACTCTCGCCACCCCTGGCGTGTACGCCATCGACAGGTCGTCCCGCGTGCGGAGCGGCACCTTGGAGGCGACGGCGAGCTTGCCGCCCAGGTGAAGCAGCAGGGTGCGGTCGCTCACCGCCCTGACTCTGGCCCCCGGCACCGCTTCGACCGCCTTGGTCAAGCGGTCGGCGTGCTCACCGTCTCCGGCGTTGCAGGTCAGGTCAACAACCAGACTGGAGTGGCGGCTCTCCACTACGTCCAACGCCACCACCGCTCCTCCGGAGTCGCCCACGGCAGTGGCGATCTGTCCCACCCCTTTCGGGTCGTCAAGCTGGACCCGCATGGTTATCGAGTACGAAGCGCTCGGGGATGCCATCTCCAAAGCTTCAGCCAGCACGGACGCCGCCGCAAGTGCATCGCTGTCACCGTATTCTCGATGTGATTGCCGCGTTCGACGTGCCGGTGGCCGCCCGGAGGGCAGAGCGTTCCTGGCGTCCGGCGACGTCCCGCCCGAGTGGCTCCCGGTCCGCTGCGGCGGGCGGGAATGCGACCGCTGCAGCGAGTTACGAGGTCACAACCGGCCGCGGGACTAACCTCCCTCGGATGAGAGCGATCGTGTTCGACCACTTCGGAGGCCCGGAAGTGCTGAGGGAGGCCGAGGTGGCGGAGCCTCTGCTGGGCCCGGACTCGGTGATGGTCAGGATCGAGGCGGCCGGCGTGAACCCGGTGGACTGGAAGATCAGGCAGGGCTACCTGTCCACCCGGTTCGAGCACATCTTTCCGGTCGTTCCGGGATGGGACCTTGCCGGTGTCGTCGAGCAGGTGGGTCCGGCGGTCGTCGGCTTGGCGGCCGGTGACCGGGTGGTCGGATACGCCCGCATGGACGTCGTGGAGCACGGCACTTACGCGGAGAGGGTGGCCGTGCCTGCAGATGCGCTCGCTCCCGCCCCCACCTCGGTCGACATGGCGACCGCTGCAGCACTACCGCTGGCCGGGCTCACCGCCTACCAGGTGGTCGTCGGGGCTCTGGCCGTCGCGGAAGGCGACGTGGTTCTGGTCCATGCCGGAGCGGGCGGGGTGGGGCACATAGCGGTCCAGCTGGCCCGAGCCCGTGGTGCCCGAGTGCTGGCGACCGCCAGCCGTGCGAACCACGCTTTCTTGGAGCAGTTGGGTGCGGAGCCCCTCGATTACGGAGAGGAGCTGCCCGAAGCGGTGAAGCTGGCCGCGCCCGATGGCGTCACCGCCGTTGCGGACCTCGTCGGCGGAGATGCACTGATGGTCAGCCCTCCGCTACTCCGGCAGGGGGGGCGCCTCGCTTCGGTGACCGACGCGTCCACTGTGCTGACCTTCGGCGGGCGCTACGTGTTCGTCCGGCGTGATCCGGCTCAGCTCGCCGAGCTGTCTGCGATGGTGGACAGCGGTCGGCTACACGTCGAGATGGCGGACGTGATGGACTTGAGCGGGGCCGCCGAGGCCCACCGCCGCCTCGAGAGCGGCCACGGGAGAGGCAAGATATCGCTCCGCGTTGCCTGATGGCCGGATACTCGGGCCCCCCTCCGGGTAGTGCTCAGCGATGGAACGAACGAGCGACACCGACGTGGCCGACGGCAACGGGAGCGAGGACGGCCGCACTGTCACCAATCCCATGAGCTCCACCACGAAGGACGACGTCGGCGCAGGGCAGGTCGCACCCGGCCAAGCCGGAGATCAGTCCGTGGCCGAGGACGGCTGACCCGGGGCGCCATCGGCAGGGCGGCCGCCGGCCGCACGTGCGTCCGGAGACCGGCGCTCCTCGAGAGACCTGCGCTCCTCGAGAGACCAGGGATTCCGACCTGCGATCGACGCCGCCACCAGTTCGACCGGATGGACGACGGGGATCGGTTGTGCCATGTGCCTGCTGATCTGCATCAGACAACCGGGGTTGGCGGTTGCGACCAGGTCCGGGCCGGCGGCGGTGATCGCCGCCGCCTTGCGCCTGCCCAGAGCGGCCGCCGGTTCCGGCTGGACGATGTTGTAGATCCCGGCAGAGCCGCAGCACAGGTCCGATTCCGCTACGGGGAGCAGTTCGACGCCGGGGATCTGCTCCAGCAGCTCTCGTGGCTGGCGGCGGACGCCCTGAGCGTGAGCCAGGTGACAGGCGTCGTGGTAGGCCACTCTGAGGGGCAGCGGGTGACGGGTCGCCCGAGGGGGGAGATCCGCCAGCAGCTCCGTCACGTCCACCGCCTTTGCGGCGAGAGCGGCTGCTCGCGCCGCGTATTCCGGATCGCCCTCCAGCAGACGTCCGTAGTCCTTCACCGTCGAACCGCAGCCGGCAGCGTCTATGACCAGCCGGTCGATTCCCGTACCCTCCCACGCGTCGACCATCGACTTGGCCAGCTCCACTCCCTGCTCGTGGCGGCCCGAGTGGAAGGAGAGCGCACCACAGCACCCCTGACCGGAGGCCACCACCACCTCGCATCCCTCGCTGGTCAACGCTTCTATCGCGGCGGCGTTGACGGGCGAGAAGAAGACCCTGGCAACGCATCCCGCCATCAGGCCCACCTTCATGCGAGGCTCGCCCTGTGGCCTCGCCCGCCGAGGAAGGCGCCGGAACATGTCCCGCGTCGAACACTGCGGCATCAGCGCCGCCATGGACGACAGCCTTGGCGCCAGCCGGGCCGCCCGCTCGGAAGCGAGCATCCGACCGGCGGCTCCGCCGGACCTTGCCAGCTTTCCTGCCAGCGCCGCCGCTCGCACGCGGTTGGGGTAGGGGAACAGCGAGAAGACGAAGCGCCTCAACAGCCTGTCGGCGAGGGTCCGCGTCACCTGCCGCTCCAGCTGCTGACGGGTCGCCTCCACCACCTCGTCGTACCGCACTCCCGACGGGCAGGCGGTAAGGCAGCCCATGCAGCCGAGGCAGGCGTCGATGTGCGACAGGAAGTCCCGGTCGAGTGGCAACCGGCCCTCCAGCGCTCCCTTCATCAGGTCGATCCGGCCGCGTGGCGAGTCGCTCTCCTGGCCCCACAGCACGTACGTGGGGCAGGAGGGAAGGCAGAAGCCGCAGTGCACGCACTGGTCGAGGCGGGCGGCCGACGGTGGATGGTACCCGTCGAAGTGGCCTGTGCCCTGTCTCGAGCGGCTCGCCTCCGCCACGGTTACCTCCGAGGCGCTCTCGCCGGTGCTCGCCGGTGTGGTTCCGGCCGCCGACTGCTGCCCGCTGCTCACCACCACGGCGAGAACCTTCCAGGTGCGAACGTGGAACCGGGATCGAGCGCCCTCTTCACGGTGGCCATGACCGCAGCGGCAGCAGGGGGCGGTCCCCACACGACGGCGCCCTCGACGCTCCGGGGCACGGCCCGCACCACCGCCGTCCCTCCGATGCCCGCCAGGGACCGCCGGAGGCGTGCCAACGCATCCAGCGCAGGATCGAGAGGCCCGGTGAAGCGGACGTCGTGCACTCCGATGCAGGGGTCGCTCGTCACGCTCAGACCGGCACCGGCTTCGTCGGCCGCCACCGTGGCCCAGTGGTGGAAGTCGGAGAACTGCCGGGGTCTCGTCACCACTCGGCAGCTGAGCGGGGGCCGGCTCGGGCGTCGAGCCGACGCCACGGCGTCCCACAGCGCCGTCTCGTCCCTGCCCGAAACCGGATCGACGGCACGTCGTCCCGTACCGTCCGCCTCCAGCATCGCCCCCAGTGTCGCCGCGAGCTGGTCCACCCGCTTCTGCAGCCCCGCCGCACCACCCTCCACCCGCACGTACAGCTCGCCGTCCATCCACTCCACGGCGCTCGCCTCTGCGGGGCAGCGCGCCAGGGCAAAGGCGAGCTCCGGCACCTGTCCGGCCGGGGCGGCGCAGCGGAGCGTGCGGCTGGCCTCCGGAAGGGGATGGAGACGCACGACCAGCTCGGTCACCACGGCAAGCGTGCCGAGCGATCCGCAGAGCAGCTTGGCGAGGTCGAAGCCGGCGACGTTCTTGATGACCTTGCCGCCCGTGTGGGCCACCGTGCCGTCGGCCAGCACGAACGTGGCGCCGATCACCAGGTCCCGCATGGTCCCGTACCGCATCCGCCTGGGTCCGGCGTCGTCGGCCGAGAAGACTCCCCCCAGCGTCGCTCCGCCGGTCGGGTCGGGCGGATCTACCGCAAGCCACTGCCCCTTGACCGACAGGCGGCCCTGGAGCTCGCCCAGGCGCATCCCGGCTCCGACGACAGCCGTCTGGTCGGCCGATGCGTGGCCGAACGTCTGATCCAGCCCGGACGTCGACAGGGTGACCGCGTCCGTGCCGCTCGGCAGGCCCCACCCGCCCTTCGTACCGCCCCCCACCACCTCCACCACGTCTCCGCCCGCTCCGGCCTCCTTCACCAGCTTGGCCACCTCCGCCGCAGTGCAGGGACGGACCATCGCCGTCCGGCCGCTCACATGCGCTCCGCAAGTCCGGCAACTTCCGCCGGGTGCGGTGTGTACGGGCCGGGACGATCTCCACACAGGCGGGGGGTCGGGAAGACCTTGCCTGGGTTGGCTATGCCGGCAGGGTCGAACGCATCCCGCACTCGTCGCATGGCGGCCAGGTCGTCCGGGGTGAACATCTTGGGCATGGAGCACGCCTTGTCCACCCCCACACCGTGCTCGCCCGTGATCGAGCCGCCTTCCTGAACGCAGATCTCGACGATCCTGGTAGCGAGCCTGTCGGCCTTGCCGTGCTGGCCTTCGACCGCCGGATCGTACAGCACCAGCGGGTGCAGGTTGCCGTCCCCGGCGTGGAACACGTTCGCAACCCTCAGCCCCTCCTCCGCCGCAAGCGCCGCTATACGCTCCAGCACCGTGCCCAGAGCCGTCCGGGGGATGACACCGTCCTGTACGAAGTAGCTCGGGCTGAGCCTCCCCGCAGCGGCGAAGGCTGCCTTGCGGCCCCTCCAGATGGTGGCCCTGTCCACCGCGTCGGCAGCGACTCGGATCCCCGTCGCTCCCGCCTCGGTGCAGTGCTGGCGGACCAAGTCGAACGACGCTTCGCAGTCCGCGGCGGGGCCATCCAGCTCGACTATCAGGGCGGCCCCCGCCGTCAGGGTGAACCCGGCGTTGGTTGCCGCCTCGCACGCCTGGATGGCCAAGTGGTCCAGCATCTCCACCGCTGCCGGCACGATGCCCGCCGCGACAATCGACGTGACCGCCTCGCCCGCTGCAGCCGGGGACGGGAAATCGGCCACCAGGGTCGACACCGATTCCGGAATGGGCAGCAGGCGAACGGCGACTTTGGTGGCGATGCCCAGCGTACCCTCCGATCCGATGAACACGCCCCGCAGGTCGTAGCCGGGAGCTTCCCAGCTCTCCCCGCCCAGCCAGGTCACCGTGCCGTCGGGCAGCACGACTTCCATTCCCAGCACGTGGTTCGTCGTGAACCCGTACTTCAGGCAGTGTGCCCCGCCGGAGTTCTCCGCCACGTTGCCGCCGATGGAGCAGACGATCTGGCTCGACGGGTCCGGGGCGTAGTAGAGGCCGTGGGGCGCCGCCGCCGCAGAGATCGCCGCGTTGGTCACGCCCGGCTCCACCACGGCCGTGCGGTCCTCGGGCGACAGCGACACGATCTGCCGCATCCGGGCGGTCACGATCAGCACGCCTCCGGCGTCCGGAAGGGCTCCCCCCGAGAGACCGGTTCCCGAGCCCCTGGCCACGAACGGCACTCCATTACGCGCGCACGCCGACACGATCGTGGCCACTTGCCGAGTGGTGCGGGGCAGCACGACCAGTCCCGGCGTCTCACGCCAGCCGGTCAGCCCGTCGCAGGAGTAGGAGCGCAGGTCCGCACCCGAGTCCGACACCCCATCCGGGCCCAGCAGGTCCAAGGAGACGTCGCGGACGGCCTGGAGACCCATCGCCGCGAGCGTAGGCGGGGACGATCGCCCGGCAGCCCTCGGGCAGCGCAGGCGGCCAGCGAGGCAGCGGTCTGGTGTGGATGGCCAGTTATCGTGGCTCCATGGCGGACCGCCTGTGCCTCATGTCGGTGCATGCCCACCCAGACGACGAGTCGTCCAAGGGGGCGGGCACCGTCGCCCGCTACCACTCCCAGGGCGTCCACACGGTGCTCGTATGCTGCACCGGAGGCGAGGAGGGCGAGATCCTCAACCCGGCGATGGACACCCCTGACGTGCGGGACAGGTTGACCGACATCAGGAAAGAGGAGCTCGCGGCGGCAGCCGAGGTGATCGGGTACGACGAGGTGGTCAGCCTGGGATACCGCGACTCCGGCATGCCCGACAGCCCGGCCAACGCCAACCCGGCCTGCTTCGCCCGGGCGCCCCTCCACGAAGCCGTGGGCAGGCTGGTGGCCGAGATCCGCCGCACGCGGCCGCAGGTGATCCTGACCTACAACGAGGACCAGAGCGCGTACCCGCATCCGGACCATCTGCGGGTGCACGAGATCAGTGTCGCCGCGTTCGACGCGGCAGGCGACCCCTCCGCCTACCCCGAGCACGGAGATCCGTTCCAGCCGCTCAAGCTGTACTACACCATCTGGTCCCGAAAGCGGATGATGGCAGTGCACAACAAGCTGCTGGAGCTGGGGCTGGAATCTCCCTTCGACGAGGATCGCCTGGCGCGGTTCGGCGAGGAGGAGCGGGTCACCACACGGATCGACGTCGGCGAGTACGAGGACGTCCGCCGCCGTGCTCTGCTCGCGCACGCCACTCAAATAGATCCGGCATCCCCGTTCTGGTTCGGCCTCCCTGCGGAGGTCGCCCGTGAGATCCATCCGTGGGAGGAGTGGCGGTTGGCGAAGAGCCATCTCGGAGCTCGGCCGGAGGAGGAGGACGACCTTTTCGAGGGCATCGTCGAGGCCGTGCAGTCCGGCCTCGGCAGCACTCTGCCGGAGGTGGGCTGATGGTGGCCTGGCTTTCACAGGAGTGGCTGGACGAGACCAGGCGGCTGACGGCGAGCCATCCGCCCGTGCCGGGAGCTTCGGCCACGATCCAGTACGTCGTCAGCGGGGGACCGGGCGGCGACGTGGAGTACTACTGGGTACTGACCGATGGCAGGCTGGAAGCGGCGGCTCTCGGCAGGCTGGACGCCCCGGAGCTTACGATGTCGCAGTCCCGGGAAGACGCGATGGAGATACAGAAGGGGGCCCTCGATCCGAGCGCTGCGTACATGCAGGGTCGGCTGAAGGTGTCCGGCGACATGGCCAAGCTGATGTCTCTTCTGCCGCTGACCAGCTCGAAGCAGTACAGACAGCTCACGGAGCAAGTGGCGGCCTGCACCGACTTCGTCGACGCCGAGTCTCACCGCGGAGATTCGGCCACCTGACGTAGGGCTCGGAAGCCGATCAGCTCCACGCCCGACCGAGCGATCATCGCAGCGACCGACGTGTCCTCCGTAAGGGTCGCCAGGTCGTCGCTGCACCCCGCCCAGTTGCCCGACAGGGCTCTGAGTTCCGGCGTGTCGCTGGCTGGCGTGAGCTGCACCTCGGTCACACCGGGCCCCATCTCGCCGAGCACCTTCTCCAACAGGCGGCGGCCGGCTCCGGGAGGGCCGGACACGACGGTGTCCGGCACGATCGCCCCCTCCTCGTCGGCGAGCCGGCGGAACGGGAATCCGACCAGCCGCTCGAAGGAACTGTCGGGCAGGCTCATCGGAAGGCGAAGGTCGAGGGCGAGCTCCAAGTAGGCGTCGAACAGCTCGGGCTTGGCGACCAGCACGTTCAGGTGCGACGAGAGGTGGCTCACGTCGAATCCCCAGTACACCGCCCGCTCCACCTGCGCCCGGCACTCCCTCCGGACCTCGTCCAGGTCCGCGTGCTCCCAAGTGTCCTCTGCGGTTCTCGGGAAGCCTCCGTCACCGTCGAGAAGCGAGGGGGAGTGAGTAACGGGGCCCCATCGGTAGCGCTCGCTCTCCGCGTTGAGCGTCAGGTCGACGCCGACGTCCTCTCCTCGGTAGCGGGCAGCCGCGTCCCTTGCCCAAGGCGCCGGCACCATGATGCGCGCACTGGTGGCGATGCCCGTCTGAAGGGCTGAGAACACCCCCAGGTTGGACGCATGCGAGCAACCCAGACCTTTGCAGCTGAGGATCAGCAGGCGAGCATCGGAAGGCCTGTCCAAGCGCTCCAGCAGTGTCCGGCCACGCACTGCTGCCACACTACCGGCTCCGGTCTGTCGGAGGCGGCGGCTTGCGCCGTGGCGTCGGGCTCGGGCCGTCTCGTCCGTCAGGCTGCCGATCGCGCCGCCGCCTGACGGAGTGCCTCACGGGCAGCGGCCACGCCTTGCAGCCCGCGCTCTCGAGTCCTCCGGTCCAGGCGCCAGTCCTTCACCTTGCGCTGCTCTGCCGTGGAAGCGGCTTCGTCGACTTCCCCGTCCAGCAACGGCAGTTGTCGTTCCATGACTCCTATCATTCCCCCGCGGTGTGACAGTCATCCGCTTGTCTGCATCTGGACCGGCGTCCGACTGTGCCGCAG
Organism: Actinomycetes bacterium; assembly: GCA_021795215.1. Lineage (GTDB taxonomy): Bacteria > Actinomycetota > Acidimicrobiia > Acidimicrobiales > JAKAOS01 > JAJYPS01. The sequence continues at coordinate 10,676 of JAJYPS010000043.1, forward strand.
CGCGGGGCTGACTACCGGAGAAGTCGAGCGCCACTCGTGCCGCCTGCACTTGTACTATCCTCCGACAGGCCGCTGTCCCGAGGCTCATGCGTCCGTGGCAGAGACCCGGAGCAGCATGAACAGCCATCCGGCCTGCTCCAAGAGGTGCACCGGGTCCATTCGCAGCGGCCTCTCCAACGCCTCGGGACCGAGCAACGACAGCTCCTGCGCCCCTGCCAGCAGAGGCGCTACCGTCAGGCACACATGAGACACCAAGCCGGAGCGGAGGAAGCTGTGAAGCAGGCGGGGGCCGCCCTCGCACAGGACACGTTCCAGGCCCATCTCGCCGAGAGCCGACGTCACGTCCGCCGGAAAGTCGGGACCGTCCGCGACGATCAGGCGGTCCGCCACTTCCGCGGCGGCCTCCATCTGCTCGGCGGGTGCCGACGGTGTCGTGACGACGATGAGCCCACCTGCTTCATCCGGTGGGTCGGTGAATGGAGGAGTCGAGAAATCGAGGGCGAGCAGCCTGCTGACCACGACCAGGGGAGGCAGGGAGCCGAGACCGGCCTGCTTTCGCCGTCCGGCCAATTCGCCCGGCAGGCGAACCCGGCGGTACCGCTCCACCGCCACGGTTCCCGCTCCCACCACCACGGCGTCGGACTGTGCCCTGAGCAGCTTGAACAGGTACTGGTCGGCTTCGGACGACAGAGGGCCGGAGCGTCCTCGTATGGTCGCCGCGCCGTCGAGGCTCGTCACCATGTTGGCCACGACTCTCGGAAGTGTGCCTCTCCCGCTGTCCGTGCCCCCGGCTGAATGCGAGGCGTCGTAAACCGACCCGTAGGCGCCCCACAGCTCGTCTGCGCTCAGATCCCTCCGTCCCGTGTCCGGAAGCAACTGCTTCAAGACAGGAACAGGCTCCCGCCGGCCAGCGAGGTGCGGATCGCGGTCAGCGCCCCATTCCGGCCGGTAGACCGTCGACCAGCGTGTCGCTGTAACGAGCAACCCCGTAGCCAATGCGTCCGTCCTCGAACGTCCAGCGCGCCAGACCTTGAGCGGTCCGCAGCTCCGCCGGGCCTTCGTCGGTGTGCAGGACCATCAGAGAGCCCATCCTCCCCTGACCCCTCAGCTGCATCTCGCCCGACGAGACTTCGACCTCGAAGCAGTCCGGGTAGGCGGCGGTGCCTGCCCAGGTGGAGTTGATCTCGCACCCGCCGACCGAGTGCAACGAAGTGCCGTCCCACAAGAACCCGTCGAGATCGTCGGTCCCGAGACCGTCGCTCTCCCACCACAGAGCGAACCCGAACGTCGGTCCGGCGCTGGCAGTCATCCGGCGCTCGTAGAGAGGGGGCCGCCCCGTGCTCCCCCAAGTGTGGCTCCGCAGTCCGTGGCCCTCCACGAGCCACAGTTCGTTGTCGACCCTCATCTGTCCGACGACCGTCACGAACTGGTGGTAGGAACCGTTCCTCGCCCCATTCACCTCTCCCTGCAGTCGACCGTGGCGGCGACCTACGTACACCGGGGCGGCCCCGTGGAAGTTCATGTCCACTTCGGCCGGAACGGGAGCCACGCGGTCGGGCGAAGACCACGAGCTGCAGTCTCTGGGCTCGTCGGGGATCACCACAGCGCCCCTGAAGGCCAGTCCGATCTCCTCCAGGGGACGGACCACGTCGATCTCGACCCCCGCGGAGTCGAATGTGGCGCGGTCTGTGCCCGGCGAGAGCTGCGAGGCGTAAGCGACACGACCGTCGGGCAGGAAACAGCATGTGGTCGTCCTGCTCGCCGAGGAGTCGCCGAACCGGTCGATCCTCGTGAACCCTCCCACGCGAATGGAAGGGTCGTAGAAGTCGAAGTAGACGCTTTCGCTCCAGCCCGGGCTGCCACTGACATCGTGCGGGAACTCGTCTTTGCGGTCCAGGGCAACCATCATCGGAAACCCAGGTTACTACCCGGTTAAGAGATCGCATAGGGCGACAGCTGTTCGGGCAGCTTCCGGGCAAAAGCCGTTCCACTGGCTGTTCGAGAGTAGACCTACCTCTCGACTCTGGTGCGCTTGAACTCGTTCAGTTCCGTCTCGTCGACCAGGGTGCGCAGGACGCGCTCTATGGTGGCTCTCGCCAGGGCCGCATCGCCCGCAGGGCGGCGCATCAGCCTCACGAACGCTGCGCGTTCGCCGGAGACGAACGTGGGAACTCCGAATACCTGATGTTGCGACACGGCCTGCTCGTGCTCGTGGCGAACCAGCTCCAAGGGCCAGCCTTCCGCCATCTCCTCGAACACCGACTCGGCCTCGGCTTCGCTGAGGCCGGCTGTTCGCAACGCCTTTCGCACCACGTCCTTTTCGCGTACGTCCTCACCCTTGTCGTGCCGAGCAGCGAACAGTGCGGCGTGGACGTCGAGAAAATGGTCCTTCAGCCTCTCCCTGACCACCACGCCGGCCTGGAGCGCCAGCAGGGCGGGGGCGTGCTCAGGTTCGTGCCACACCGGCTCCTCACCCGCCTCCACGTGCGCCTGGTCCAGGAAGAACGGCATGAACGTCACTTGCCAGTCAGCTCCATCCTGCAAGCCCACTATCAGATGCTCGTTTGCGTTGCGGGCAAACGGGCAGCGGTAATCCCAGGTCACTGCGAAAGGAGCGAAGTTCATGCCTGCTCCAACCCTTCGGCCTGCCGGTCAATTCCGTCAGGCCGCCTCGCCCTCCCGTCAAGGGGGAACAGTGTGCGCACCAACGCTCCCAGCAGGGTGCCCACCGCGGCACCTGCGAGCACGTCGGACGGGTGGTGCAGCCGCACGTGCACCCTGCTCCAGGCCACCAAGCAGCCAGCTGCCAAGTACACAGGCCACAGCGGGTCGCTCTCCGCCAGCACCACGACCGCGAAAGCCGCCGAACTGGCGTGGCCGCTGGGAAAGCTGCCGGTCACCGGTCGTCGTAGAGGAAAGCGGTGCTCCAGCTGGCCCGTCGGCCGGCTTCTTCTGGTCAGTGACTTGAGCAGACCGTTCACCACCAGGGATTCCGCCGCCAGGCCACCCGAAGCCCGCAAGGCCGCTGTTCGCTTGCCCCTCCACCACTGGGACCACGACAGCAGTTGCCACACCGCTCCGTGCTCGGCCGCCCCCGAGGCGGCGTAGAAGATGGCGTCCATCACCGTATGGCCCCTGAGCCGCTCGGCGAGCGGTTCCAACGCAGCGTCGAACCGGGCGACACGGGTCCCTACCGGTCCGCTCCACCTTGCTCTCCCAGAGGATTTCGGCTTCGCAGAGGATGTCGTGTGCAACTCCGATTCAGGAGGCCACCGCGGCAGACCCGACTTCACTGCCTGCGCCGCGAGCTGCGTTCGGGTCACCGCCGAAGGCCGGGCAGTACTGGCGGAAGCTGCACCAGCCGCACAGGGCGGAGGGTCTTGGCCGGAAGTCGTCCCGCTCGCACGCCCTCTCGATGGCGGACCAGATTGCCGACGTCCGGCGCTCGAGTGCTGAAAGTGCCTGGTCCGAAGGAGTCGCAGTTATCACCAGACCGTCTTTCAAGTAGTACAGCTCCAGGCGAGCCGGGCGTATTCCCAGTGCCTGCTCGCACAGCAGGGCGTAGAGATGCACTCCCGCAAGGCTCGCCGACTCCCGGGTCGTCTGGGGAGCCCGGCCCGTCTTGTAGTCCACCACGACCAGAGAGCCGTCTGGTTCCACGTCCAGACGGTCGATCACGCCTCGCAGCGTCACTCCTCCTATTGGCGCCTCCAGTCGAAGCTCCGTCCCGGCGACGTCCACTTCGTCCGGATCTTCCAGTTCGAAGCAGCGCCGGGTCAGGGTCCGCACGTCCGATTCGAGGGTGCTCGCTTCGACGGGGTCCAGACCGAGTGATTCGACGTCGCCCCTCAAGTCTCCGACAGCGACTGTCACCGCCGCCTCCGCAGTTGCGGCGTTCCTCGATCCCGGGGCGTTCTCGGAGTACACCAACTCCAGCGCCCTGTGCACCAGGCTGCCGCGTACGGTGGCGACCGTCCGAGGTTGGGGTAGGTGGTCCAGTGCCGAGAACCGGAACGCAAGGGCGCAATCCTTGAACACCGACACCTTGCTCGGCGAGAGCGAACGGGGAAGGGAGTATCTCACTTCGGTAGACGATAGATCGGGGCACTGACGATATAGCGGACTTGCCGGTGGTCCCCCGTATGCAGTGTCAGTGTCACCCCACAGTCCGGTGCAGTGTCACCCCGCAGCCGGTGCAGTGTCACCCCACAGCCGGTGCAGTGTCACCCCACAGTCCGGTGCAGTGTCACCCCGCAGCCGGTGCAGTGTCACCCCACAGTCCGGTGCAGTGTCACCCCACAGTCCGGTGCAGTGTCACCCCGCAGCCGGTGCAGTGTCACCCCGCAGCCGGTGCACGCCTATGTCCGTGCCGGACGAGGCTCCGGTCGCGCGCCCGGTCCCTGGCAGAGCGCTTTCAGCAGGGCGGTTCGACCGAGCTTCGGATGAAGGAGGTCAGCGACGCGGCGACCGTTGCCGGTTGCTCCATCGGTCCCAGGTGGCCGAGGCCGTCCAGGACGTCGACCGATGCGCGAGGAATGCGACGGCCCACCTGAGCCATCGCGTCGGCGCCGAGTGGGCCGGGCTGGCTGCCGCATGCGAGCGCCACCCGACAGCGGACCCTGTCCAGGGTGGCCCACGCCGCTGGACTCGGGACCGCCTCGTACACCGCCGCCTCGTGCTGGGGGTCGCACGCGAGCCGTACCCCGTCGAACTCGGGCACCAGGCCCCCGTCGAGGTATCCCGACAGCGACTCCTCGGCCAGGCGATCCAGGGGCGGCTTCGAAGCGAGCGTCCGGCGGGCATCGTCCCTGTCCATGAACCGGCTTCTTCTTCGTCTTGCCCGCTCGGCCATGGCGTCGGCCAACGCCGCCGTGTCGCCCGACGCCGCCGTGTCGCCCAACGCCGCCGTGTCGCCCGACGCCGCCGTGTCGCCCGACAGGAGCACCACCGGCTCGTAGCAGTACAGGGCGCTGAACGTCCCCGGACGTGCCATCTCCGCCATGAGAAGGACGGCCGCCCCGAGAGAGTGCCCGAAGCCGATCGGACGGTCGAGCGACAGGGCGTCGACTACGTCGAGAGTGTCCCGAGCGAACCGCTCCCAGCTCCAACCGTCGTGTGCTGTAGCGCTCGAAAGGCCGTGGCCTCTCGAGTCGATGCCGACCACCGTCTTGAGGCACGGCAGCGCCTCCGCCACAGATCTTGCGACGGGCCGGAGTGCGGTCGTGCAGAAGCCCGCAGCGTGGAGCAGGAGCAGGGAGGACGGTGCACCGGCGAGCCGACCGGAGCTTGCCGGACCTTTTCTGATGTGGCCCGGCACGCATCCCAAGACCGCGACGTTAGCCTGAGCCGCGCATGGCGGAACTCTCTGCTTGGGGCATCGAGCCCGGGTGGCACGATGTCAAAGGGGTGTGGCACCAGGTCAGCGAGGCAACCGCCGAAGCGTTGGCCGCTGCCTTGGGCGCCGGGACCGGTCAGCCCGAAGGGACCGGGGACTCCACCCCGGTATGGGTCCTCCGCGCCGATCGGGCAGCGGAAGTCGGTACGGACTGGACGATGGTCCTGGAGGACGGGGGGATGTTGGAAGGAGCGGGCCACCTGCCTCCGAACCTCCCCCTCGGTTACCATCGTCTGGCGTTCGCCGACCGTCAGGTCCTGGTGATCGTCGCTCCCGAACGCTGTCACCTGCCCGACGATCTCCGTTCGTGGCTGCTTGCCGTTCAGGTGTACGCCCTCAGATCCTCCGGCAGCTGGGGGATCGGTGATCTGGAGGACCTGAGAGCGACCGCACACTGGGCCAGCCAGCGGGGAGCAGGAATGGTCATGGTCAATCCGCTGCATGCGGCCCTGCCGGGGGTGCCTCAACAGAGCAGCCCCTACTCTCCGTCCAGCAGGATCTGGAGGAACCCCATCTACATCCGGCCCGAGTGCGCGCCCGGCGCTGAAGTGCTCGGCGGTCGGCTCCAGCCGCTGGCCGAGGCGGCGAGACGTCTGCTGGCCGAACGGCGTATCGACCGGGACGCAGCCTGGCTGGCGAAGTCGGAGGCGCTGGAGCAGCTCTACCAGGCCAGCTCGACCGAACCGAGCTTCGTGCGATGGAGGTCCGAGGCAGGGCAGGCTCTGGAGCGCTTCGCCGTGTTCTGCGCACTGTCCGAGCGCTTCGGCAGGCCTTGGCAGTCTTGGCCCCCGCAGTACCGACGCCCGTCCGATCCGGAGGTGGCCCACTTCGCCTCGATCGCCGCCGACAGGGTCGCCTACCACGCGTGGCTGCAGTGGGTGGTCGAGTTGCAGCTAGCGGCGGCCAATGCCGAGGCGCCGCTGCTGGCGGACCTAGCCGTCGGAGCCGACCCCGACGGTGCGGACGCATGGTCCTACCCCGAGTGCTTTGCTCAAGGAGCCCGCATAGGCGCCCCTCCGGACGAGTTCAACACACTCGGTCAGGACTGGGGCCTGGTCCCGTTCGACCCCTGGAAGCTGAGAACTGCCGAGTTCGCCCCCTACATCGCTGCCATCCGTGCCAACCTGCGTCATGCGGGCGGGCTCCGCGTCGACCACGTCATGGGATTCTGGCGTCAGTGGTGGGTGCCGCTCGGGGCCACAGCAACCGACGGAGCCTATGTGAGGTACCCGGCGCAGGAGATGCTGGACATCCTGGCGCTGGAAAGCGTGCGGGCTTCTGCCGTCGTGGTGGGCGAGGACCTGGGCACGGTTGAGGCAGGAGTGCGGGAGGAGTTGGCCGAGCGGGGAGTCCTCTCCTCCAAGGTCGCCCTGTTCGAGCCCCAGCCTCCCCGGACGTGGCCGAAGCAGGCCCTCGCCTCGTTCAGCACCCATGACCTGCCGACTGTCGCGGGGCTGCTCGATCGCAGCGACTTTGCAGCCCAGCAACGGATCGGCCTGCAGCCCGACGGTGAGGCGAACGAATCGGCTCGTCGAAAGATCGTCGAGTGGGCCGGTGCCGATCAGCCCGACGTGACCGCAGCCAACCTCGCAGGGGAGTTGGCTGCGTCGCCGTGCGCGCTCGTTGCGGTCACGCTGGAAGACGCGTTCGGCGTGCCCGAGCGGACCAACATGCCCGGCACCACCGACTCGTGGCCCAACTGGTCGCTCTCGCTACCGGTGCCCCTGGAGGAAGCCCTCCGCTCCGATCACCTCGCTGCCGTGGTGGACCGAATGAACTGCGAGCGCTGACGCTTGGCAAGTGCCCCAGGGCATCAGCGCTCCAGCCAGGTCTCCTCGGGTGGCGGAGTGGGCCCGTCCAGGCGCCTTGCCGGTTCCGCCTTGCTCGGGTGGGGGGCTGGGCCGTCCGAACGCTGTTGCCGGTCCCGCCTTGCGAGCTGAGCCTCGAGGTACCTTCCCGGTTCCCCGGGCATGGACGCCGAGCCGCTCCGCCGGCTGCCCGTAAGTGCAGGCACTGCGCCGCTTTCTGGAGCGGAAGCTGAGAGTGGGTGGCTTTCGGACCGTCGAGCGGCAACACTGTCAGGGTGCAACATTTGATAGCCACCTTCGGGTACCTCGCCATACTGCTGCTGATGACGGTCGAGTCTGCTGCGGTACCCGTTCCGTCGGAGGTCATCATGCCCTTCGCCGGTGCCCTGGCTGCCACCGGTCGCTTCAACATCGTGGCGGTGATCCTGTTGGGCACGGCCGGCAACGTGATCGGCAGCTACATCGCATGGGCCATCGGCCGGGCTGGCGGCCCCCCGCTGATAAGGCGTTTCGGTAAGTACGTCTTCCTGCGAGAGCACGACTTGGATCGGGCGGAGGCGTGGTTCGACAGGAGAGGTGAGAGTGCAGTGCTGGTGAGCCGTATGTTGCCGGTCGTGCGTGGGTTCATCTCGTTCCCTGCGGGTGCCGCTCAGATGCCACCGGCGCGGTTCGGCATATACACCGCACTGGGCAGCCTGCCTTGGAGCGCCGGCCTCGCGATCGCCGGCTATGAACTGGGTAAGCGGTGGTCCGTGGTTGCGTCAGCGGTGACGAAGGCGACGGACATCGTGGCAATCGTCGTGGTGTTGGCCCTGGGAGCCGGCATCTATGCGCTCTACCGTCGTAAGCGGAGCAGCAGCCCCGCGGCGGCGGCCGAATCGGGATACGGGGCGGGGCGACGCTGATTCCGGCCGACACGGCCGCTTCCGGAAGCCTCTACGACGCGATCCACAGGCGCCGGGACGTCCGGTCGGAGTTCACCGGCGATCCTGTCGACCGTGCTGTGCTCATGCGCGTGCTGGCCGCTGCCCATGCTGCCCCAAGTGTGGGCATGAGCCAGCCGTGGGACTTCGTTCTGGTCACAGACGGCCAGATCCGGCGAAGTTTCTGGGAGCATGTGCAGCACGAGCGGGAACGCTTCGCCGTCACGTTGGACGGAGAGCGCGCCGAGCGCTTCGCGAGTATCAAGATCGACGGCGTCTTGGAGTCCAGCGTCGGCATCGTCGTCACCTACGACTCGTCCAGGGGCGCTCCCGGCGTGCTGGGTAGGCACTCCATCGCCGACGCCGGCCTCTATTCGACCTGCCTCGCGATCCAGAACCTCTGGCTGGCCTGCACCGTGGAGGACTGGGGCGTCGGATGGGTCTCGTTCTACAGGGAGCCTTTCCTTGCCGACCTCCTCGGCATCCCCGAGGGAGTCCGCCCGGTCGCATGGCTGTGCGTCGGGCCGGTCACCCACCTCGAATCGGTACCCGATCTCGAGCGGCACGGATGGCGCAACCGGAGGCCCTTGGAGGCGGCACTTCACTGGGACGGATGGGGTTCAGCCGTGCATCGCCCCGGCTGACGCCGAGCGGCGCGGCCAAGGCGCGGCCACCGAGCACCTGGGTGGCCGGCCGAGGTTGCCGGGCGATCGCTCAACCGAGCAGCCGGCGCAGGCGGGTCCGCTTCCTGCCGCTCCGAAGCCTCCGAGCGACCGCCTTCCGGCCCGCCACCTTCAGCTGCCGTACGGGCGCCCGGGTAGCGGCGCGCAACCTCAGAACGGCTCTGACCACCCTGTAGATGCGGCGCAGATCCTTTGACGAAGGCAACTTCTCGCTCTCCTTGCTCCCTTGGACCGTCCCGGCAGTCCCTCGGCATGTCGCCCATGCCATCCCTGTCGCGGCTTCGCTTTGACGCTCCGCACGAGTACCCGTTCTCCCGACGGTACGAACGCCCAGCCCTCGTCCGCCGCTCGGCTCCCAGCCTAGGAACCCCTCGAAGAGGCCATCCCGTCGGGAGCCCCGACCCGTTCCTGCATCTTCACCGTCCGGAACGACCGCCAGAGCATCAGGTCGTAAGCGATCTTGACCGCTCCTCCGACGGCGAAGACGCCACTCCCAATCTCGGCGAAAGAGAAGCCGCCGACCAGAGGCCCGGTGGCCCTTCCCAACTGCTTGCCGCGGCTGACGTATGCGGCGGCCGCCTGACGTTCCTCGGGGGCGACCACTGCCGACATGTAGGCCTGTCGAGTGGGTACGTCCATCTCGACCAACAGTGCCCGTGCCAGCAGCAGAGCTGCCGCAGCGGCACCGCCGGGCGCCAGGGGGATCGCCATGAGAAGGATGCTCGACGGTATGTGGCTGAACACCGCAGTCCTGAGAAGTCCCGCCCGCTTCGAGACGGCGACCGCGAGCGGCGCCGAGATGGCGGACAGCATGTCGACCGCGAACATCAGGACCGCCAACTGCCCGGTCGAGAAGCCCATGTCGGCGTGCAGCCAGTACACGACGAGGGTGTTGGCCGCGATCCCGCTCCCGCTGCTGTCGAGCACGAAGAGGAGCGCCAGTCTCTTGACGAGCGGCTTCGAGCCGGCAAGCTCGCCGGCCACCAGAGCCGGGCCATCGAGACCGGGCCCTGCGTCCACCCGGACGAGCAGCGACGTCAGAAGCATCAGCAGTCCTGCGCCTGCGTAGGTGTAAAGGAGGGTCGATATCAGGTTCGCCGGTCCGAGCCCGGCCAGCTCTGCCGCGAGAGGCGTCAGCGCGCCGGCCGCTCCCGCCGCGGTCGACAGGGCGGCGCGGTCCGGCATCGGCCGG
>JAJYPS010000044.1 GCA_021795215.1 Actinomycetes bacterium
GCTGCGCAAGATCATCAAGAACCGCGGACACTTCCCCAACGACGCCGCAGCCACCAAGCTGCTCTGGCTAGCCATCATGACCATCGAGGACAAGCGTGCTCGACAACGTGCCAAGGAAGCTGGCACCGGCCGACTCAGCCAAGCGTTCCCAAGCTGCCACGTCTGGGTCTATACCAGCAACGGTGTAACTACCTCTGACAGGCTGGGGCGTGGACCCTGGCAGGAAGGCAGGTAGGGATGACTGACACATTGGGAGCTAAGACTTTGACGGGTGCGACTGGTGGACGCAGCTCGGGGCGTCCGCTGGCGGAGCTCGCCGGGGAGCTGATGGCCCGCGCAGACGCCGATGGGGTGTCGCTGGTCGGCCCGGGCGGCCTGCTGGCCGGACTGACCAAGACGGTGCTGGAGTCCGCTCTCGAGGCGGAGATGACTGAGCATCTGGGCTACGAGGCACACGACCGCGCCGGTCACCACTCGGGCAACTCCCGCAACGGGGTGCGTGCCAAAACGGTGTTGACCGACATCGGACCGGTCGAGTTGGAGGTCCCCCGGGACCGTGCCGGCAGCTTTGAGCCGGTGATCGTCCCCAAGCGGGTCCGCCGTCTGGGTGGCGTCGACGCTATGGTCTGCTCGCTTTCGGCGAAGGGCCTGACCCATGGGGAGATCAGCGCTCACCTGGCCGAGATCTACGGGGCCAAGGTCTCCAAAGAGACCGTCACCAGGATCACCGACGGGGTGATGGAGGGGATGACTGCCTGGCAGAACCGGCCGCTCGATCGGGTCTACCCGGTGATCTTCATCGATGCCATCGTGGTCAAGATCCGCGAAGGGCAAGTCGCGAACCGCCCTGTCTACGTGGCGATCGGGGTGACCGTCGACGGTGAGCGGGACATTCTCGGCCTGTGGGCCGGCGAGGGAGGTGAGGGAGCCAAGTACTGGGCCCACGTGCTCACCGAGATCAAGAACCGTGGGGTCGCTGACTGCTGCATCGTGGTCTGCGACGGCCTCACCGGGCTGCCCGACGCGGTGGCCACAGTGTGGCCAGAGACGATCGTCCAGACGTGTGTCGTCCACCTGCTCCGGAACTCGTTTCGCTACGCGTCGCGTCGGGACTGGCCGGCGATCGCGAAAGACCTCAAGCCGATCTACACGGCCCCGACCGAAGCAGCCGCCCTGGAACGCCTGGCCGACTTCGCCGGGACCTGGGAGAAGAAGTACCCGGCGATCATCCGCCTGTGGGAGTCCGCGTGGGCGGAGTTCGTGCCGTTCTTGAACTTCGCACCAGCGGTCCGCCAGGTGATCTACACCACGAACGCGATTGAGAGCGTCAACGCCCGGATCCGTAAGGCGGTCAAGGCCCGCGGGCACTTCCCGACAGAGACCGCAGCGCTCAAGTGCGTGTACATGGCGATCATGAGCCTCGATCCCACCGGCGTCGGCCGTCAACGCTGGTCGAACCGTTGGAAAGCAGCGCTCAACGCCTTCACCATCGCCTTTCCAGGGCGTATGCTGACAGCAACGAAGTGACCGACACACAACCTCAATTACGAGGACCGGTTACACCGTTAATGCGACAGACCCGACCAAGACCCCTCATTGCAACATGATGCTCTGAAGGGAGCGGGGTGTCGGAGGATCTTCACCGACAAGGCATCGGGGTCCCTTGATGGCCGTCCTCAACTTGCCAAGGCGTTGGACTACATAGGCCCAGGAGACACCCTTGTCGTGTGGCGACTGGACCGGCTGGGCCGATCCCTTCGCCATCTGATGGCCACTGTGACTGCCCTCGCAGAGCGAGAAATCGGCTTTGCCAGCATCACCGAGGCGATCGACACCACAACGTCGGGTGGAAAGCTCGTGTTCCACATCTTCGGTGCCCTGGCCGAGTTCGAACGCGAGCTCGTCCGGGAACGCACCAAGGCGGGGCTTGAGGCCGCCCGGGCCCGGGGGCGCCTAGGCGGCCGACGACCATCGCTCTCCAAGGATCAGGCCGCCCTTGCTCGGCGCCTCTACGACGAGGGCCAGCTCACCGTGCAACAGATCGCGGACCAGCTCCGGGTTGCCCGGTCCACGATCTATAGGTATCTGAACGCAAGTTGAGCCGGAAAGAACACCGGCAGGGGCCGACCCGACCGTTGGTCATCCTCGGTGGTTCTCTACCTGCACCCCATCGGGTTAAACCTGCTCGGCCGCCGGAGCCAGTGCGATGCCGGCCCTTTCGACCCCCAACCGCAGCCGCTGGTCCCAAACGGCAAACAGCAGCTCGTCAACGCTCACGGCGAGCGCGCTGGCCAGGTGAACCGCATCGGCACCACGCAACGCGTGCTGCCCGGCCAGATGACCGGCGTGGATCGCAATCGTCTCTGTGAGCTCCACTGGCCGAGCGGCCGCCCAGTACTCCTCCCACGCCGCTTCCGCCTGCTGCTGAGCGTCGAAATCCAGCCGATGATCGCGCCCCGCCGCCGCCAGCGCAGCGCGCACCTCGCAGTAGGACAACCGACTGGAGACCGCGGCGTCACATCCGTCCCACAACACCGCAGCGATGTCGGAGCCCTCCTCCTCAACGACCAGCTTCACAAAGGCGCTGCTGTCGAAGTAGACGATCGCCACGGGCAGGGGTCAGCGGCGCTGGTCTGAGACCAGCTCGGACACCGGCCGGTGCGCGTGCGCCCGGGAGGCCCCGCTCGCGGTAGGTCGGGCCGCACGCTGCGGCCGTCCCAACACCCCTTGGCGGGTCAGTTGCTCAAGAAGCGGCCCCGCATCCACTGCGATCAGGCGGGCCACCGGGGTTCCCCGATCGGTGACCACGACCTCCTCGCCGCCCCGGACCCGCTCGATCCAGTCCGCTAGCTCGGCCCGCAACACGCTCACGGCAACATCCATACCGCAGAGTGTACAACCTGGAGGCGGTCAATTGTACTTGACTGTCCGCCTTGGAGATCACGCCGCCGCCATCGTGTTTCCCAACTCGGGTTATCGACGAGGGTGACCAGGGTTTACGCGAAAAGCTGTTTTGGTGTCGGGAAATGACGGTTTGTCGACGCACTGGTGGCGTGGCCCAAATGGCACCAGGGGCGTGGGCGTGCTCCGCCCGGACGGGCAGGTAGATCGCCGAGCGCCCAGCAAGCGCACTGGCCTCGTAGTACGTCCGGCTGCTCGTACCTTCAAGCGACCATCACGCACGTCACGCACGTCACGCACGCACGCAACGTGACGCACGTGGCCCACCAGTGGTAGGTTGGGCTATGAGCGATACTCCGGTCGGGGAGCGGCCGCCAGGTGGTGGCCACGTACGGAAGTGGGCGTCCGACGCAGAGCGGATGCGAGTCTGGAGAGAGAGCCAGCGCGAGAAGCGCGAACAGCGAGGTGCCGCCGGGGATCAGGCGCCGGTGTCGGTCGCTCTCGCAGAGACGTCTCTGTCGCTGCTCCTCGAGCGCTTGGGGAATGCAGGAGCGGCTCACCTCGCAGAGCTGTCGGGCATCGTCGAGCGGGTCGAGGCGGCTGTGGGGGCACTGGCGGATCCCGACGCGGTCTCAGAGGAGCTGAGGGCGGTGAGAGCAGAGGCCGCCCGTCAAGTCGCCGAATCGGCCGAGTCCCTCTCAAGAGAGCGCCAGGCGAGGAACACCGCCACAGCAGAGGCGGAGGCCGCCAGAGCGGCTCTGGTCGAAGCCGAAGCGGTGGCAGAGTCCGCTCTCTCCCGCTTCGACGAAGCGACAGCGGAGATCGAGTCCCTGCGTGGAGAGACGACAGCAGTCAAGGCCGCGTCCGATCAGGCGCTGGAGGCAGCTCGCACGGCGGCGGCCGCCAAGCTGAATGCAGCAGAGTCCGAGCGGGCACGCTCCGAGGGCGTCACAGAGCAGCTGCGCCTGGAGCTGGACGAGACACGACGCCAGGGAATAGAACGCGCCGAGCACCTGCGTTCGGAGCTCCAGGGGCTCGTGGCCTCCCACGAGGAGGAGCTGGCGCGTCTGCGAGCGGAGAGCGCCCAGGCAACCGAGCGTGGCCGGGCAGAAGTGACCGAGGCACTCACCGCCCGCCACGGCGCCGAGTTGGACGGGGTGAGGGCTCGGGCGGAGGGCGAGGTGGCGAGAGCGGAGGCCAGAGCGGAGGGAGCAGCCGAGTTGGCCAAGGCCCGCTCCGGTGAGGTCGAGCGCTTGGTGGCCCAAGTCGAGGACCTGCGAGCCGAGCTGGCACGAGCACGATCGACGAAGGCGCCTCGCCGGCGTCAGGAGCCACCAGCTGGCGAGGAGTGACGTCGGCGGTGGTTCCTTGCGTCCGCATTCCAGCAGGCCAGAGTAGTCCCCACAGTCGTTCGACTTCTCCCGGATTTCTATCGGCCCTTGTGCCGTAACCCCCTTTAGAGGGCTCCGCGCACATAGGGAGCCAGAAACCCAAAGGAGGCGCTGTGAAAGTTCGAGATGGGATCCGGCTCGTGAAGCACGAGGGTGCATACTGCAACGCATTGCACGGTAAGCTTACCGGCGTGCGGGAGATCTGCTGGACTGAGAAGTCCGAAGATCACATCGCCGACCACGCCGTCACACCACATGAGGTCGAGCAGGTCGTCAACACTCGGCCCCGGCTGGTGCTGCGAGGCCGCGACGCCACGGAGTATCTCTTCGGCACCACCGACGGAGGGCGCCACCTGCTTGTGGTGCTCTCCGAGGCATTGGACGGTCGCAGCTACGTGGTCACCGCACGCGAGATGACCGATGCCGAGCGCCAGGCCTTCCGGCGCAAAAGGAAGTGACACAGATGACCAAGTTGGACCAGATCGCCGCCGACGCCGAGAGCCACGACTTCGCTGCCGAGATGGCGGACGCCACTTGGGAGGACGCAACCGAGGAAGACCCGATGGTCACTACCTCGCTACGGCTCCCCAAGTCACTGCTGGACTGGGTTCGGGAGAGGGCGACCGAGCAGCATCTTCGTCCCAGTGTGTTGATCCGCCAGTGGATAGAGCAACGCCGTGATGCGGGCGGGAGTGGCGGGATCGAAGAGCTCGCCATGAGGATGGAGCGCCTCGAAAGGGCGGTGTTCGCTGAGGACGTGCGTCCTGACCAGAGGTAACCAACGGGAGTTCCTACAAGCGCTCGTTGGCGATACGTCGATTCCGGGCGGCCCGAACGGCTCAAGATCGCGTGTCAGAAGCCATGTGCGCAATCAACGCCTTTTCCCTCCATTCGACCCTTCTGACACACTTGGGAATGCCAGACATCTTCAGCTTGCTGATGCCCTTTGCGAATCTCCTAGAAGGCGTTCCCGCCTCCCTTGCCGCAGTCCGTGCACTCCGCTCTGGATCGAGCATCGAGGTAAGCCCGAGCCCGGCCGCGACGTCGGCCTACCTGGCCTTCGAGAAGGGCGGTGTCGAGATGCTCGTCCATGTCCAGCTGATCGCTCGTATCGGCGTCCCCCCCGCCATCAAAGGTGGGCTCTGGTCGTATCCGGCGGTGTACCGGTCCCACAGAGCAATGGTCGAAGCGATGTCGACGCTGACCGTAGCCTTCGGTCAAATGGTGGTGTTTGGAACCGACCAGGCATGTGGCGCAGGGGCGAAGTTCTCAGAAGTATTGGCGGAGGCGACCCAGTCGATGGAGATCGTCAATCGACGGCTTCAGTCCACACCAGCCTTTGAAGCGAAGATCCGGCTAGCGCAGGAGGCACTGCGGGACTTTCTGCTCACCGTTCGCTCTGAACTGGGCGACTCAGGGAACGGACACGGTGACGACCAGAACCAAGGCGGCCTACCCGCCAAGGATTGACTGACCTCCGTTTCGACGAAACGTTCGATCTGAGAGCCTGTCCCATAAATACTCCCTAATAGGCGCCGATTTCGGTGGTCACGGATAGGTGGAATCGATATATGGTAATCATCGAGAACCTACCTGCGGGTGTCCAAGGCGGACGGGTCCCAGGTCCTCGATCTGCAGCGCGACGCTCTACTCGGCGCCGGGATCGAGGCGGGCCAGCTCTACGAGGACCTCGCATCGACCGACCGGGGCCCGCCTCGTGCCTGGTCGGCGGCCGATCGGACCTACCCGGCCTTCGTCGAGGGGCGGGCGTCGAGCAGCTGACGCAGGTGGTCGGTAGTGCTGCGGACGTCGCGTTCCCATTCGGCAGCCCTGCGCCCACGGCCTTCGAGGTCGTGTTCGGTCTCGTCGAGGTGCTCGATCACCCACTGGCGCACCAGGGTGCTGGGTTCGAACCCGCGGGCCTCGGCGACCCGGCGCAACTGCTCGATGCGCTCGTCGGGTAGCCGCAGCCCGTAGACCGAGGACCGCACCGGCTGGCGCCGACGGTAGTGGAGCTCCGCGTCGGGGGTGGCTTCGGCGTGCTCGGCTTCAATATCGATCTTTTCCTGAAGCTGGCGGTTGGAACTGGTCATGTCATGTCTCCTTCCTCGTCGCTGGCGGCGTAGGCGCCTCGTAGTCGACGGTTGGCCGGCCAGGCGGTGACTACGTGCCAGTTGCCCGTCGGGGGATGACTCTTGGGCAGCAGCACCACGACGAGCACCCGGTCGGCTCCCGGAGAGAAACCGACAACGCGCATGGCCTCACCCGTTCGGGAGGCCGGGTCGCGGGCTATTAGGGCTCGCTGGTCGAGGGCGGCTGTCAGGCGGCCTCGATGGCCCAGACAGGCTCGATGTCGGCTTCACCGGCGTGACGCAGCGAACGACGCAAATGGGCCGGTGCCGGGACGTCGAGGTCGGTGATGGGAAGCTCGACGACCGGCACACCGTCGTAGGTCTCGTCACCCGAGGTCACGTAATTAGTGTATAACGCCGTTCAACGATGGCCACACGCTCCGTGTCGCACAGGCCGTGTACGTGTGTGCTCTCCTGAGTCAGCGCTTCTTGTGGGCCGGTGAAGGGGGCGGCTCCTCCGCACCGGCCAAGGTGGCAACTCGGTCGAGTAGGGCCTCGTCGTCGCCGAGGAGGTCGATGGAGGCCCGGATCAGCTCTGCGACCGAGACGCGCTTCTCCCACGCCACCCGGCGCACGAAGTCATAGCGTGCGTCGTCGAGATCCAGAGTCACCCTCCGGGGATAAGAGGCCCGTCCCGAGGGCTTGCGAAACGGCTGCGAGACTGTCGTGTCGGCTGCTCGCCCTGTCGGGCGGACGTCCAGGAGAGCCGGAGGTGGTGCTTGATGGCGACGCAGGACTACCAAGCCGTGGCGCAGGGCTTGGGCGAAGACGCCCGGCGGCGGGCACAACAGGTCGCCTCCGCTTCTGCGTCGGTGCTCGCAGAGCTACCGGGGGACTTCGGCGAGGCAAGCGAGGCCGAGGTGGCGGCTTACATCCGTGGCGAGATCGACGCCCACCAGCTGGCAGAGCGCACCGCCTCCTACTGGCGCAAGCGATCGGCTGGCAACGCCGGCTGAACCGTAGCGAGCCCTACAGCGACCCGACCACCACGCCGTTCCCCCAGGCCTTCGTCTGAGACCCCCCGTGGGAAGCCCGCCCATCTCGGGCCGGAATCTTGTGCACTCGTACGTCCTCGTGACACAGGCAGTCTGTGCCGTACAGATGGGACGGACAGGCGAACCCTGCCCGTGTTCATAGGGGGCTGGTTTCGACGAGCGGGGACGGTTTCGCTTGCCGGCTAAGACGCACCAGCTACGACATAGGTGGGTTCGACCAGAAGGCCGTTGGTGCCGAGTGCGCCGGGTACGGCTGTCGGTCCCTCCCAAGTGGGGTCGTACTCCGTGACCCTGGTGTACTGGCCGTTCGCGATCTGGCTGAGCACGACCCGGGCCGTCGTTTGGGTGACGGTTCCTTGCTGCCTCTGCCAACCTCCGTGGTGTGTCGTGTCGGGCGAGCCAGCTCTGGCGGGCCGAGTGTGCCTGTTCCGCCTCTGCGACCGAAGCTGCCGCACGGTCCCGCTCCGTCGCCAGTGCCCCGACTGCGTCGGTCTCCCCCATCGCCATTGCCAGGCCGAGTTGGACCTCTGCGTCGTGGAGATCGGAGGACCGCTCCACAAGGATCTGCTCCGCCGGAGGTGGTGCCTGTGCCTGGATGGTGGCCCAGTGCTCGACGAGCCCGGACAGCTCTGGGTCTCCGAGGGTGGGGAGCTCCACGGAGTCCTCCTGGCCGAGTGCTGCTGCTGCCTGGCGCCACCAGCGGTGTGCCTCTGGGCGTTTCTGCGGAGGGGCCTTGCCACAGCCGTCCTGCTCCACCCCGAAGGTCTCTCTGTAGGTGGCGACGATGCCGGCCCTGCGCTCCCACTCCACGAGCGCCTCCGGATCTGGTGGCAGCTCCCCCAGTGCGTCGGTCCACCCCGGTGCGCTGCCTGTTCGGCGCTGGTCCGCCAGGCGGCGGCCGAGGGACTCCACCCGACTATCGAGTGCCTCTGCGAGTCGTGCCGCCAGCGAGACCGAGGGGCTCGTTCCCTTGGGGGTGCGCAGGGCGAAGGGCTCCCAGGCGGTGAGGTCCGCTGTGAGCTTCGCCGGCGGTGGCGGGCCGATCCGCCAGTGCAGGATCGCAGCCACGTCCTCTGCGTCCGCGAAGCTCCTCCGGGAGAGCGCGTCGGTGAGGATGGCGGATGAGTCCATGCCTGCGGCGTCGAAGCCGGCCAGGCGTGCGGCGAGGGTGGGCCACGCCGCACCTCTCAGCATCTCCTGGGCGAGGGGCTCCCCTGCTGCGTTGGCGACCGCCTCTTTCCACCGCAGCGGAGTGCTCCTGTCCCCTGCCCAGCGCCGCACAGCGCAGGCCGCCGTCCTCTGTAACTCCGGTCACCCTCCAGCGGTCCCGGTTGGCGACTCAGCGGCTGTGGTGGGTGAGCCCTGTGCCCGGTGGCTCGGTGTCGCTGGAGAGGCTGGTGTCGTGGGAGAGGCTGGAGTCGTTGAGACGTGTCACCACGTGGTCGCCCACTCCGGCGTGGTTGCCGTCTCGGAGGGCGACCAGGGGACCGCTTTCCAGTGCTCCTGCAGCGGCAAGCTGGGACTGGAACCCTCCGACAGCGGGAGGCGGCTTCGTAGGAGCTCGCCACGAGCACCACCTTGCGCCCGAGCATGTGGGCCCAGAAGGCCGATCGACACGAGGTACCGAGCATCGACACGCCTTGGGGGCTATCCGGCCCTGCTCCCGGCCCCGCCTACGCTCGATGCCGGCCGCCCTGCAAGCAGAGCAGACAGCTGCCTGTCCGCTGCGGCCAGCTGCGCTAGTCCCTGGCTCTCGTCCGCGGCTTGCGCCGCGCTGACCTTCCCGCTGTTCGTCGCGCAGGCATTCGCGTAACGGATCAGGCCGACATAGGCGGAGTTCAGCGTGTTGCTGAGCACCGGCACGGGGGTGGGCAGCTGTCCTTCCAGCTTCGACGCGTCCGTGCCCAATGCCACGCAGTCCAGTCCCGCCTGCCGCACGTGGCCCTGGCTCCGCTGGATGCGGATCTGAGTCGCGTCCGCTCTGATGGCGGCCTGGATCCCCCGGAAGCCGGACCCCGCGACCCACTGGCTCACCTGGGTCGAGAGGGGACCCGTAGGCCGGGCGCAGGATGCCAGAACGATGCCGGCTCCCAGCGTCGTCGCCAGATACCACGCTGCTCGCCTACCACCCGACCGACGCGGCCGGTGCGGGAAGAACCGACAGTGCGGCAGGTGGCGAGATGTCCCCTCCGCCTCAGTCACCAGGCGCCCCTCGTCGCCCACGTCACCGCGTGTGCCGAACGGTCAGCACCACGACCGGCCGCTTCGGACTCGACCTTCCGGCCATTCCGCCGGCTTGCTCCGGTGAGGCCACGACGCGTCCACCGGCGAGGTGCGCTCCGCCGAGACCAGCTCGCTCACCTATGCAGCCGGTGGCGCACACGGCCGTTTCCGTCCCCGACGGCAAGCCTGCCGTGGTTGCGCGTTTTCGACCATCGCGGCGGTTCCACCCTCATCGCGCCACGTTACCCATCGGACCCCCCGCCGGGAAGGACCAGCGGAACAAGCGACGAACTCCCAGGTAGAGACCTGTTCAGTCGGCTGTTTAGTTGCAATTGCACAGCATGCATATTGCCCCTGAACGCTTGGCGCGCCCACAGTGCTCCCCGCTGGTGCCGCACGTGGAGCGACGAGCAAAACGAGCTGGCACACAGCCGTCCGATATGTCCAAATATGGGGGGTACATGAGAAAACTGTCCACAGTGCGGCGGATCGCGGCAACCGCCGCGACGGGCGTCGCAGTCACGGTGCTCGGCTCCAGCCTGCTGGCAGTCCAGGCGACCGGCAGGGACGGGCCCAGCAAGGGTCCGGACGGGCTGAAGGCTCCCATCGCCAGTCCCAACGCCTACCCGACCAGCTGGCCGATGTATGCCGGCAAGCCCAGCCACAACTCCGCGTTCTCCGCACCGGCCAGCGCCCAGGGTCTCTGGAAGGGCTACAACTGGAACTTCGCCGAAGCGCGGGCGATCCCGCTATCCAGCCCCCTGGCGTACGACCAGTCGGTGCTCGGACTCCGGGCGGCTCCTGTCAAGACCACCCAGACCATTGGAAACTCCGTCGGCGTGACCGTAGTGAACGGCATCGTCTACGCCGAGGAGGCGGCCGGTTACCTGTACGCCGTCAACGCGGCTACGGGCAAGCTGATCTGGAAGGCTCAAGGCAACAACGAGATGATGGGCAATCCCATCGTGGAGAACGGCGTGGTGGTCGCGACGACTGGCGACACCGGCTTCTCGTTCTCGCAGGTGCAGAAGTACGCCAAGGGCAAGCCGGCCATCCGGGGAATGGGTTTTGCGGCCATCTACGGCTTCAACGCGGCGACCGGCGCCAAGCTGTGGCGGGTCCCCACGGTGGGAGAGGACATGTCGTCGGTCGGCTATGCCAACGGCATGGTCTACGAGGGAACCGGTGACGGCCATGTCATAGCGGTGAACATCCACACCGGCGCAACGGCATGGAGCACGAACGTCGGCGGCTTCGACTCGATGTCGTCCATGGCGGTGTCGGGCAACGAGCTGCTGGTCGGGTTCAGCAACCCCAACTACCTGTACGCGATCAACGCCACCACCGGAACGGTCATGTGGAAGCAGACCGTGGCGGGCCTGGCCAACACAGGCGTCGGGGACAACTCACCTTCGGTCGACACCCACAGCGGCGTCGTCATCCAGGACTCCGTCGTCAACCCACAGCCGACGTCCACCGGCGGCACGACGATGGACCTCCAGGTCTGGGCCGCCAACTCCACCACCGGAGCGATCCTTTGGCAGACCAACCTGGGTCGGGGAGCCGCACCGCCCGCCTACAAGGCCGGCCTGTCGATGATCCACAAGGGGGTCGTCTACGTCGGCAGTCCCATCACGTCCAAGTTCTACGCCTTGGACGAGGCAACCGGGAAGATCCTCTGGCAGTTCCAGATCCCCAACGCGGGGCCGGCAGGAGGCGGACGTGGCGGAGCGGTCTACTACCACAACGTACTGTGGCTGGCTGCCGGACCGAACGTCTACGCCCTCAACCCCAAGACCGGTGCCGTGCTCGGCCAGCGTCCGGGTGGAGGCCGCTACGGCATCGTCAACCCGGTGATCGTCGGAGGAACCATGTTCCTCGACAACTCCTGGGGCTGGATCCAGGCCATGCCGCTTTCGAGCATCTACCCCAACTGGAACAAGGTGCCCGGCTAACAGCGCTACGAGCGGAGAGCTCCCGAGCGGTCAACCCTCACGGGCCGGCCGCTCGGGGCTGCCTCCAGTTCGACGAAGCGCCGGGCAAATGGGTCATCACGGCCCGGCCCGGCGCTTCGTCGCGTCCGACAGGTCCTCGCCGCCGGTCAGCGCCAAGCCGGCGGCGACCAGCGCTTCCTCTCGGTCCGTAGCTCTGAGCTTGCGCATTGCGTTCGACACGTGCACTCGCACGGTCCCCCGAGACAGACCGAGGGTCCGGGCCACCTCGCCGTCCGTCAGACCGGCAGCCAACAGCACCAGCACCTCCCTCTCCCGTCTGGTCAGCGGCAGGTCCGGCAGGGCGGGGCCTTCGTTCCCCACCGGTCGTCCGGCCTTCCAGCCCGGTGGCGCCCTTCGCGGATTGCCGGCGTCTTGCGAAGGCTCGCCCGATCGAGTGCGGCCTTCGCTGCTCTTACCGTCCGCCAGGTCCCCTTCGCCGACCGCCACTTCCAGGTCATTGGCAGCGAACTGGCGCAAATGTGCCGTCGCCGGGCTTCCCTCCTGCACCACGCCGCTACGGAGCCGCTCCAAGGGGCCGGCCGTCGCATCTCCTGCCACGAGCGGAAGGGGGCGCCGCTCCGAGCCCGACGCCACCAGCGCCGAAAGCTCCATCTCCAGGGTCCGACGCCTCTGCTCGGCCGCACGAAGGGCGGACGCCAACGCCGCCAGGGCAAAGGTGGCCGCCGCCATGAGCAGCAGGGCTCCTGGGCGGGGCGGCAGGCCGAACCCGACCACACGGATGCTCATCCGGATCCCTATCGCCACGCCGACTGCCGCGGCAGCCATGCCCAGGCCTGCGATCCCGGCCTCCAGCACCAGCTCGAACCCCAGGAGCGGGAAGAGCACCACGCCTGTGCCGTCGGGCGTCGCTCCGAGCACGCCCAACACCGCGACGGACGCCAGGACGTCCGCAACCGTAGTCCCCACGGCGATCCTGCGGGAGTGCACCCGCCTGCCGAGGTAGACCCACGCCACGAACGACGTGGCGGCCATCCAGCCACCGACCAGCTCCATGACGGCAGGCGCGGCCGACTCGACCAACAGCCCGAGCAGTGCGATACCCGCGCCCGCCGCGACCCTGGGCCAAAGCAGCACCCGTTCGCACGAGCGCAGCAGATCGCTCCCGTTCTCACCCCGGTCGTCCACCGGGAGTGCGATGTCCCCCACCAACCGGAATGGTAACGCCGAGGGGCTCAGAACGCCGTAACGAATCCGTAACCTCGAGAGCCGTCGACGAGTCGGAAGGTCGCATCTGTAACCTCGTCGGCAGGCATGGACAGTTCGGCAGGCAGTTCGGCAGGCATGGACAGTTCGGCAAGTCTCGAAGGGTGGGCAGGCGCGGACAGCTGCGGAGCAGAACCGAGCCCGAGACGCGCCTCAACTGCACCCCAGCCGCAAGCACAGTCCGCCGTATGCTCCTTCTGCGACGTGGCAGCCGGTACCGCTACAGCGGCTGTCGTGGGCGAATGGCCCGAGGCGATCGCGTTCCTGGATCGCAGGCCGCTGTTCCTCGGGCACACTCTCGTGGTGCCTCGGGTGCACGTCGAGCAGTTGGCCGACATGCCCCCGGCCCTGGTGGGACCGTTGTGGACAGCGGTTCAGCAGGTGGCTCGCTGCGTGCCCGTCGCGCTGGAAGCGCAGGGAACCTTTGTGGCGATGAACAACATCGTCAGCCAGAGCGTTCCACACGCTCATGTGCACGTCGTGCCGCGCCGACGAGGGGACGGTCTACGGGGCTTCTTCTGGCCCCGCCGCTCCTACACCGGACCGGAGGAGTTGGAAGCCGTGCGATCCGCGATCGCCGCCACCATCTCCGAGCAGGCTGCTCAGCCGCCGAACTGAAGCAGGTGCCAGGAGTGCTTGCCCTTCCGCAGTGCCACGTATCGTCCCCAGAGCAGGTCGTCCTCTCTGATCGAGCGGTCCGTTCGGTCGACTCGGGCACCGTTTATCGCCACGCCCCCCTGGGCCACCGCCCGACGCCCTTCGCCCAGCGAGCCGCACAGGCCGGCCGACACGAGCGCCTGTAGCAGATCCCAACCCTCACCCTGAAGTCGGGAGTACGGGTGGCATGAGGAGGGCGCCTCCGCCAGAACCTCCTTCAGTGCCGGCTCGTCCAGCGCCCGGAGGTCACCACCGAAAAGGGCCCTCGACGCGCTCTCCGCGGCGGCTGCAGCGTCGCGGCCGTGCACGACGGCGACCACCTCGCTCGCCAGAGCCCTCTGTGCCCTCCGCAGCCCGGGCGTGTCCGCCGTTGCCTGATCCAGCGCGACGATCTCCTCCCGCTCCAGCCACGTGAAGTAGCGGAGGTAGCGTCCGACGACCGAGTCCTCGCTCTGCAGCATGAACTGGTAGAGCGCGTACGGACTGGTGCGCCGGGCATCCAGCCACACGGTCCCCGACGCGGACTTGCCGAACTTGGTACCGTCCGCCTTCAACACCAGTGGGGTGGTAAGACCCCAGACCTCTACTGCACGTTTGCGCCTGATGAGATCGACACCCGCCGTGATGTTGCCCCACTGGTCGCTGCCTCCGATCTGCAGGCGGCATCCGTAGTTGTCGTGCAGGTGGAGGAAGTCCTGTGCCTGAAGCAGCATGTAGGAGAACTCGGTGAACGAGATGCCCTGCTCGCGGCCCTCCAGGCGGGAGCGCACCGACTCCTTGGCGATCATCTGGTTGACCGTGAAGTGCTTAGCCGTGTCCCGAAGGAACTCCAGAAGGCCCAGCTCCCACAGCCACTGGCCGTTGTCCAGCAGCAGTGCGCTCCCGCCCTCCGACTTCTGATCGAAGTCCAAGAACCGGCTCAATTGCCCGCGTATCGACGCCAGGTTGTGCTCCAGCTCGTCCCGGCTCAGCAGGTTCCGCTCTTCGCTCCGACCGCCCGGGTCGCCCACCATGCCGGTCCCGCCACCCGCCAGCGCGATCGGCCGGTGACCCGCCTGCTGGAAGCGTCGCAGCGTCAGCACGCCCAACAGGTGCCCCACGTGCAGGCTGTCCGCGGTGGGGTCGAAACCCGCGTACAGCGTGATCCTCTCTCCCTCGAGCTTCTCCTCCAGGGAGGCGTCCGTCACTTGATGCACCAGACCCCTGAAGGTCAGGTCCTCCCAGAACCTAGACACCGGTCATCCGACCACGTCCGCCGCCGAGCAGGCCCCAGCCCGCCACAGCTTCCAACACTCCGGAGTCGTAGCACATCGGCCCATCTTTCCATGTGCGCCGACTCCCTTCCCGCATGGGTGCCGTAGGCCCTCGGGTGCCTCGGGTTCTTGGTGCCTCCGGTTCGGATGCCTCGGGTTCTTGGTGCCGCTCCGCTTCGGCTGGGTATGACCTGCTCGTGACACCGCGACACGCAGAGCAGCCATCCGACGCCTTCGACGCCGAAGCAGAAGGCGTGCCGGACATCGAGGGTCTGCCACCCGGCATAGACGCAGACCTTGCGCAGGAAGGCATGATCCCTCCCAGCGACGTTCCGCTCGGGTCCGCCTCGTGGGGCACGACCGAAGGGGAGGAGCGTCAAGGGGAGTCCCTGGAGCAGAGAGTCGCCCAGGAACTGCCCGAAGATACCGGCTACCACGAGACAGGCCTGGAAGGGCGGTTGGAGGACAACGGCACGGGAGACACGCAAGAGGTCGGGGTGATGAGCGACGACACAGCGGGTATGAGCGCCGAGGAAGCCGCTGTGCACGTGCGGGACGAGCCCTGAGACACAGCGCCCGGCCCGGGAACGGCGGTGAGGTCGTCCCGGGCAGCACCGTCGTCCCGGGCAGCACCGTCTATCCGGCCGACCGTCCGGTGGTGGTCTCCTCCGCGGTCCGTTCGAACCGGTTGAGTGCGCTCAGGACCGCCTTGAAGGAGGCGGTGAGAATGCTCTCGTCGATGCCGACACCCCAACGCGGCCCTGCGGCGGAAACGGCCTCGACGTAGGCCACGGCGATCGTGTCGGTTCCCTCTCCGATAGCGTGCTCCTGGTAGTCCGCCACTTCCAGCTGCACGCCCAGTTCACTGGTGAGAGCGTGCACCAGCGCCGAGATAGGACCACCGCCCCTGCCCCGCAGGGTCCGAGCCTCCCCCCCGACGCTCAACTCGACGACGGTCGTCGTCTTCTGCCCGGTCGTGGTGGTCTCGTGGCTTGTCAGCTTGACCGGAGCGTTCGCCGGCAGGTACTCCGCCTCGAACGCCTGCCATATCTGAGCTGGCGTCACCTCCGAACCGGTCCGCTCCGCCATCTGCTGCACCACCTTGGAGAACTCGATCTGCAGCTTCCTCGGCAGGTTCAGCCCGTGCTCCTCTTTCAGGATGTACGCGACGCCGCCCTTGCCGGACTGGCTGTTGACCCGGATCACCGCCTCGTAGCTTCGGCCCACGTGGACGGGGTCGATCGGCAGGTAAGGCACCTCCCACCGCTCGTACGGCCGGTCGAGTGCCTCCATCCCCTTCTTGATCGCATCCTGGTGGGAACCCGAGAACGCCGTGTACACCAGGTCGCCCACGTATGGATGCCGGGGATGAACAGGGATCCGGGTGCAGTGCTCCGCCATCCGGCGCAGAGCGTCCACGTCACTCAGGTCCAGGCGCGGGTCGACGCCTTGGCTGAAAAGGTTCAGCGCCAGCGTGACCAGGTCCACGTTGCCGGTTCTCTCCCCGTTGCCAAACAGAGTCCCCTCCACCCGGTCGGCGCCGGCCATCACGCCCAACTCCGCAGCGGCCACTGCGGTGCCCCTGTCGTTGTGGGGGTGCAGCGACACGATCACCGATTCCCGTTGCGGTATGCCCGCGATGAACGCCTCGACGGTGTCCGCGTACACGTTCGGCGTGTACATCTCCACCGTCGACGGCAGGTTGAGGATCAGAGGGCTGGCCGGAGTGGGTTGGACCTCCTCCATGACGGCCGCGCAGATCTCCACGGCGAAGTCCACCTCGGTGCCGGTGAAGCTCTCCGGGGAGTACTCGTACCGTACCGCCGTCCCGTCCAGGAAGTCCGCCTCCAGTCCCCTGCACAGCTTCGCAGCGTCGACCGCGAGCTTCGTCACCCCCTCCCGACCGGTCCTGAACACCACCCTTCTCTGCAGCACCGACGTGGAGTTGTAGAAGTGCACCACTGCGCTGTGGGCGTCCCGCAGGCATTCGTAGGTCCTCTTGATCAGGTCCGCACGGGCCTGGACGAGCACCTGGATCGTCACGTCGATCGGGATCAGGTCTTTGTCTATCAGCAGGCGCAGGAAGTCGTAGTCCGTCTGGCTAGCGGAGGGGAAACCCACCTCGATCTCCTTGAAACCCATCCGCACCAGCGCTTCGAACATGGCCAGCTTCCGCTCGGGGTCCATCGGTTCGACCAGCGCCTGGTTGCCGTCGCGCAGGTCCACCGAGCACCACACGGGCGCCTTCTCGATCTGGCGACTGGGCCATGCCCTTCCTGGTAGGTCGAGTGGAAGCGGCCGGAAGGCCTGGTACTTGTCGAACGGCATCTTCTTCGGTTGAAAAGCGTCGGCGGGCATCTCACTCGCTCTCCGTCGGAAATCGGTTTTCTGGAACGCACACAGGTCGGGATCGGGGCCAAGTCGGGCAACAAAAAACCTCCTGCAGGAGCAGGAGGTTTTCGACGAGCACGGAAGTGCCCGTCGTCAGGTAAGAAGGAGGCCCAGGGCCACGAGCGACTCGTTCATCACGAAACAGACTACCACGCTCGCAGCCAGGGTCATCGGCCCACCTTCGGGACGGACCTCCATAGCAGAGCCAGCAGCTCCGCCGTCTGCTCCCTGTCCGTGCGGGCGCGCCACACCCGGACACCGCCCGGCGGCCCTTGCGGTCCCGAGCCCAAGGAAACCTGCACGGCGTCGACCACGTCCCCGCTCCCTCCCAGCTCCCTCACCTGCGCGCCGTATGCTGCGGCCACAGCGCGCACGTCGGCATCCTGAGGCGTTCCGAACAGCGCCTCGAACTGGTTGCTCGGCAACTGTGCCGCCTGGGGCAACAGGGAGAAGATGCCTCCCCCGGCGTTGTCCAGCACGACCAGGTCCAAGGAGGCGGCGCCCGCTCCACCCGCTGCCCCAGCCCGGCGCGAGCCGAGAAGAGCCCCTGCGTCGTGAAAGAACGCCAGGTCCCCAACGACAGCCCACACCCGCCCCGGTGAACCGGCTGCCGCACTCGCCGCCGCGATGCCCAGCGCCGTCGAGATCGTGCCGTCGATGCCGTTGGCGCCGCGGTTGGCGACCACTGGCGGCGGCTGCAGCCGGGAACCACCGAACCACTCCAGGTGCCGGATGGGCAGCGACGACGCCACGACGAGAGCGTCGACGGGGTCCAGGGCCTGCCACAAGGCCCGCACGATCGCCGGCTCGCTGGCCGGGTGCGTCGCCAGGATGCCTTCGATCGCCCGCTGCGCCCCTGCTTCGGCGCGCTGCCAGCTCCAGAGCCACTCCGAAGGGGGGACCCGGTCCGCCACCGGCCCACCCTCGTCCTCGGGCTCGCCGCGATCCCCGCCGGTCGCCCAGTCCTCCGAGGGAGTGGCGGTCAGGGCGCGCTGCGCTACGGCCCTGCACAGTGCCTCCGGGTCACAGGGCACCTGCAGCGAGAAGCTGCGGCTGGGCTCGGCCCAGTCCCACGACGGATCGACGAGCACCTGCTCCGCTCCCGACCGCTCCAGCCACTCCCCCACCACCCGTGACGCAGGAGGGCGGCCGAAACGGACCACCACCTCGGGAGCTGCAGTGTCGTCCTCCCCCCGCAACAAGGCGTCGGCGGCTGTCACCAGGTTCGGATGAGCCGGCACGCCCGATCGGGGATCGGCCAGCAGCGGCCAGTGCAGCACTTCACTGAGGGCGGTCACCGCCGCGGGTTCCCCGGTGCCGGACCCAGCCACCAGAAGCCCCCTGACCCCCGGCCGCGCAAGCATCTCCACCACGGCCCCCGGTGCATCCGACGAGCACCGTTGGGACCGGTGCCAGGGAGCGCCCCCCCGCCTGCCCGGCGGAAGGGGCAGCGGCTCCTCCCACAGCGGCTCGCCGAACGCCAGGTTCAGGTGCACCGGGCCCGGACCTCTCGGTCCGGCGGTCGACTCCGCCAGCGCCCTGCAGGCGAGCGGCCTCCAGCTCCGCTCCGTACCCGTCCGAGGCACTCCCGGTGCGGCGTACCACCGCACCGCCCGTCCGAACAGGTGATCCTGGTCCACCGTCTGGGGAGCGCCGACATGGTGCAGCTCCGGGGGACGGTCGGCCGTGCAGACGATCATGGCCGCACCGGCTGCCCCCGCTTCCACCACGGCCGGATGCAGCTCCGCCGCTGCAGTGCCGCTGGTGGTCACCAGCAGCGCGGGCACCTGCGAACGAACCGCCAGCCCCAACGCGAAGAACGCCGCCGACCGCTCGTCCAGCCGGACGTACAGCGACAACCGTCCCTCGTCCGCCGCCCGGGCCACCGCCACGGCCAGCGGAGTCGACCGAGAACCGGGACAGCAGACGGCGTGACGTACTCCCCCCCTGATCCATTCGTCCACCATCGTCGAAGCGAAAGTGGCCTGCACGGCTGCCGCGGCACGGTCGCCGCCGGAGTCACTCACCGGGACCGCCGCAGGGGGGACCGCCGTGTCTGGGACCGCTCCACGGGGGACCGGGGGAACCGCCGCGTCTCTCGTCGGTGGCGCAAGACGATAGCCCGGCGACCCGTGCGGCGCTGGTGCGCACAGTCGTTATCTTGCCCGGGTGGAAGTCCATCCGGGCAGCCTCGTCCCGGTCGAGCGCGGCGACGAAGACGCCCCGGCGGGCGAGCAGGCGGGTAGCTCCCTCGCCTCCGAGACCTACGCCGGTCGGACGGGCCCTGGAGGTTCCCCGCATTCGGGCGGCGGCAGGACTCCGGCCGTGCTCGTCCACGGGTTCACCCAGGGCTCCTGGTCCTGGCAGGCGACCGCCGAGCAGCTGGCAGGAACGAGAGGGGTGACGTGCGCGGACCTTCCCGGCCACGGAGGGTCCCGCGACGTCAGCGCCGGGCTGTGGAGAACGGCGGAGCTGCTCGCCGACGTCGTCCCCCGGCCGGCGTTCTGGGTCGGCTACTCCCTCGGGGGCCGAGCCTGCCTCCACCTGGCGCTGTCCCGGCCCGACCTGGTGCGGGGGCTGGTGCTGATCGGCGCCCACCCCGGCATCGCCGACGAAGCTGAGCGCAACCGGCGTCGCCGGGCCGACTGGCAGCTGGCCGCCCGGCTGGACCCGCCCCCGGAGCATCCCGATGCGGCCGACCCGCCCCAGGTGCGCCTGGACCGCTTCCTGCAGCGGTGGCTGGCGAACCCGATGTTCGCCGGGCTCGATCGGCGCTCGGCCGGGCTGGAACGACGCAGGGAGAACGATCCCGCCGGGCTCGCCCAGAGCCTGCGGCTGGCAGGGACCGGCAGCCAGGAGCCGCTGTGGGGCCGCCTCGGCGAGCTGGACATGCCGGTTCTCGTGGTGGCCGGACAGCGGGACGCCAAGTTCACCGCCCTCGGACGCAGGGCCGCGGGACTGATCGGAGCCAACGCCCGCTTCGAGGAGGTGCCCGGCGCCGGTCATCCGGCCCACGTCGAGGCTCCGGACCACTTTTCCGCTCTGCTCGGCCGATGGATCGACTCCGTCGAGGCGATCCAGGTCTGCGAAGCGGTGGACGGGGACACCCACCGTCAGGCCCACCACCCTCAGGAGGGCCGACCGGACCGTCAAAGCAGCAGACCGACCGCGAGAGCCAACCCGTAGGCCAGTTGCAGCCGGGCGGTCGCTCCCAGCACGGCGACCATCTCCGCACCCCGGCTGCCTTCCAGCACGCTCATCAGCGGCCGCACGGCCAAGGGCAGCGACGCCAGCGCGACCAGGGCGAACGGGTGCCATGCGGCGACGGCGGCGGCCAAGGGGAATGGTAGG
>JAJYPS010000045.1 GCA_021795215.1 Actinomycetes bacterium
CATAGCGGCGCGTTGTTGTCGACACATGCATGGCACCACCACGGCTGGGCACAAGGACATTGTACCACTCAGCACGAGATCAGTCACTACGTTAGTGTCTACAGATTCCGACCTTGAGAAATACCAACGACCTGATCATGGGTGGTTTCTACGAGAGACAGGGGCGTAACTTCGGCTTAGTGGCGGCCCGCCCGCTGTGGTCGCGCATCTGCGCAACCTCCCCCGAGCCGCAAATCCCTCGGGGAACATAGTCCATACGCGCCAGGTGCTCAAAGGCCCGAGCGCTCACCGTTCGTCGGCGCACTCCCGACGCCCGGCAGTCGTTGCTGTATCTGCTGCGCACCGGCCTGTCGGGCACCCGTCTCCTCCGAGCGGACTGCTCGGCCCGATACGGCGACTTCAGGAAGGACGACTCAGGAACGGCGACTTCAGGAAGGACGACTCAGGAACGGCGACTCAGGAAGCCCCGCTGCCCGCCGGTTGGTCGTCTTCGCCTCTCACCGCTTGAATCTCGATCTCGGGCAGCGATCGCTCCCCTCCGGCGCCCGGTGAGAACCCCTCTCTACCGGTCCCGCTCGTGGCCGATGCGTCGTCGCCGGCAGCCTTCTGCCTGATCCGCAGTGCGACCGTGTCCGGGTCGCGCCGAGTGCCGTCCGGCCGGTCGCGTTCCTGCTTTAGCTTCTCCCCGCCCACCTGCACCAGTCGGAGCACGGTCACGAGCCCCAGGCCACCGACCAGGTTGCCGAGCGTCGCCCAACCGGCCACCTCGGCCCACGTCAGGTAGCCGAAGGGAGCGTGCGCCGCCAGGCCGGCGAAGATGACCAGCGACATCACGATCACATGGTTCAACGACCCTACCGCCAGGAGGAACGCGGCGACGATCGCCGCCACGATCTTGCCCCCCGTGCTGGCACTGCCCCTCTCCATCCACGTCATGACCGTGATGACGGTGCCCCCTATCACGGCTGTGGCGAAAGAGTGGAGGTTTATCCCCGCGTCCATATAGTGGCTGGCCAGCGACCGCGCGGTCGCATGGAGGGAGGGGAACCCGAGCATGACTATGCCCATGAACACCCACCCGCCGAGCAGGTTGGTGGACAGCGTTCCGAGCCACAGCCGCGCCAGGTCTCCCACCGTCGCCTTCCGTGCGACCAGGGCGGCGATCGGTACCAGGAAGTTCTCCGTAAACAGCTCGCTGTGGGCAAGCGTGAGGGCTATGAAGCCGGCGCTGAACGCGAGCGCACCCGCGATGACGCTGTGGGTGTCGGAGCGAACCAGGAGCAAGGAGAAGACACCCAGCCCCACGTCGATCCCGCCGACGGCTCCCGTCGCGAGAAGCACGGGAAGGCTCCGGTGCAGCCGCATGTTGCCCTCGTCGACGGAGCGCTCGAAGGCGCTGGCTAGGTCGGTCAAGACGTATTCTCCTTGTCGGCGTCGTGACGGCGGTCGGCACAGCGGACGGAGGGGCAATGGAAGCTCGCAGAGGTGGCCGCCACGCCACGAACCCGAGTTCCGCTTCGGCCGCCCGGCAGGGAGGAGGGCCTACCCTGCCGTGGCGAGCGGCAGAGCCACGCTGGCCGGCATCGCTGGCCGTGCTGACAGCGCTCGCCCTTTACATCCTGCTCCCTTCCCAGCTTACCCCTGGCCCGAAATGGGTGCTGCCCGCCTTGGAGGTCGCTCTCGTGGTCCCGCTGACCGTCGTGAACCCGGACCGCTCGACCAGGGAGTCGTCCCTGGTCCGCACCGTGTCGGTGGTGCTGATCGCCTTGATCAACGTGGCCAACGTCGCGTCGCTTGCTCTCCTGGTCCACTTCCTCCTCTACGGCGGCCGGGCGCAGGGCCGGCCGCTCATCTACTCTGCGGTCGCGATCTGGCTGACCAACATCCTCATCTTCGCGCTGTGGTACTGGGAACTGGATCGCGGCGGCCCAGCCGAACGAAGCTCCGGCACGCCCAAGGCGGCGTCGTTCCTTTTCCCTCAGATGTCCGGACCAGGCATCGGGCCGGACGGCTGGGCTCCGGGCTTCGTCGACTATCTGTACGTGTCGTTCACCAACGCGACCGCCCTCAGCCCCACCGACACCATGCCGCTTTCCCGCTGGGCGAAGATGCTGATGCTGGCCCAGGCCCTGGCCTCCCTCGTGACAGTAGCCCTGGTGGCAGCCAGAGCGGTCAATATTCTGAACTGAGGTGGCGCGGGAGACCCGGCGGCAGGGCTGTCCATGGGACGCAGGTGTAGATGGGACGCAGGTGCCGGCGGGGGAGGTTTCGACCGGACGAACGGATCAGGTCTTGCGGACCTGGATCTTCCCTCCGACCGTGCGTACGTCAAGGGTGGGCTGAGGGTAGGCGGAAGGCCCTCCGACAGGTGATCCGTCGGACAGCTTGAACTTGCTGGCGTGCCAGGGGCAGACGACGCATCCAGCTTCTATCTTCCCTTCGTGCAGCGGCCCCCCTTCGTGGGAGCACACGTCCGCCAGGGCGTAGACCGAGCCGTGGTCACGTACCACCATGACTTTCGTGCCCTTCACGTCGGCGCAGATGGGGCTGCCCTCGGTCAGATCCCCATCGCCAGCGACCTCCACCCACTCCGACGGCAGTGCCATGAAGGCGGTGTGGTCCACTCCGATTCCCCGCTTGTAGGCCAAATGGCCGCCCAGGTAGGCGCCTCCGGATGCGACCCCTGTCGCCGCCAGAGCTAGCAGCTTGCCCCTCAGTCTCCGCCCGCGCTTGCGGGAGACCCACGACAACCCGTAGAGCGCCGTAGCGGCCGCGTTGGCGCCCGCATGGGCCACGCCGAGGCGCTGTTCTGCTCCCTGCAGGGTGATCCAGTCGTTCAAACCGGTCAGGACGGTTGGGCCGGCGCTGGCCAGGCCGATGGCGATGAGCCGGTCTGCGGCCTTTCGCCCCCGCTTGCCGCCGACGAAGTCCAGCATCACGGCGCTGGTCCAAGCACCGATGGCCACGTCGGTGAGCAGAGGGTGAATCGGGTGGCCCAGATCGGCACCGCCGAGCGTCTCGTTCAGGGCCGTACCCGGTCCCAGCTTTGGCGACGCCAGCTTCTTCATCGTGCCGGCTGCGGCGTCCAGTCCCTCGATCGACTCGATCATCTTGGGCAGTTCCCGCAGCGGCCGCAGTGCATCGCGCAGGCCCTGGTTCATTTTTCTTCTCCTCGGTAGTCGGTCGTCGCATGGGCCATACCCTTCCAACCGGCGTTTCGACACTGGCCCCGTGCGGCAACGTTGGACCGTCCGTGCCGGTGTGCGCGAACGGCCTGCGGCCCGCCACCGCTCGGGTCAACGAGAGATCGATGCCAGCGCGGGCTGTGGGCCGGGAGCACATCCCCCCTCCTGGGCTGTGTGGGCCGGGAGCCACCCCCCTCTGGGTTGCCACCTCCTCGGGGTTGTCACCGCGAGGCCGGTACTGTTGCAAGGGTGCCTCCGGGACCCCGAACCAGACAGGGAGTGGACCTCCAGCCGTGATGATGATGCCCCAGCAGGCGGCCTTGAGGGCGCTGCGCTCGGGGGGGCGGGGGCCCAACGGCGAGAGGACCAAGGTGCAGCGGGGAACGCTGAAGCGGGCGATGGGCCTGGCCCGTCCCTATCGCTGGATGCTGGCGGGGTTCCTCGCGCTGGTCCTGGGCGGAGCTCTCGCAGGCGCCGCGATCCCGTTCATCTTCAGGGCGGTCATCGACCGCGGCATCGGCCCCCGCCCTCCCTACACCGCCCATCCGGGCCTGATACTGGCTCTGGCCGGTCTGCTGGCGGGCCTGGCGGTGGTCACGGCTGCGTTGTCGCTGTGGCAGCGGTACCTGTCCGCCCGGGTGGGGGAAGGTCTCATTTACGAGCTGCGGACCAGGCTGTTCACGCATGCCCAGACGATGCCGCTCGCGTTCTTCACCCAGTCCCAGACCGGCGCCCTGGTGAGCCGGATCGAGAGCGACGTGCTGGGCGCCCAGCAGGCCTTCACCACCGTCCTCTCCAACGTGGTCGGCAGCGGGCTGACCGTGCTGATCACGCTGGGGGCGATGATGGCGCTGTCGTGGCAGATCACCCTGCTGTGCCTGGCCGTGCTGCCGGTGCTGGCAGTGCTGGCCAGGCTGGTGGGCAGGAGCCTCCAGAGGATCACGCGGGAGAGCTACAACCTGAACGCCGGGATGTCCACGATGGTGACCGAGAGGTTCAACGCTTCGGGGGCGATGCTCGTGAAGCTGTTCGGGTCGCCGGCGGCGGAGGAGGGCACCTTCGCCG
Source organism: Actinomycetes bacterium (assembly GCA_021795215.1). Taxonomy (GTDB): domain Bacteria; phylum Actinomycetota; class Acidimicrobiia; order Acidimicrobiales; family JAKAOS01; genus JAJYPS01. Next base: position 4,251 of record JAJYPS010000045.1, read on the forward strand.
ACAAGGCCGGCCGGGTCAGGGACATAGGCGTCAAATCAGCGCTGGTCACGCAAGGGTTCCTGGCCTCTCTGACGCTTGTGGCGTCCCTCGCGACGGCGCTGGTGTACGGGATGGGCGGCCGGATGGCGGCGGCCGGAGTCCTGTCGGTCGGGACCATCGTCGCCCTGTCCTCTTACCTGAACAGGCTGTTCGCTCCGTTGACGCTGCTCTCCAGCGCTCCGGTGACGGTGATGAACGCGCTGGTCAGCTTCGAGAGGATCTTCGAGGTGCTCGACCTGCCCGGCCAGCCCGACGGCGACATTGCCGGGGACGATCTTCCCGAAGCGCTGCTGGGTGGCGCCCCCCTCACGGTGGAGATGAGGGACGTCGGCTTCCGGTACCCCTCTCCGCGGGAGTCGTCGCTGGCATCGCTGGCTCCCAATGCGCCGCTCGGAGCGGAGAGCGCGGAGCCGGTGCTGAGAGGCGTCTCCTTCAAGGTCGAGCCGGGGCAGATGGCCGCGCTCGTCGGACCGTCAGGGGCGGGCAAGACCACCATCTGCTCGCTCATCCCCCGGCTGTACGACGTGACCGAAGGTGTGGTCATGGTCGGCGGGTGCGACGTGACCCGCCTGCCGCTGTCCGTGCTGCGGGGCTCGATCGGGATGGTGACCCAGGACCCTCACCTGTACCACGACACGGTCAGGGCGAACCTGCTCTACGGCCGGCCGGAGGCAGCCGAGGAGGAGCTGTGGGCGGTTCTGGAGGCGGCGCAGCTGGCGGACGTCGTCGGAGCACTGCCCGAGCGTCTGGACACCGTGGTGGGGGACCGCGGCTACCGGCTGTCGGGCGGGGAGAAGCAGCGGCTGGCGATCGCCAGGGTTCTGCTGAAGGAGCCGGCGGTCATACTGCTGGACGAAGCCACTTCTCATCTCGACTCGGAGTCCGAGCTCGCGGTGCAGCGGGCGCTCGAGACCATGCTGTCCGGCAGGACGTCACTGGTGATCGCACACCGGCTGTCGACCGTGCTGGAGGCCGACGTGATCCTGGTCGTCGAGCACGGTCGGATCGTGGAGCGGGGGCGCCACGACGAGCTGGTGTCGGCCGGGGGGCTCTATGCGGAGCTCTACCGCACGCAGTTCCAGCGCCAGGATGCGGCTCTGGGCGCCGACTGAGGACGCCCGCTCATGCGTCCGTGGGGTGGTCCTGGTTCTCGCCCAGGCTTCGGGCGGTGGGCGGATCGGAGGAGATCGCAGCGGCGCACTCGAGGAACATCGCATGGACGAACGCCTGGGGCAGGTTGCCCCTCAACTGGCGCTCCACGATGTCGTACTCCTCGGTGAACAGCCCGGGCGGCCCGCAGGCGGCTCGGTTCCGCTCGAACCACCGCGCGGCGGCTATGGCGTCGCCGTGCTGCTGGGCCGCCATTGCCATGCCGAAGCCGCACAGCACGAACGCTCCCTCTGCCGATCCGAGAGGCCGCAGGTCGGGTCGGAACCGGTAGACGAACCCGTCCGCCGCCAGCTCGTCGTGCACGGCCCGCAGCGTGGCCTTCGTCCGCGGGTCGTCCGGCCCGAGCGCTCCCCTGACGGCGGCGATCAGAAGGGACGCGTCGACGCGGTCGTCGTCCTCCGCCCGCTGCCACCTCCCACTGGGATGCAGGCACCTCTGGGAGGTGTCGGCCAGGATGAGGTCGGCCAGGGCGAGCCAGCCGGACGCCTGCTCGACCGAGTCGCAGACGGAGGCGATCGCCTTGAGACCGGCGACGCACGCCAGCCTGCTGTGTGTCCACCGCCGGTCCTCCAGCTCCCAGATGCCGGCGTCGGGGTCTTTCCAGCGCCTCTCTATGACGCCGACCGCGATCTGGGCGGCCTGCCAATGCCGGGGAGCCAGCGGGGCGTGGCGCGCAGCAGCGGCGAACAGCAGAAGGGACTCCCCGAACGCGTCCAGCTGGAACTGGCCCCTGACGAGGTTTCCCGCCACGTCGGTCCCGCCCGGGTAGCCCGGCAGCGGGAGGGTGTGCAGGTCCGGCACCGGCTGGCCGTCTGTGCCGTAGGCCGGCACCAGTCGCTCGCCGTCCTCCAACAGCTTGCGGGACACCATCTCCACCGCCCGGTCGAGCAGAGGGTACGGCCCGATGGCCGCCACCGCCTGACCGACATAGGACTGGTCCCGAATCCACACGTACCTGTAGTCGTAACTGCGCCCCTGGTCGGCCCGCTCCGGCAGGGACGTGGTCGCCGCCGCGACGGTGCCCCCGTCCTTCGACGTAAGACCCCACAGGACGGCGTAGGAGTGCCGGGCGTCCCGACGAGCGACGATGTGGTCGAACGTCGGCACGTCGGCGTGCCAGGCAGCTTCGGTGGCAACCCACGCCTCGTCCGGCACCGGCGGACTGCCGGAGATCGGCGACTCGGACAGCTCCAGCACGATGTCGCGCCGCTCTCCTTTAGACAGAGCGAACGAGGCTGCGAGGTGGGAGCCCTTCGACCCGTGTTGGATGCGCTCCGCATCGGGTACCCCGCTCCAGCGGAGGTGCACATCACCCGTGCGTGCGTGCCAGGTACCTGGTTCACTCGTCTCGGTCGGACCCTGGGAGAGCGACGTCATCGATGACTGGTCGTAGTCCGCTCGGGGCCGGAGCATCACGTCGAGCCGGGCCTGGCCTTCCACGATCTCGATCCGGCGCAGCAGCGTGGCCTTGTCCGGATCGGCCGGCATCACGAGCGCCTCCCGGCACTCGACTATGGCGTCGGTCAGCACCCACCGGCTGCGCCATATCAGCGAGCCGTCCTCGTAGTAGCCGCCCCACACCGACCTGTCCGAAGGAGCGACTACGTAGCATCCGTCGCCGCCCATGAGGGTGGAGAACACCGAGGGGCTGTCCCAGCGGGGGAAGCACATCCAGCAGAAGTCGCCCCTAGGGCCGACCAGCACCCCTCGTTCTCCGTCGGCGAGAAGCGCGTACTGCCGCAGCGTGTGGGGCAGCGATGCCGACTCCAAAGTCGTGAGCCGGTTCTCGGGCATCAGGAGCGACCCTCCGCTTCCGCTGCAAGCCCGTGGACTTCCCGCCTCCAAGCGGGTCGAGCGAGGGCACGGACCAGGTAAAGGATCACCGCTACGGCGACCCAGGCGACCAGCGCCCCGAGCAGGGCCAGCCACCAAGTCGCCGCTCCGAGGAGGACCGCCGATACGACCGCAAAGGCCGTCAGCGCCACACCTCCCATGACCGAGCCCGACACCTCCAGCTCGGCCTGACGGCGTCCCTGGTCCCGTTCGATCAGCGTCAGTGTCGCAGGAAGGATGGCCGGAGCCGCGAGGAAGACGCCGCCCAGCCGCAGACCTCCCACCAGTCCGACAATGCCTGCCACGATCGAGATGGACGCGCCAAAGGCGAATCGAAGTGCCATGCCCTTCAGCTTCGCGTGCCGCAGCTCCCCCAGGTCGATCCCGAAGAGCGGCTGCCCTCCCGACCGGATCATCGGACGAGAGAGGCCATCAGACCCCCGTAGATCGCTGCCCCGCTGGCGAGCCATGCACCCCACATCACCACCGAGCCGCGCAGGGCGCCCAGGCGACGCACCGCCGGAACCCCGACCAGGCAGCACAGCACCATCGCGATGCCGCCCGCCGCCATGCCCGTGGACGACGACCTCGCAGCTCCGACGCCTTCCGCCAGGGCGATCACCGCCAGGTTCGCCAGGGCGACCGACGGGGCGGCACCAAAGAGACCGGCGAACCGCTTCGGCTTCAGCACTTCCCCCACGAGGGCGAACACCACGACCAGGAGCCCACCGTCCACCGCCTTCAGGGCGACCAGCTCTACAGGATTCATTCACCTGCTGTTCCCCGGTACGTAACCTTTGCAATCCAGCCCGAGGGGAGCATCCGAATCCCCGGTACGTAACCTTTGCAATCCAGCCCGAGGGGAGCATCCGAAGATGTCGATGCGCGGACCCGGCGGCAGGCGAAGGGCCCCGGCCCCGCCCGAGATCTCAGGATCCGGGTTCTGGGGAGCCGGGGTCGGGCGACATCCGCTTGTGCATGTGCAACACGGCTCCGGAGTTCGTTCCGTTCCCGAACGTCAGACGGTCGACCAGCACCCTGATCAGACCGAGCCCGCGCCCGCCCTCGGCTTCCGGTCCGGTACCGGCGGTACCGGTCACCACGTCGTCCGGAAGGCCCTTGCCGTAGTCGCGCACCTCCACCTCGCAGGAGCTGGCGCTGAGCGAGGCGGTCACCTCGTAGCAGTCTCCCGTGCTGGCGTGGCGGATCACGTTGGCGCACGCCTCGGTCACGGCCAGCTCCACGTCCCCGATGGAGCTCTCTCCGGCCCCCACTTCCCTCAACGCCTGGGCGCAAAGGTGGCGTACCATTGGCACCGATGCAGCATCCCTCGGAAGCAGCAGGGTGAGAGCGACGCGGGGCTCGCCCCGGTCTAGGTCGACTCCTTCGGCCGGAGGTTCCGCCCCTCCGTCCCCCGGGGACGCTCCGGAGGTTGCGCCAGCCCCATGGAGGGCAGAAGCGGGCGAACCGAGTGCTGCGGCGGCCCGGTCCGTCGCGCTGGACCGACCTGTGGCTCGCTCGTCGAATGCGTGCAACTCTGGAAGGGTTCCCAGCACATTGACGACCGGCAGACCGGAGATGGCCAATACGGAGCTCATCTGTATCAGCCCGGGCTTATCCGCGGTTCGGGAAGGCACTCGCTGGTTCGCACGACACGGTTATTCCCCGATGCTTTCCTCTCGTACACGCCGCTGACCGCTGGACCCGGAATGCAGAGAGAGAGCGGTTCTCCGAACCGGACCAGCCGGTGGACGGGCGATCCCGCCGTAGCCGAGGAAGCTCCGGAGAGCCCGGGCGTGTCGGATGCCGCCCCGCCGTACGCATGCACGGAGGACATCGGCTGCCTCCCCGTCGACGAGGTACTGCAGGCTATCCCCGAACCTCTCGTGATCGCGGACGCTTCGGGCCAGGTGGTGTTCGCCGACCCGAGCGTCCACGAGCTTCTCGGCTGGCCTTCGGGAACGCTCGTCGGCCAGCCGCTCGACTGCATGATCCCCGAACGCCTGCTGGAATCCCACCTGACCGGTTTCGGGAGAGCCCTGGCGAAGGGGGGCACCTCGCTCGGCTCCAAGAGACTGCGGGTGATGGCGTTGCGCCGAGACGGTCAGGAGATGGAGGTGGACCTACGGGTGGGCAACCTCCGAGGTCCAGGCCGCCGACGAGGGAAGCTCTGGTTCGTCGCCACAATTGCCGAGGCGGGGGAGGAGAGGCTGCTGCTCGAAGTGGCGCTGGCCTCCAACACCCACCTCCGCGTGACGACTCGTCTGGCGACGATGGTGGGGCGTCCGGACGTCACGCCCGAAGGCGTGGCTCCTGCGGCTCTGGCGCTGCTGGGCACCGGGCTCGGCTGGGATTTCGGCGCTCTCTGGGCGCCCGATGTCGAGGGGACCAGCCTCGTGCCCCTGGGGACCTGGGCGCGAGGCGGTCCGGGCTCGCCTCTCGCGTCGGAGACGCTCCGACTTCGGCCCCGGCAGAACCAGGGCATGCCGGGGAGGGCGTGGGCGACCGGCAAGCCGGTGTGGGTCGAGGACCTGCCCTCGACCTCCCGCATCCCGAGGGGACACGTGGCGAGGCAGGAGAAGATCGCAGGGTGGATCGCGGTCCCCTTGACGAGCGGCGGCACCGTCCACGGGGTCCTCGAGCTTGCCCGGACGGCGGAGGGCAGGCTGTCGGCGGACCTCCTGAGCACGCTGAGCACTGCCGGGCAGGTTCTCGGTCAGCTGTTCGACCGCGTCCATGCTCAGCGGCAGCTGCTGGCCGCACAGGAGCGGTTGGAAGTCCTGGCCCGCACGTTCGAGACGAGCCTGCTCCCACCGGAGCTCCCCCGACTGGCATGGGTGGACGTCGGTGCGGTGTTCAGGCCGGGCGGGATGGGAGACGTCGGAGGCGACTTCTACGACGTGTTCGCCATGCGAGGTGAGGCCTGGCACGTGGCCATAGGTGACGTGTGCGGACGAGGGGCCGCCGCGGCAGTCGTCGCCTCGCTGGCGCGGCACACCGTACGGGCGGCCGCGATGCAGTACCGGTCGCCGGCCGCCGTGCTCAGGGTGCTGAACCGCGCCGTGGAGACCGAACTGAGCTCCGAGACCTTCCTCACCGCGCTGTGCCTCAGGATGGAACCGTCCACCGCCGGGCTCCAACTGACCCTCGCGTCCGGCGGCCATCCGTTGCCGCTCCACGTCCGCAGGGACGGGACCGTCGTGACGGTAGGCCGCACCGGCACTCTCGTCGGGGCATTGGGCGAAGTGGAGTTCGTCGATTCCTCGCTGTGCCTCGCTCCCGGAGAGCTTCTGATCTGCTTCACCGACGGAGTCACCGAAGCCCGGGGACCCGACGGCTTCTTCGCCGAACTGCTGGCGCCCGTTGTGGCGGCCAAGTTCGCAGAAGGGGACTGTACCGCAGGCGCTATGGCGGAAGCCATAGAGCGGGCAGCCACCGACTTCTCGTCCAGTTCCGAGCGCGACGACCTCGCCGTCGTCGTGCTGAAGGCCATCTGAGCAGCCGTCGGCCGGCGCACGACCGCCTACCGGGCGTGCCGGAGGTCCGGTGCCGGGCCGTCCTGGCGGGGCATCGGTCTCCAAGGCGTGAAATGGCGTCGGGAACTACGTTCTGTCCATGTGGCCGATACGCCGCATGGCAAGGCGATTGCACGTGAGACAGGACCGTCCTCCCGACCTACGCCGTTCTTAGAATTGGGACCGTCGTCGGAGCGAGGCGTCGCTTTGGATTGATCGGGTGGTAATGTCCGACTTTGACGGTGTGCAGCGAGCCGATCATTCTCAAGGTGGCGCCCCCGGCTGCCGACTTGCTTGCATTCACAACGGTCGGGCTGCAGCTTCCGTGCCACCTACGGCGCGGTGTGGCAGAACTGCTCCGGCGGCCCTCGCGGCCCCGGGTGAGCACGGAGGCGAACATGACGGCATTGGATAGTCCGGGGGCTGTGACGCTTGGCGAAGTCGTGGCCGAAGAAGTGGGCCGACCTGCCGTCCCCCCCTCAGCCAAGAGGGCACCCGTTTCAGCGCATCCCGACGGGCCGGGGCAGCAGGACCGGGTGAGCCGCCCGGAGCACAAGCGGGAGAGCCTCCGGCGGACCATGTTCCGGAGGGCTCTGGTGGTCCTCTCTCCGCTGGCGATCCTGTGCACAGGGGGCGTCTTGCTGCTCGGCACCACGTCGCAGGCTGCGCTGCGCTCGGCGGCGGTGCGAGAAGCCGTGGAGGCACCCAATCCCGTGGTGGCGCAGCTGGGTGCTCTGGAAGGGAGGCTCGCTCGCAGCACGGGCGGGTCACTCCGGTCCGCCCCGTCTGCCCCGTCGGTGCTTGCAGCGGGGCAGCGCATCACGACCGACATGAGCACGCTGGTGAGGCACCAGGGGGCGGGCCAGAAGGGCCTCGCTCGGGCGGCTCAGAAGACTTGGTTGGCGTCCTGGGCGCCGGTGCGCCAGACGCTTGCCGGCGGCCGGGCGCTCGCCCCTGCTGCCCGTGCGGCCGCTCTCGCCGGCTTCGCCAAGTCGAACAGCCAGCTGGCCACGCTGTCGGAGGCCGACATGGCCAACGTGGCGGCCTACGTGAACAGCGTCAAGGACACGCAGCACCTGCGGGAGGTCGCCCTGGTCGGCATCACCTTGGCCGGTTTGCTGCTCGGCCTCGTCACGGCGGCCCGGACGTACGGCGACCTGAACAGCGAGCTGACCGCTCTGGAATCGGCCGCCGCCCGCTACGGTGCCGGCGAGCTCGACACCGATCTGCAGTTCATGCGCAACGACGAGCTCGGGCGGGTGGCGGACGCGATGCGGTCGATGGCCCTGCAACTGCGGGAGAAGCGGGACGTGCTCGCGCTCCAGGCGCTCCACGACGGGCTGACCGGGCTCGCGAACAGGGCACTGTTCTCGGACCGGCTGGAAGGCGCCGTCGCCCGCTCCAGGCGAGGGGGAGGACCGGTGTCGGTGTTCTTCATCGACTTGGACATGTTCAAGACGGTCAACGACACCCGTGGCCACGAGGCCGGCGACATCCTGCTCAAGGCGGTCGCCTCTCACCTTTCCGAATGCGTCAGGGAGGTCGACACGCTCGCCCGTTTCGGGGGAGACGAGTTCGCGGTGCTGCTGGACGGCGCCGACGAAGCCACTGCGCTCGAGGTGGCCGACCGGGTGCACCAGGCCGTGCCACTTGCAGCCGAGTGCCTGGGCGGCCTCGACGTCGTCGTGAGTGCCAGCATCGGCGTGGTCGTGACCGTGGACGGGCGGGAGACCGTGGCCGATCTGATGCGCTTCGCGGACGTCGCGATGTACGCCGCGAAGTCGCGAGGGTCGGGAAGGACCGAAGTGTTCGTGCCGGAGATGGAGGAGAAGATCTCGGCACAGGTGACGCTGCGCACCGAGCTTCGGGCGGCGCTGGAGCACGACGAGCTCGAGCTCCACTACCAGCCGGTCATCGAGGCGGAGACCGGCAGGACCGTGGCCGTCGAGGCGCTTCTCCGCTGGCGGCACCCGAGCAAGGGCATGCTGCCCGCCAAGGCGTTCCTCGAGGAAGCCGAACGGAGCGGGCTGATCCTTCCGATCGGAGGATGGGCCCTGCGCAACGCCTGTCGCCAGGCGGCAGCCTGGCACGCCCAGGGCGGGTTGGCCGCACTTCCGATCCACGTGAACGTGTCCATGAAGCAGCTCGCCGCCGAGGGCTTCGCCGAGACTGTCGCTTCGGCGCTGGGCTCCTCGGGCTTGGCGCCCGGCCTCCTGACCCTTGACATAGGAGAGGGGGTGCTCTCCGACATAGAGGTCGCTCGCCAGCGACTGGGCCAGCTACGAGGGCTCGGCGTGCGGTTGGCGCTCGACGACTTCGGCACCGGCGGGTCGTCTCTGAGCCACTTGAAGGACTTTCCGGTGGACGATCTCAAGATAGACAGGTCGCTCGTCGGTGGCGTCACCACCAGCACCGAGGACGCCGCGATGGTGACGACGGTGGCCGAGCTGGGCCGCCTGCTGAAGCTTCGGGTGATCGCCGAAGGGGTCGAGTGCCCCATCCAGGCCGAGACGCTGACCAAGTTGGGCTGCACTCACGCACAGGGTTTCCACTACGCCCACCCCATGCCGCCCAGCGCCCTGCTCGCATGGCTCAAAGCCGGCGCTACGCCCGGTTCACTGGTGTTGAACATTCCCGCCGCGGACTGACCGCCAAGGGATGTTTCCGTCCGGTCGAGCATCGCCCGAGGACAGTCTCTGAGCCATCAGGATCAAGTAGAGGTAGAGATGTTGACTCGGGAAATAGGTGCGAGAACGGGGCCGCTCGGACGGCCCCGTTCTCCTCTGCACAGCTCCGATCGTGCCGATGTGGCCGCTGTAGCCGGTCAGCCGAGCTTCATGAACATCCGCTCCATCACTTCGCGGGGATAGCCGCCCGCCTTCGCTTCCTCGGGGTGCTCCAGGCACCAGGCGTAGCCTGCGGCGAGCAGTCGCAGGCCCGCCTGCTCGATCGCCTTGTTGGCCGCGGAGAGCTGGGGAAGGAACTCACGGCACTCCTTGCCCTCGGACAGCATCCGCTCCACGGCCAGCACCTGGCCCGCAGCCCGCCGTAGCCTCGCCCGGGCGTCGGTCACCGCTTCCGCGCTCAGTTCCACTTCTCTTCGCTCCTCGCTCCGGCCAACCCAGGCGACCAGCCCGGCTCACCTATGCCGAACAACGATTCGGTCCGGACTCCAGCCTGACAAGTGCCTCCATCGGAAGGTCCGACTTACCCATGTTCGCTTTCACTATCTCGATGTAGTTCGGCGGCCGGGGAGTGGCACGTGCGGCGGCCCACGCAACGAACTCGTCCTCGTCCATCCGAAGAGGAGGCAGCGCTCCTCTGAGCTTCCCAAGAGTCGCTCCGACCGGCTCCGTAGGCTTGACCGTGACGGTGCCGCCGTAGTGCGCGGGCAGGATCAGCGTCGAATCGTCGAGCGACAACACCCGTTCCTTCAGGGACCTGTGAAGGTTGCGAGCGAACTCTTCGGCCCTCTCCGCGAGATCCGGCCTTCCCACCCCGTCCACGAACAGCGTGTCCCCGGTCAGCACAACTTGCGAACTGACCACGTAGATCGTCGAGCCCTCGGTGTGCCCAGGGGTGCGGACGGCGGACACCTCCATTTCCGATGTGCCGCCCAGGACGAACCGCTGGCCGTCCACCAACGGCTCGAAGTCGAACGAGAATGAATCGGCGGGGTTCAGGTGGAGCGTGGCCCCGGTCCGCTCCGCCAGTGCCCGGGCACCGGACAAGTGGTCCGCGTGGAGATGGGTGTCGAACACCCGCGTTATGGACCAGCCTCGCTCGGCGGCCATCTTCACATACCGTTCGGTGTCCAGCGAAGGGTCCACGACGAACGCTTCGTCTCCGGCTCCCACCACGTACGAAAGGCAGCCTTTGCCCCTCCGCCTCATCTGCACCACGGTCGCCGTTCCCGCCGGCACGTCCACCGTGTCGTACACCGTGCCCCAGGCCGCAATGCCGCCAGCCAGGTTCGCGATGTCGTACCCGGCCCGGTCGAGCGCATCTGCAGCCTGCCTGGACCGGCCGCCCGCCGCGCAGTACGCCACGACAGGACGGTCCCGAGGCACCTCCGTGTACCGCACCGACAGCTCGCCCAGAGGTACGTTGTGCGCTCCCGGTATCGACCACTCCCTCACCTCGTCCGGCTCCCGAACGTCCAGAAGGAACGGTTCGGAGTCCGTCCCCAGGATCTTCGCCAGCTCGGCGGCCTCTATGTCACGCACCATCCGGAACCCCCATATCTCTCGACGATCACGACCGGCCTCCACTTGGAGAGCAGCCGGCACAACTTAAACCTGCACCACACATCAATACTGCTGGACTGCTGGGTCGGGCTTTGCCCGACAGCTTCGCCGGAGGCAGGACCGGTGAGAAGCGCGGGCGGCGTCAGCGACGACGAGCCGCCGCCATGCCGCCGTCCAGGTTCACCACCCTGCGGAACCCTCGCCTGACGAGGAGGTCTGCGGCCTCCCTGCTTCGACCGCCGCCTTCGCATACCACTGCGACGGGCCGATCGGGCGAAAGCTGGTGAAGGCGCACTCCCAACTGGGCCAGCGGTATGTTGATCGCACCGGGAAGCATGCCTGTCGCCACCTCGTTGCGCTCCCTAACGTCGACCACTTGAGCGCCCTCCGGCAGCAACTCCGACACTCGCCGGGCGGGAATATTCTCGTATGACACCAGATGGCTCCTTCTGTGTGACGCTGCTGTCTGATCGGTTGCCGTGGTTCAACGGCTGGCGCGGAGACCGACGTCGTTGGCCGGCGTAGCCCGGCGCCCGCGCCCGTTGGCGAGTATATACCCCCTGGGGTATTGGTTGCTCCAGGCAGTCGGAGGTGAGGGCGAAGACTGCCCGATGCTCGGAACCTCCGGGGTGGAAGCGGTTGTGGGTAATGGGGGAAAGGAGTTTGCGGCGAATATCCCTTCTCGGATACGGTGCGCAGCGTGGCAAAGGCGACGCTGAAGTTGAGATCGAGCAGCGCAACCCGCGCCGGGGAGAGGGTCTCCGGTCACACCGGCCCTCGAGGGCCTCTGCGGCAACGGGTCAAGCCTGTGCCTCGGCCCGGACGCTCGGGGACTCTCGGCTGGACCGTCGTCCTTCTCACAGCCGGCCTTCTCACAGGTGGCGTGGTGCTCGGGCCGGCTCGTTCCGCGTCGGCGGTCGAAGTCAGAGTGGGACTCGGGCAGACCGTCTGGGGCCTTGCTCAACGCTACGGCGTCAGCGTGTCGTCGATCGCTTCGGTCAACCACCTTGCCGATCCGAACACCCTCCAGGCCGATCAGGTGATCGACATACCCACCGCCGGGGCCGTTCCTGCTGCCGGGGCCGCCGGAGTCGCGGTGACCGTTCAGCCAGGCGACACGCTCAGCGGGATAGCACTGCGGTACGGCACCTCCGTCGCCTCGGTCGCCTCGGTGAACCATCTTGCCAACCCGGACCAGATACGGATCGGGGAGCAGCTGCAGTTGCCGGCAAGGAGCGTGACGAGCCCGGCGTCGGCCGGCACGGGATCGGCCGGCACGGGAGGCAGTGGCGTCGGGGGCTTCCTCGATCCTGCCCCGCTGCCGGCGCAGCTGGTGGCGAGCCCGCAGCGGCTGGCGATGGCACCGTTGTTCCGGCACTGGGCGGAGCAGTACCAGCTCCCTCCGAGCTTGTTGGAGGCGCTGGACTGGTGGGAGTCGGGCTGGCAACAGCAGGTGACTTCTCCTACCGGAGCCGTGGGCACGGGGCAGCTGGAACCCTCCACTGTGGCCTTCGTGCGCTCTGAGCTGCTGGGCCAGCCGCAACTGAACCCTGCGGTGACATCGGACAACATCCAGATGAGCGCCAGGCTGCTGCGATTCCTGCTGGACCAGAACGGGGGCAGCGTACCGAAGGCGCTGGCGTCCTACTACGAGGGTTTGGCGGCGGTACGCGAGGGCATGCTCGCTCCGACCACGACCTGGTACGTTCACGGCATAATGGCTTGGCAGCACCGGTTCTGGCTGGCGGGCGGCTGAAACCACCTCGCCCTGTGGTTCGCGCCCAGTGGTTCCCGGCACCCGACTTTCCGGACCCGATGCCTGGGTGGTCTCGCCGAGTTGCCCGCGCTGCCCCCCGAGCTCGTCGGTCGGGAAAGCTCGACCCGCTCCTGCGCAGTCGGTCCGAGCGGGGTGCAAGCCGACTATGTACCTGGGGCCTGTCGAGCGGAAGATCTCCCGAACGGTAGCCCACCCGGCTGTACCTGGGGCCTGTCGAGCGGAAGAACCCCCAACCGCACCTCGTCCGGCGGCCCTGGAGGGGCACTTCTGCAGATGGCTAGCATCGACGTGATGAGCGGTTCGGTCGGCGACGGTTCCGCGAGCACAGCCGAGCGGGGCATCGAACCCACCGCGAGCGCTCGCCTCCTGTCCACCGGGAGCATCTGGGTGGACGACTCGCTGGTGCCGGCCGGCCGGGCTTCCGTAAGCGCGATGGACCACGGACTGGTTACCGGAGACGGGGTGTTCGAGGCGGTCGAGATACGCGACGGCCGTACGTTCGCTCTCGGTCGTCACCTGGCCAGAATGTGCCGGTCGGCGGCGGGGCTCGGCTTGACATCCCCCCCTGTGGAGCGTGTTCGGGAAGCGGTGGGCGCCCTGCTGGAAGCGGAGCCGGTCGATCACGGCGTGCTCCGCATCACTTGGACCGGAGGGCCGGGACCGCTCGGTTCGGGCCGCGTGCAGGGGAAGCCGACTCTGGTCGTGGCGGCAGCGCCGGTTCCCCTGCCGCCTCCGACGGAGGAGGTGTGGGTGGTGCCGTGGTGCAGGAACGAGAAGGGAGCGTTGACGGGTCTCAAGACCACGTCGTATGCGGAGAACGTCCGGTCGTTGGCGTATGCCCGCGAACGAGGCGCCGGGGAAGCTTTGCTCGCCAACACGGTCGGTCACCTGTGCGAGGGGACCGGAAGCAACGTGTTCGTAGTGGCGAAAGGCGACGTCTTGACCCCTCCTCTCTCCTCGGGATGTCTTGCAGGGATCACGAGAGAGCTGCTGAGAGAGGTGTTCCCGGCCGTCCTGGACTGCGACATGCCGCTCTCCGCCCTCACCGAAGCCGACGAGGTGTTCCTGACCTCCACCGGACGGCATGTGCAGGCTGTGGCGAAGGTCGACGGTCAGGTGTTGCCGAACGCCCCGGGCCCGGTCACCCGTGCTGCGGCCGATGCATTTGCCAGGCTTCGCAGCGTCACGGACGAACCTTGACCGGCGGCCCTGGCCGGCCAAACCTTGACCGGCGGCCCTGGCCGGCCAAACCTTGACCGGCGGCCCTGGCCGGCCATGCGTTGATCCGGCCGGACTCTGACTCGGCGTGCCTGCCCGGAGATGCTCGTCGGACCTCAGTACCTGGTCACGGTGGGGGAAGGGAAGTCCAGGCTGGGCGACACCATGAAAGCGGAGTAGGCCTGCACCGCCGTGGACGATCCGTTCGATCCGTGCGTGGAGGCGGCGGAGATGGCCACCACCGGCCCGGCGTGGGAGGGCTGGGATTGAGAAGGAGAGCCGAGCCACCGTGCGTCCCCGAAGGGGTGGACGCCTCCGGCCGAGGTGGCCAGCCAGTAGCCTTTCCCGGCCGGAGCGACCGCCATGCCGACGACCAGTCCGCGGAGCGGGGTGGACCTGTCGGCAAGCGACCCGAACCAGCGAGCGGTGCCGTACGGGTACACGTTGCCCGTGGCAGTGGTCACCCAGTACCCGTGGCCTCCGGGCGTAGGCGATAGCGAGACGACCGGGGTGACCATCCCGGAAAGTCCGGCTGCGGCGGGGGAGCCGCACCACCTGGCAGTGCCGTAAGCGAAGACGTTGCCGGTGGCAGTGGCGAGCCAGTACCCGTGGCCTCCGCGGGTTGCCGCCATCGCCACGACTCGGCTCGGAAGCACTTGGTCCGCAGCGGAGGGTGAGCCCAGCCACTTGGCGTCGCCGAAGCCGAAGACGTTGCCCGCCCCGGTGGCGGTCCAGTACCCCAGGCCGTCGGGCGTCCCCACGATGGACGAAACCGGTGACGGAACCGGTTTGCCGGATGCTGCCGGACTGCCCAGCCAGGGCGCGCCGACGCCGCTTACTCGCCCGTCGGGGCTGGCGATCCAGTACCCGCCTTGCGACCGGGCGGCCACCGCCCACCTGGACGCGGGACCGCACAGGTAGCCCTTGGCGGCCAGCACGTGGAGAACGGCGTCGGTCAGACGACTGCGCGGAAGAGCTCCGGCCGCCACCGCAGCCGTGATGGCCGAGATGGTCTGGCTTGTCGTCGAAGCCGTCTGCGACGGCCCGACCGAGCTGAGCACCATGTCCGCTCCTGCCCTGAGAGCCTCTACCGAAGCGGCCGGTACGCCGAGGCCGATGTCCGAGATGGAGCTGGCCGACAACGAGTCGGTGACCACCAGGCCTCCGAATCCCAGTCGATCTCCGAGGAGCGCCCCTTCCGTCACCGGGGAGATCGACGCCGGTAGGGTGCTCAGCCCCGGAGTCGATGCGTTGGATACCATCACCGCCGGCATCTTGGCTGCAACGGCCGCCACGAACGGTGCCAGCGGACCACCCTGTTCGACGGCCCACGGAGGCGTGGAGGCCGGCCCGAGGTCGGTGTTGGCAGTGGCGTTCCCCAGCCCGGGGAAGTGCTTCACCACCGGTGTCACCCCGGCGGCTTCCAGCCCGGAGGCGAAGGCGAGGCCGTCGGCGGTGACCACCGAGACGTTGGCTCCGAAGGACCGCGTAGCGTCGGGGTTCTGGGCGATGGAGCCGCCTCGTCCGTCGACGTCCAGCACCGGCGCCAGGTCGGTAGTCACTCCTGCTGCCGCCATCCGCAGTCCCATCCCGTAAGACGCCGCTCTGACCTGTGCCGGGGACCAGTTCGCTCCCATCCACGACTCCGACGGTATGGAGCCGTCCAGGTTGGCGAGCCTCTGCACGAGCCCACCTTCTTCGTCGGCCATCACCATCGGCGGAAGATGCCCCGGAGCGGCGGCTTGGAGCACCCTCAGCTGTACTCCGAGGTCCGCAGGCGCCTGGGAACCGAAAAGCACGACCCCTCCGGCACCTTGCGCCACCTCGCTGGTGACTGCGGCCACGTTGCCCTCCTGGACAGGCACGCCGATCGTCTGCGCTGCCAAACGGCTGACGGTCCAGCCGGTCAGTCGAGCAGGCGTGACGCAGTTCGCCGCAGGGGCTGACCCCACGGAGGGCGACCCCGCGGAGGCCCTTTGGTTCCCGGAGCCGGAAGCAACCGGAGCAACCGCCGTCCGTGGCACCGAGGCGGTGGGGGGAGTACGAGGAGCATTCGGCTGGGCCGAAGTGGCCGACCTGGCGGTCCCCCTTGTGCTGGCCGGCGGGGACGAAGCCGAAGAGCAGCCGCAGAGCAGCGTTACAGGTAGCAGGATGCCGGCCAGAGCGCGGAGAGAAGTTGCGATGGACCTCATGGTACCTACGCAAATAGGCCCAAACAGCGGAGTCGTCCGTCAGGCGTATGCGGGTGAGGCGCCTACGAGGGGTGGCCGCGGCCGACGACCTGTGCCGAGCTGTGCAACCCGCACGCACCGGCTACGGCCGGTTTCCCGAAGCTACGTAAAAGCGGCGCAGTGCGCCGGCCTCCAGGCCGGTGGTGAAGCGCCGCTCGGGGCGCAGCCCCGAACCAAACTGGCCGGACCTGTTGTTCGACAGTGCCTGCCAGTACGGATGTCCCCGTAGGG
>JAJYPS010000046.1 GCA_021795215.1 Actinomycetes bacterium
CGCCGCCCGCGCCAGGGTCTCGCCGCCCGCCGCCCGCGCCAGGGTCTCGCCGCCCGCCGCCCGCGCCAGGGTCTCGCCGCCCGCCGATCAGGTCTTCTTGGCTCCGCCGCCGGTTGCCCTCTCCTCTGCCCGTCGCCGCAGGTCCTCCGTCAGGCGCTCGTCGGTTGCTGCGTCCACGGCCGTCCACGCCATGGCGATGGCGCCGTCGAGCAGTGCCTTGTCGGCGGCCGCTGCCACGGCCGCCGCAGTGAAGCCCGGCTGGTGATTGACTGCGGGCAGCGAGTCGATGTCCATCATCGGATGTATGGCGGGGAGTGCGAGAGTCACGTTCGCCATGTCCGTCGAGCCACCCGGCCTGGCACCGGTCCGATCGGGGAACGAACGTCCCAGCTCGGTCGCATTGCGCACGTAGCGATCGGCCAGGAGAGAGTGCTCCCTGAGCTCCGAGTAGCGAGGCGATACCGGCTCTATGGCCACCTCGGCACCTGTCGCCACCGCTCCTGCCTGGAAGCAGGCTTCGATGCGAGGTATCAGCCGGTCCAACTCGTCGAGCGTCCGGGCTCTGGCGAGGTACTGCGCCTCCGTCGACGCGGGCACCACGTTGGGGGCGTCACCGCCGTGGGTGACGATCCCGTGGACCTGGTCGCCGTCGTTCAGGTGTTGACGGAGCAGCCCGATGGCGACCTGCGACACCACCAGAGCGTCGGCCGCGTTGACGCCCAGCTCCGGGTGCATGGAGGCGTGGGCCTCCCTTCCCGAGTAGCGGACCCTGAAGTGCGACACTGCCAGCGTGTCCATCGTCTTGGACTCGTAAGAAGCGGGATGGACCATTATCGCCGCGTGGACGTCGTCGAACGCCCCCCTGCGAAGCATCAGCACCTTGCCTCCACCCGACTCCTCGGCGGGTGTGCCGAGGACCTGCACCGTCAGGCCCAGGTCGTCCGCAAGTGCGGCGAGAGCGATACCCGCCCCCACCGCCGCCGCTGCGATCACGTTGTGCCCGCAAGCGTGACCCACCTCCGGCAGCGCGTCGTACTCGGCACAGAAGGCGATGCGCACCGGGCCGCTGCCGGCCGTGGCCCGGAGAGCCGTCGGCAGGTCGGCAATGCCGGTCTCCACCTCGAAGCCGCCGTCCGACAGCGCTTCCCCGACCCAAGCCGCGGCGGCATGTTCCTCGAACGCCAGCTCGGGATGCGAGTGGATCCTGTGGCTCAGCGCAACCAGCTGCTCCCGCCGAGCGGCCACCCGGCCCCTCGCTTCGCCCTTCGCCCGCTCCGCAGTGCCCATCGACCGAGGGTAGCGTCCATCCCGCTCGGCAGTGCCCATCCCGCTCCGCAGTGCCCGAAGGAGCGAGGCTGGCGCCGAAGGAGCGACGCTGGCGCCAAGGCCTCCTACCTCCCCGTCCCCCCCTTATCTCCCTCCCTCCTCCTTCCTCGTCAGTTCTCTCCGGCTCTGTCCGGCGCGTTCGGGAGCACCTACGGAGGGCGCGTTCGGGCGACGTCTCCTCAATCGGCAGGAGCCACGACGACCAGCACGTCACCGGCAGCCACCGTGTCGCCCAGGGCGACTCTCACCTCTCCGATCGTTCCCGTGCACTCGGCCAGGATCGCATTCTCCATCTTCATCGCTTCCAGCACGCACACCGGTTGGCCCGCTTTCACAGGCGATCCGGCCGCCAAGGGCAACTGGACGACGACACCCTGCATCGGCGCGACGACGACCCCGCTGCCGCCCTGCTCCACCGGCTTCGGATCGGGGCGGGAGGAATCGCGACCGCTTCGTCGCCCCTGGTAGGCCGACACGTCTGGAACCCACAGGCGTACCCTGTACCGCTGCCCGTCAACTTCTGCGTCGACTTCGGTCGACACTCTGGGCGGCTCATCCCCGGCGAAGGCCTCCGGCATCGGCTCCGCGGTTGGCGGCACTGCACCGGACAGGTCCACTTCACCCTCCACCCAACCGGTGTGGTAGGTGCCCTGCATGAAGTCGGGGTGGTTCAGCAGCACGGAGTGGGCGGGCAGTGTCGTGGCCACTCCCTCCACCCGGGTCTCCGAGATCGCCCTGAGCATTCGCGCCCGGGCCGCCTCCCGGTCCGGCGCCCAAACGACCAACTTTGCTATCAAGTTGTCGAAAGCGGGGGAGACCTCGTCTCCCGCCCGGTAGCCGGCGTCCGTGCGGACGCCCGGTCCGTCGGCCCGCTCGAACACCGCCAGTCTGCCCGGCGAGGGCAGGAACCTTCCTCCCGCCGGGTCCTCTGCGTTGATCCTGCACTCGATCGCGTGCCCCCGGCGCAGCACGCCGTCCTGGACGAAGCCCAGACGATGTCCCGCAGCCACCTGCAGCTGGAGCGCCACCAGGTCGAGCCCGCACACCTCCTCCGTCACCGGATGCTCCACCTGCAGGCGAGTGTTCATCTCCAGGAAGTAGAACTTGCCGTCCTCGTAGAGGAACTCCACCGTGCCGGCGTTCTGGTAGCCGCAACCGGCGGCCACCGCCAGCGCCGCCCGACCCATGTCGTCCCGCACCGAGTCCGGTATGCCCGGAGCCGGGCACTCCTCCAGCAGCTTCTGATGGCGTCTCTGGGCGGAACAGTCCCTGTCCGACAGCCACACGCCGTTACCGTGGGAGTCGCACAGGATCTGGACCTCCACATGGCGTGGTCGAGCCAGGTACCGCTCCGCGTAGCACTCGCCTCGCCCGAACGCAGCAAGCGCCTCGCGCTGCGCCGACGCCAGCACCGCCTCCACCTCGTCGGGGCCCTGAACCACCCGCATTCCCCTGCCGCCGCCGCCGAAGGCCGCCTTGACGGCCACCGGCCAACCGTGCGAGCGGCCGAAGTCGACCACGTCCGACGGAGAGCGAACCGCCCCGGAGGTTCCCGGTACGCCTGCCACTCCGGCCCGTTCCGCTGCCTCCCGCGCCGACAGCTTGTCCCCCATCAGCGCAATGGCCTCCGGCGGCGGTCCGACCCACGCGGCGCCCCATCGGACCACCGCTCGCGCGAAGTCCGCGTTCTCGGAGAGAAAGCCGTACCCCGGATGCACGGCGTCGGCTCCGCAGCGGCGCAGGACCGATTCGATGGCGTCGAACGACAGGTAGGTGTCCCGCGGCGCGCTCCCCCCGAGGCTGAACGCTTCGTCCGCGGCTTCCACCCAGAGAGACCTCTCCTCCCCTTCGGAGTAGACCGCCACGGTGTCGATGCCCATCTCCCTGGCGGTGCGCATCACCCTGACGGCGATCTCCCCCCGGTTGGCGACGAGCAACTTTCGGGGCAGTTGGGGCACGGGCGGTCTCTCTCTATCTTGCATCTGGTCCGGGGTGTCGCGTGCGGCCCGGCGGTCCGTATGGTTGGCTCATGGCCGACGCCCACCGTGCCCTGACCGGCATCCGCGGAGGCGGGTTCGGGCCGCTGCGCTGGTTGGCAGAGACGACGTCCACGAATAGCCTTCTAGTGGCCGAGGCGCGCCGGGGAGCGCGGCACGGCGCGGTGATCGTCGCGGACCACCAGAGCGCCGGACGCGGGCGGCTGGGTCGTGCATGGACATCCGAGCCGGGCAGCTCCGTCGCAGTGTCGGTGCTCCTCAGGCCGGAACGGTCGTCGTTCCCCGTCGGTCTCGTCGGGATCGCAGTGGCCAACTCGGCCTGGGAAGCGTGCCGCGCCCTGGGGGCGGAGGTGTCGCTGAAGTGGCCCAACGACCTGATGGCGGGTCCGGCCGGTCTGTCGAAGCTGGGGGGGATCCTGGCGGAGGTCGTGGAGCGCCCGGGCCGTTCCGTGGTCGCCGGGCTCGGTGTGAACCTACGAGACCCCCTCCCCCCCGAGATGGAGCCGATCGCCACCAATGTCCAGCGTCTCACCGGCACGCCGCCGTCCCCCGCGGACTTCGTCTCCGCTTACCTTGCCGCTCTCCACGATCACTACGCGGCTCTCTGCACGTCAAGTGGAAAGTCGGCCGAGTTGCATCTATACCGTGAGAGGTGTGCGACTTTGGGGCAACCGGTTCGAATCGAGCTTCCCGGCCGTGTAGTCGAGGCCGTGGCCAGGGACTTGACGGAGCGAGGCGAGCTGTTGGCCGAGACAACCAGTGGAGAAGTGACCGTCGTGACCGCGGGGGATGTGGTCCACTTGCGCGCTGTCCGCGCTGGGTGATTCGCGCTCAGTTACCTTTTCGCGATGGTTTGGCCTACACTGCGTCTGTGGATGCGGATAGGCGTCGCCTGGCGCTGACTGCGGTTCGGGCAGGATCGTGAAGGGTCTGGTTCTCGCAGGCGGCTCGGGGACGAGACTGCGTCCCATCACGTCCACGAGCGCCAAGCAGCTGGTCCCCGTCGCCAACAAACCGATCCTGTTCTACGGGCTCGAGTCTCTGGCGGAGAGCGGGATCCGGGAGGTGGGGATCATCGTCGGCGACACAGCCGAGGAGGTGAGCGCCGCCGTCGGCGACGGCAAGCGGTGGGGCCTCGACGTGACGTACCTTCCGCAGGCCGCCCCGCTGGGCCTCGCGCACTGCGTGCTGGTCGCCCGAGATTTCCTCGGCGGGGACGACTTCGTGATGTACCTGGGGGACAACCTGCTCACCCAAGGGATCGACGGCTTCGTCGAGGCCTTCGAGACGGAACGGGGATCGGCCCGGGCAGCCGGTCGCCAACCTCCGGTGGCGCAGATCCTGCTCGCCAGGGTGCCGGACCCTCACCGCTTCGGAGTGGCGGAGCTGGACGCGTCCGGCCGGGTCGTCCGCCTGGTGGAGAAGCCCGTCGATCCTCCGTCGGACCTGGCGCTGGTCGGCGTCTACCTGTTCGACTCGACCATCCACCAGGCCGTGGCGGCCATCCGGCCCTCCGCACGGGGCGAGTTGGAGATCACCGACGCCATCCAGTGGCTCCTCGAGAACGGCCACCGTGTCAACAGTCAGGTCGTCCAGGGCTACTGGAAGGACCTCGGACAGCGGGAGGCGTTGCTCGAGGGCAACCGCCTAGTCCTGGAGAGCGTCGAGCCCCGCGTGGAGGGCCTCGTCGACGCCGAGTCCAGGCTGGAAGGCAGGGTCGTCGTGGAGCAGGGCGCCAGGATCGTCAGGTCGGTCGTGCGGGGACCGGCCATAGTCGGCGAGGGATCGGTCGTGGAGGACAGCTTCGTCGGGCCGTTCACCTCCATCTACCGGGACTGCCGTATCGTTCGGTCGGAGATCGAGCACTCGGTCGTGATGGCTTCGGCGACCATCGTGGACATCGGCCGCCTGGTCGATTCGCTGATCGGCAACAGGGTGACTGTCGCCCGGAACGAGCAGCGGCCGAAGGCGCTCCGGCTGATGCTGGGCGACCACTCGAGAGTGGACCTGGCCTGAACATGGCCGCCGGTGTCGGGCCTGCAGGGCCGGGAGCGAGTGGTGGACCGCCGGGCCGCAGATCACCCACCGGGACCTTCGCCGGTGCCGTTCGGCGCTGGTGGCTCGGCCGGTCGCTCAGGTCCAAAGGCGCAGTGGTGATCGCCCTTCCCCTCGCCACGCTCGTCGTCGTCACCTCCGTGTTCACGTTTCTCGCGAGAAGCGTGCGCACGACGCATCTGGAGGTCACCCACACCACCGTGGTGCGCTCCCACGTGCAGCGCGTCCTGGTCCTGGTCCTGGACGCCGAGACGGGAGTGCGCGGGTACATGCTCACCGGGCAAGCCGGCTTTCTCCAGCCCTACGGGACCGCCCAAGCGAACCTCCCCCTGCTGCTGGCCGCCCTCCGCCGCAACGTGTCCGCCAGCGCGGCCGAGCAGCGGCTGTTCGCCCCGGTCGACCAGTTCGCCGGCCGCGACATGGCGATCCTCGGGCAGCTCCGCCGCATGCCGCCCGGAGCTCCGGTGCTGCACAGCACCAAGTGGAAGCTACTCGCGCAAGGCAAGGCCGAGACCGACGTCCTCAGGGGCGCCATCAAGTCCCTGTCGCACTACGAGAGCGGACTGCTCGCCGCACGGGAGAAGCGTTCGGACAACCTTCAACGGGACTTCCTCGCTGCTGCCATCGCCGCGGCGGTCGTCGGGCTCCTCGGGGGCGTCGTGTCGATCGGCCTGCTGACCCGCAGCATCTCCAGGAGGATCAGGGCGATCGAGTCCAACGCCGACTTCCTTGCGGCGGGTCTGCCGCTGGAGCCCATGGACGCCGCAGGCGACGAGATAGGGCACCTGGCTCTGGCCTTGGAGCGTGCCAGCGGCCTGCTCGCCGAGCGGGACGCCACCTTGTCTGCGCTCTTCGCCGCCTCCCCGGACGTGATAGTGATGGTCGACTCCGCCCAGCGGGTGATGTACGCGAGCCACGCCATCCGCGTCGTGACCGGCTACGACCCCATCGAGTGGGTGGGGGAGAGGATGGCCACCTGCGTCCACCCCGACGACGCACCGGCGCTCGCCGACGCAGTTGCCAGCGTCGCCGGGGAGGCGGCAGCCAGGCTTGCGATGAGGGCCAGGATCCGCCACGCCAGCGGCCGATGGGTACCCGTGGAGCTCCACGGCCAGGGGGTGGGTCCCCAGTACGGTGCGGGCGAGGGAGTTGTCGTGGTCATGCGCGACATCGCCGACCGGGAGCGGCTGGAGGCCGGCCTGGTGGAGGCCAAGCTGGCGGCCGAGGACGCCAGCGCGGCAAAGAGCACGTTCCTCTCCCGGATGAGCCACGAGCTGCGCACGCCGCTGAACGCGGTGCTCGGCTTCGCCCAACTGCTGCAGCTCGAGGGGCTGGACCCGGTGCAGGCCGAATCCGTGGACCAGATCGTGAAGGGCGGCAGGCACCTGCTCGACCTGATCAACGAGATCCTGGACATAAGCCGGATAGAGGCGGGTCACATATCGCTCTCGATGGAGCCGGTGGACGCCCAGAGCCTCGTCGAAGAGGTTTCCGACATGCTGCGGCCGCTCGCCGAGCAGAGCAGCGTGTCACTGCTGTCCGCCAAGCCCTCCTCCCCCAAGTCCCCGTCCCCCGTGCCGCCGTCGCTCGTCCCGCCGTCGGCTGTCCCGTCCGCTTCACCTGCCTGCGGAGGCGTCTCCCTGCTGGCCGACAGGCAGCGGCTGAGACAGGTGCTGGTCAACCTCGTCGCCAACGCCGTCAAGTACAACCGGTCCGGAGGCCGGGTCGAGATCGGCTGCGAGGCGCTGCCCGCCGGAAGGGCCTGCATACGGGTCCGGGACACCGGCCTGGGGATCGCCAGGGACCGCCTGGAGGACATCTTCGTGCCCTTCGAGCGGCTGGACGCCGAAGGCAGCGGCGTCGAGGGCACCGGCATCGGCCTCTCGCTCGCTCGCAAGCTCGTGGACGTGATGGGCGGCCGGCTGACCGTGGAGAGCGAGGTCGGGCGGGGGAGCACGTTCAGCGTCGAGATGCAGTCGGCGGAGGCTGCCCTGGACCGGTTCCACAGGCTGCGCTCCCTCGCCGCTTCCACCGACGCCGGCAACGAGATCGACCGAGGGACGGGCGTGCTCTGGTCGGGAAGCGCGGGCGGCCACGGCGAGAGGGGCGATGTCGACCGCGACGCAGCCGGGGCGCCCGTCGCCGATCACGGCCTGGTGCTGTACATCGAGGACAACCCCTCCAACGTCCAACTCGTCGAGCGGGTGCTGGAGCAGCGCCCCGGAGTGCAGCTGCTCGCCGCGTCCAGGGGCGGTGTGGGACTGAGGCTGGCCTACGACCGATGCCCCCAGCTCACGTTGGTAGACCTGCACCTTCCCGACATGCCCGGCGACAAGGTGGTGGAGCGGCTGCTGAGACAGCAGCCCTGCGACGGCTCCGCCGTGGCCGTGCTGAGCGCCGACGCCACGCCGGCAAGGGCTTCCAGGCTGCTCGAGGCGGGGGCCTGCGAGTACCTCACCAAGCCGCTCGACGTGGTCAAGTTCCTCGCCCTGGTCGACTCCCGCCTGGCCTCCACGCGGCAGGGGCCTGCCGGAGCACTGCGTTGAGCGGGCACGGCGCACCGTTGACCACAGCCTCCGGAGCGCGTCAGGAGACCGGACCGATCCTGATCGTGGACGACGACCCGGTGCTGCAGTCGCTGTTCACCAGAGTCCTCGAGATGGCCGGGTTCCGGGCGCTGGTGGCGGGGGACGGCGAGTCGGCGCTGGCACTGCTGCGCCAGGAGCCCGTGGCCGTGGTCCTTCTGGACGGCCATCTGCCGGGAATGACCGGCGCGCAGGTGGTCCGGCTGATCAGGGCCGATCCGGAGACGGAGCTGGTGCCCGTCGTCATGGTCACCGGGGCGTCCGACGTGGCCGCCAGAGTGGAGGGCCTCGAAGCCGGGGCCGACGACTACGTCGTGAAGCCGGTGGACATAGAGGAGCTGGTCGCGCGGGTGAAGGCCCAGGTACGGTCCCGGCTCCGCTCCAGGGCGGCCCTCGGTGCGGCGGCCGAGCACAACCTGCGCCAGAGGATCGAAGCCGTGCAGGCGCTGGCCCGCATACGTTCGGACGGCCCTCACGAGGTGGTTGCCGAAGCGATCAGTGGCGCGCTGACCAGGGTCGAGGGGCTCCGGGCCGCCAGGCTGTACCACTTGCCGGCCAGAGGCATTGCCGTCACACTTGCCGGTTTCGGGTCGTCCAGGAGCGGCGTCGAGCCCGGCCGGCCCGTTCCTCAGCGGCTCGCCCGCCAGCTCCACCAGCGGACCGGTCGGGGCCCGTCGATCGTCGAGCGCGCCAACCGGGACGGAGGGGTCGTGGTCGCGCTCGTCCCCTTCGGGCCGACCGACCAGACCGTCGGAGCGCTCGAGGTCGAGCTCGAGACCACTGGCGACGACGACCTGGCCGGCTACCTGGCCCTGTCGACGGCGGTCGACCTGGCCGGCATGGTGACGGCCTTGCTGTGCCCGCTGCTGGCCGACTCGGCGGAGCGGGCGGGCAGCATCGAACGGATCGACAAGTTGATAGCGTCCGACGCCATCTGGACGGTGTTCCAGCCGATCGTAGAGCTGGACGGGCGCCGCATCGTGGGCCACGAGGCGCTCAGCAGGGTCCGTGACGGCACTCCTCCCGATTCGCTGCTCACCGAGGCTGCCGTCGCTGGAGTGAGCGATCGGGTGGAGCTTGCGATGGTGGCCAAGGCGGTCCTCGCCACTCGCCAATTCCCCGCTCCTACGTGGCTGTCGTTCAACGTGTCGCCCGGCCTGGTCATCGCCGAGCCCGAGCGGCTCGCCGATGCGCTCCAACCCGCGATGAGGCCCGTCGTGCTGGAGCTCACGGAGCACGAGCCGATCCAGGACTACGACCAGCTGCGGGCCGCCCTCGCTCTCCTGCCCGATTCGGTCAGCGTCGCCGTCGACGACGCCGGAGCGGGGTACGCCAGCCTGCGGCACGTCCTCCAGCTCGGCCCCGCTCTTGTCAAGCTGGACAGGGAGTGGGTCGGGAACATCCACAACGATCCTGCTCGCCAGGCGCTGGTCGGGGGGCTCTCCTCCTTCGCCACCGAGACAGGGTGCGAGCTGGTAGCCGAAGGCGTCGAGACCCCGAGCGAGCTGGACGCTCTCGTGCGAGTCGGCATCCGCCTCGGCCAAGGATTTCTCCTCGGGAGGCCCGAGCGACCGGGCTAGGGTGACCCAGATGCAGCTACTGGTCACCGGCGGCGCCGGCTTCATCGGCTCCAACTTCGTCCGCTACTGGCTCGCCAACCACCCCGCAGACCACGTGGTCGTGTACGACGCTCTCACCTACGCCGGGGAGCGGTCGTCCCTGTCGGACGTCGAGGACCGCATCACCTTCGTCCAAGCCGACGTGTGCGACATGCGTGCGGCGGAGCAGACGATGGTCGACCACCAGATCGCCGTGGTGGTGCACTTCGCCGCCGAGAGCCACAACAGCCTCGCCGTCGTCGACCCCGGCAGGTTCTTTCGCACCAACGTGCTCGGCACGCAGACGATGCTCGAGGCGGCCCGGCGCGCGTCGGTCGAGCGGTTCCACCACGTGTCCACCTGCGAGGTGTACGGCGACCTGGCGCTCGACTCGCCCGACGCCTTCCACGAGGAGTCGCCCTACAGGCCGAGGACTCCCTACAACGCCTCGAAGGCGGGAGCCGACCACGCAGTGCGGGCATACTGGGAGACCTACGGGCTGCCCGTGACCATCACCAACTGCGCTAACAACTACGGCCCCTACCAGTTCCCCGAGAAGGTCGTGCCGCTGTTCGCCACCAATGCGCTGGACGACCGGCCGCTGCCTCTCTACGCTTCGACCGCCAATCGGAGGGAGTGGCTGCACGTGGACGACCACTGCAGCGCCATAGACCTCGTCATCCGCGACGGGCGGCCGGGCGACACCTACCACGTCGGCAGCGGCCAGGAGGCCAGTATCGCCGAGATCGCGGACCTGGTCCTCCAGGCGTTGGGCAAGCCGGCCTCGCTCAAGCGGATAGTGCCGGACCGACCGGGGCATGACCGTCGCTACCTGCTCGACTCGTCCAAGCTGCGCCGCGAGCTGCGCTGGCAGCCTCGGGTCGAGTTCGACAAGGGGATGGCCGAGACGGTCCACTGGTACGAGGCCAACCGGGGTTGGTGGGAGCCGCTGCGTGACCGGGCCCCGGTCCAAGAGGATGCTTGGGGGAACGGGTCCCCGACCATCTGATGGCACAGAAGTTCCTCGTCACGGGTGCCGAAGGCCAGCTTGGGCGGGAAGTGGTGCAGGCGCTGCAGAAGTTGCGCACGGCCGAGGTGGTCGGCGCAGGCCGTGCCCAGCTCGACGTCCGCCAGCGGGACCAGGTGATGGGCGCGGTGGAGGGCCTCTCGCCGGACGTCATCGTCCATGCCGGGGCGTGGACCGCCGTGGACGCATGTGAGGACGATCCCGACAGGGCGATGGCCACCAACGCCTTCGGCACCCGCAACCTCGCCGAGGCCGCCCGTCGTCACGACGCCCATCTGGTCTACATCTCCACCGACTACGTGTTCGACGGGATGGCCGGCCGACCGTACAGCGAATGGGACCTGCCAGCTCCTCTGTCCGTGTACGGGCGGTCCAAGCTGGGAGGCGAGCAGGAGGCCGGCCACGCCGCGACCGTCGTGCGGACGTCGTGGGTCTGCGGTGCCCACGGCACCAACTTCGTCTCCACCATGCGACGGTTGGCGCGGGGCGACTCGGAGGTCAAGGTGGTCGATGACCAGTGGGGATCGCCCACCTTCGCGTCCGAGCTGGCATCCTGTGTCGTGCGACTGGGCCTCGACCGTCGCAGCGGCGTGTGGCACGCGACGAACCAGGGCGAGACCAACTGGTACCAGTTCGCACGATCGGTCTTCCGTCGGAGCGGCGCCGATCCCGACAGGGTCGTGCCGATATCCACCGCCGACCTGGACCCCCCCCGCAGGGCGCCGCGGCCGGTCCGCTCCACCCTCGACAACGCTGCGCTGCGGGCCGCCGGGCTCCCCCTGGCGCTCCCGTGGCAGGAGGGACTGGACGCATTCGTGGGATCGCTGGGCGATTGACCGCCGACCGGGCGCCCATCAGCGCGGTCGTGGTCGACTACTGCTCGGGCACCCTCCTCAGGGAGTGTGCCGAGAGCCTGCTCAGAGAAGGCGCAGCAAATCTGGTCGTAGTCGACAATGCGCCGGCGGGCGCGGCCGAGCTCTCCTCCGAGGCGGTGCTCAGGGACCTCGACGCGCCGCCCGGGTGGCTGGACGTCGTCGGAACGGCACGCAACGTCGGATACGGCGCAGGAGCCAACCTCGGCGTGTCCCGTACCACTTCGGAGCAGGTGCTCGTCTGCAACCCCGACGTGGTGCTCCAAGACGGCGCCCTGGACCGCCTGGCGAGCTGCCTCGACGCCGATCCCGCCAGGGCGATCGCCGGCCCCCGGATGCTGACGCCCGCCGGAGAGCTGTACCCCTCGGCCCGGCGCTTCCCCAACCTGGTCGACGCAGCCGGTCACGGCTTCGTCGGGCTGGTCCTCCCGCGGAACCGGTGGACTCGCCGCTACACAATGGGCGAGTGGGACCATGCCGTCCGGGCCGACGTCGACTGGGTCTCCGGCGCATGCTTCCTGGTTCGCAGGAGCGCATGGGAGACCCTGGCGGGCTTCGACGAGGACTACTTCATGTACGCCGAGGACGTGGACCTGTGCTGGCGAGCGCGGAGGCTCGGCTGGAAGGTCGCCTATGAACCGGCCGCCACCGTCACCCACGTTCAGGGCTGCTCCACGCAGAGACATCCCTGGAGGATGCTCGTCTCGCACCACCGTTCCCTGTTCCGGTTCGCCGTCCGGTCCAGCCGGGGATGGGAGAGGGCGCTCCTGCCCGTCGTCGCAGTCGGCCTGGTCGTGCGCACGGCGGCGGCGTCGGCTAGGCGTGCCTGCGCCGGTTCTGCCGCTCCCACTAGGGTATCCGCGGAGATGAGCCACCCAGCCAGTGAAACGCGTTGAGTAGGGACCCCATCGGGCGCAAGGTCGCCCGCGCTGCGGCGACCGGCGGCAGGAAGCGGTCGTCCCGGGGCCAGGCGCCGGTCGGTTGGTACGGCAGCCTGGCGACGGTCGTGGTATTGGGCGTGGCCGTCGTCGGCTACTCCCGTTACGAGGTGGCCCACCCTGCAAGCGCCGTCCAGCCTACGGTCGGGCAGCACTGGCTGGCAGCCGTGGGCTTCGACGTGTGCGGAAAGACGGAGCCGAACCTGGCGGCACCGCCCAAGTCCGCTCGGAGCGGCATCACGACCCTTGGCGACGGCCTGATCCACATAAACCCGACCAACTCGACCAACGCCGGTGCCAACGCCACGCTGGGCCGGTTCGTCGCCGGGTACCCGGGCCTCGTCCTGACCGGGTCGGAGCTGCAGCTGCCCGGTCACAAGGCGCACCACAACGGGGGCACCTGCTCCGGGCGCCCTGCACGGCTGGTCGTCGACACGTGGTCCAGCCTCGTCTCGACCCGTCCGACACAGGTGGCGAACCCCCTGGCCCTGCGTCTTAAGAACGGTCAGCTCATCACCGTCGCTTTCGTGCCGAGCGGAGCCGCAGTGCCCAAGCCCGCGTCCCGCTTCGCGTTGGCCGGCGCTGCCGCGTCGACCACTCAGGCGCCCACCAAACCTACTGGCGTCGTCCCGACCACGCCGGGCGGCCTCGCCCCGGTCAAGACCCCCTCTACCGGGACAAACGGGACCAAGTCCACCGGGTCGTCGGTGCCGGGTTCGTCCACCGGGTCCGCCGGGACCAAGTCCACCGGCACCAAGTCGTCCACCAAGGCCGCAGGCTGAGCCGGTGAGCGACAGATGAAGGCCGTGCTGCTGGTCGGCGGCCAGGGGACCCGGCTGAGACCGCTGACGCTGGACACGCCGAAGCAGATGCTGCCCGTAGCGCTCGAGACGATGCTGGAACGGGTGCTCCGCCCGTTCGCGGACGCAGGGGTGGAAGAGGTGGTCCTGTCGCTCGGGTACCGGCCGGAGGCGTTCGAAAAGGCGTTCCCGGACTCGTCCGCCTGCGGGATCAAGCTTCGCTACGTCGTCGAACCGGAGCCGCTCGGGACGGCAGGGGCCATCGGTTTCGCCGCAAGGGAGGCCGACCTGGGGGAGGGCTCGTTCCTGGTGCACAACGGCGACGTGGTGACGGACATCGACTTGGGGGAGCTGGAGCGGGTGCACAGGGCGACCGGAGCGGAGGCGACCATCGCCCTGGCTTCGGTGGAGGACCCGAGCGCATTCGGCGTGGTCGTGACCGGTCCGGGCGGCCGCGTGGAGGACTTCGTCGAGAAGCCCGCGCCGGGAACCGCTCCGAGCAACCTGGTCAACGCGGGCACTTACCTGATGGAACCGGCCGTGCTGGCACGGATACCGGTCGGCTCCCCCTGCTCGGTGGAACGGGACGTGTTCCCGGCGATAGCGGCGGAAGGACGGATGTTCGCCGTCCGAGCGTCCCGCTACTGGCTCGACGCGGGGACGCCGGAGAAGTACGTCCGGGCGAACCTCGACGTGCTGCGGCTGAGCGGCGACCGCCCCCCGGTGGAAGGAGCGACGCCGCTGGGCGGCTCCGCCGGGGCGTGGGTGGTCGGGCGGGCCGACTTCGCCGGCAGCCTGTCGGGTCACGTGCTCGTCGGAGCCGGCTCGGTGGTCGCGGCCGGCTCCTCGGTCGGCGACTCGGTCCTCGGGACCGGCACGACCGTGGCGGCGGGGGCAGAGGTGCAGGAGTCGGTGGTGATGGACGGTGCCGTCGTGGCGGAGGGGGCGGTGGTCGTGCAGTCGGTCGTGGGTCCGTCGGCCGTCGTCGGTGCCGGAGCCCGAGTGACCGACGGTTCGGTGGTGGGCTTCGCCGCGGTGGTCGCGGATGGGAGCAGGTTGTCGGGCGTGCGGTTGGCCGCCACGGGACGGGAGATGGTGCCCTGATGAGGGTTCTGGTAACGGGCGGAGCCGGGTTCATCGGCTCGAACCTGGTCGACAGGCTCCTGGCGGAGGAGCACGAGGTGGAGGTGATCGACGACCTCACCTCCGGGTCTCTGGCGAACCTCTCCGAGGCGCGGTCGTTGCCCGGTCGTCGGCTGAAGATCCACCAGCTGGACGTGCGGTCGTCGGCGCTTGCGGACGTGATGGCCCGCCGACCGCCGGAGGTCGTGTACCACCTGGCGGCTCAGGCGGACGTGCGGGTGTCGGTGGCGCGGCCGACGTTCGACGCCGACGTGAACATCCTGGGCATGCTGCAGGTGCTCGAGGCTGCGCGTGCCGCCGGCACGGCGAGGGTCGTGTTCGCCGCCAGCGGCGGCACCCTGTACGGCGAGCCCGAGACGATACCGGTCGACGAGTCCGCTCCCCAGGTGCCGCTGTCTCCCTACGGAGTGTCGAAGAAATCGGCCTGTGACTACCTGGCCGCCTACCGCCACCTCTACGGTCTCGACTACTGCGCGCTCGCCCTGGCCAACGTCTACGGACCCAGGCAGGACCCCCACGGCGAAGCCGGCGTGGTGGCGATATTCGCGGGCAACATGGCGGCGGGCCGCCGCTGCACAATCTTCGGCGACGGTACCCAGACGAGGGACTTCGTGTACGTGGACGACGTGGTGGACGCGTTCGTCCGCGCGGGCGAGCGCGGTGGGGGCGTGCTGGTCAACGTGGGCACCGGCATCGAGACGTCCGTCAACGCTCTGTACTCTGCGCTGGCGTCAGTGAGCGGTGTCGAGACCGAGCCACGCAGGCTGGAAGGGCGTCCCGGCGAGCTGTCCCGCTCGGCCCTGGACCCGTCCAAGGCCGCGGTGGCGCTCGGGTGGAGAGCCTGGACCAAGCTGGAGGACGGCCTGTCTTCGGTGATGGCCGACGTGCGCCAGCGCCGCTGAGCAGGGCTGTCCCTGTTGGCCAGTACCCGAGCCGCCCGGCGGAAGCCGAAACGCAGCGGTGGCGCAGGCCGACCGTTGTCGGTGGCGCTGGACGGGACGCCGCTGATCGGCTCCCGGACTGGCATCGGAGAGTTCTGCGCCGGGCTCCTCCAAGCACTTGGACGGCGGGAAGACGTGAAAGCCGGCGCCTTCGCCATCAGTTGGAGGATGCGCCACGCGATGGTCACCGAGCTGCCTGCGGGCGTCGAGGCGATCGGGCGGCCCATGCCGGCTCGTCCCTTGCAGGCCGCGTGGCGCGCCGGGGGTTTTCCTCCGCTCGAGTGGTTCACCGGAGCGGTGGACGTGGTGCACGGCACCAACTTCGTCGTGCCCCCGACTCGGCGGGCCGCCCGGGTCGTCACGGTCAGCGATCTGACCATGGTCCACTACCCGGAGATGTGCCAGCCTGCGACGCTCCGTTTCCCGGCGCTGGTGTCCAGGGCCGTGAGCGACGGTGCCTGGGTCCACACCCACTCGCAGCACGTAGCGGCGGAGGTCCGGAACGCCTTCGGGGTACCGCCGGAGCGGGTCCGTGTCGTCTACCCCGGAGTACCCGCTCGCTGGTACCCGCCTGCCGACCCCACTGCGGGCGACGGCGTCCGGGCAGCTCTCGAAGCGGTCGGGGCGACCCGGTTCGTCCTGGCACTCGGCACGGTCGAGCCGCGCAAGGGGCTGCCGGGCCTGGTCAGGGCGTTCGCCCAGGTGGGGCCGGCACGACCGGACGTGGCAGTGGTGCTGGCCGGTCCCGACGGATGGGGCACGGCCGAACTGGAGGCCGCACTGGCCGACTGCCCGGTGGCCGACCGGGTGATCCGGCTGGGGTGGGTGGACGAGCCGACTCGCAGGTGGCTGCTGGGCGAGGCGCAGGTGTTCGCGTACCCGTCGCTGTACGAGGGTTTCGGGTTTCCTCCCCTGGAGGCCATGTCGGCCGGCACCCCGGTCCTCACCACCTCCGCCGGCTCTCTGGCCGAGGTGGCGGGAGGTGGAGCCCTGTGCGTCCCGCCGGGGGACGACGACGCGCTCGCCGCCGCGCTGGAGACCCTTCTGGACGATCCTTCCGAGCGAGAGCGGCTGGCACGAAGAGGATCGGCATGGTGGCCCAGGTTCACCTGGGAGCAGTGTGGTGAGGGCATGTCGGCGCTCTACCACGAAGCGGCGAGGTCGAGTTGACGCCCCGCACCGCTCTCGTCGCCGAGCAGCTGCACCGTCCGGTGCCCGGCGGCATCGGCACCTATATCCGGGGGCTCGTAAGGGGGCTGATCTCCGTCGGCGGTGGCGGCGACGTGACGCTCGTCGCGAGCCCGGTGCTGCGGGGCGACGATCCGGTGGCGGAGCAGGGGCTGGCCGTCCACCGGGTACCGCTGCCGTCGAGGGTGTTGGTCCAAGCGTGGGGCATGGGCCTGTGCGGCATCCCCCGTCGGTTCGACGTCGTCCACGCGCCGTCCCTGGCGGTGCCCGCCTGCTCGGCGGTGCCGGTCGTCGTCACCGTGCACGACTTGGCGTGGAGGAGGGTGCCCGGCGCCTTTCCCGCCCGGGGCCGGAAGTGGCACGAGGCGGCACTCGGCCGGGCCATCCGGAAGGCGGCCGCTTTCGTCGTCCCCTCCGAAGCGACGGCGGAGGACCTGCTTGCCGCGGGGGCGCGGCCGGACCGGGTCCGAGTGATAGAAGAGGGGATCGACCACCTTCGTCCACCTGACCACGAAGCCGGCGGGCAGCTGCTCGCCAGGTTGCAGGTGGATGGACCGTTCGTGCTGGCGGTCGGCACCATCGAGCCCCGCAAGAACCTGCCCCGGCTGCTGGAGGCGTGGACGAGGGCCAGCAGCCGGCTCGGTCCCGAGTGGCGCCTGGTGGTGGCCGGTCCCTCAGGTTGGGGCCCAGGGGCGGTCGCCGCCGCCCACACCGTTCTGGCAGGGAAAGTGGACGACGCAGTCCTGACCCACCTCTACGGAGCCGCCCGAGTGGTGGCGTACGTCCCGCTGACCGAAGGGTTCGGACTGCCTGCGGTCGAAGCGATGGCCTGCGGGACGCCTGTGGTCGCCAGTCCGATGCCCTCCACGGCTGGAGCGGCGCTGGAAGTGGACCCGCTGTCGGTGTGCTCCATCGCGGAGGGACTGGTGGCTGCCGCCACGGACACGGAGCTGCGTGACCGGCTGTCTGCCCGTGCTGCAGTCCGTGCCTCCCAGTTGAGCTGGGGCGACGCCGCGAGGCGACACGCCCGGCTCTGGGCGGAAGTGAGTGGTCGGTGACGGCTCTCGATCCGGTTCCGCTCCACGTCACCCTCGACGTCACCGCAGTGCCGGCCCGACCCGCCGGTGCAGGCCGCTACATACTCGATCTCGCAGTCCACCTGGCCAACCGGAACGACTTGTCGCTGGTCCTGATCGCGCGGTCGAACGATGCGTCGAGATGGAACACGCTGGTGCCCGCTGCGCGCCTCGAAGCCGGCGCCCCGGCGCCCCGGCCGCTCCGCCTGGCCTGGGAGCAGCGGGCGATGCCCAGGCTGCTGAGACGCATCCATCCCGACGTCCATCACGCTCCGCACTACACCATGCCGGCGGGGAAGCTGCCGCCGAAAGTGGTGACCCTGCACGACCTGACGGTGTTTGATCACCCCGAATGGCACCAACGCTCCAAAGTTGCCCTTTTCAGGAGGGCTATCAAGGCGGCGGCGGAAGAAGCGGCGGCGTTGATCTGCGTCAGCGTGGCGACTGCAGATCGCCTGAAGGAGCTGGTGGCTCCTACCGCGCCCGTCCACGTGGTGTACCACGGCGTGGACCACGACAGGTTCCGCCTCTCGGCCGACGCCGGGTCCGACGTGGACGTCATCGAAGCGCTGGGCATCCGGCCGCCCTATGTCGCCTTCGTCGGAACGGTCGAGCCCCGCAAGGACGTCCCGGCCCTGGTGAGGGCGTTCGACTTGGTGTGCCGGGCGCACCCTGCCCTGCAGCTGGTCATCGCCGGTGCAGCCGGATGGGGAGAGAGCGAGCTGACCGTCGCCATCCGGCACATGCGGGAGCCCGGCCGGGTGGTGCGGCTCGGTTACGTCTCCGACCGAGCGGTGCCCGCGATACTTCGCCAGGCGACCGCCGTCGCCTACCCCTCTCGTGCAGAGGGCTTCGGCCTGCCCGTACTGGAGGCGCTGGCCTGCGGCGCACCGGTCGTTACCACGTCCGGGTCGGCAATGGAGGAGGTGGCGGACGGTGCAGCCCTGCTGGTCGACCCGGGAGACGAGAAGGCTCTCGCCGGTGCCCTGGACATGCTTGCCCGTGGCGACGTGGCGCTGGGCTCGCGCAGGACCCGGGGTCTTGCCGTCGCCCGGCGGTTCAACTGGGACGCAACCGCGGCCGGCCACGTCGCCGCGTACCGCTCTGCAATCTCGCACTGAGCGGCGACCGACGACTCCGGCAGCGTTCGCCCGGTCCGGCAACGTTCGCCCGGCCCCGAACCGGGCAGGGTTCCGACTCTCCCAGGCCGAAGGCCGCCGCCCGAGAGGTCAGGCCCTGAAGTTCCGCAGGAGGTCCGTCGCTGCCCTCTGCGCCTGCTGAGTGGTCTGGCGCAGGCCCTCTTCCATCAGGTTCGCCCTCTTGTCCACTTCCACCTTCAGTGAACCCAGCGCCGCCTCCGCCTCCGAGGCGGAGCTCTGTAGCTGGCGCATCAGCGTCTGGCGCTGCACCTGCGCACGCTGGAAGGCAAGAACGCCGAGCCCTACCGCGATCTCGGCCGTCTCCCGGGCCTTGTTGCCCAGCTCTTGGGAACCCATCTTCATCTGTGCCTCCTGCCTCGCTGCTCGCCGACGTCCCGGAAGGCCGTCACCGTCCTGGGTGGCACAGTGGAGTGCCACCCGATCTGGCCGGCGACCGCCCGGTACACAGTCTAGGACTGCTCGGGAGGCGGAGCCACGGGGTCGTTGCCCTGGGAAGGCGTTACCTGCTCCGTTTCGGCGGAAGCAGCCGGGGACGAAGGAGTGGGAACCAGGTGCGGCAGTGTCGGGGGCGGGGCAACCCGGTACCCCTGCGCCTGGTCGACCAGCCGCGCCACCCCGTCGCCGTCGACGGTCTCCTTGTCGAGCAGCTCCTTGGCCAAGGCGTCCAGACCCGGCCGCAGCTGCGTCAGGTACTCGACAGCCCTCTCCTCCTGCTCCCGGAGGATACGGGACACCTCTTCGTCGATCACGCGGGAAGTGTCCTCCGAGTAGTCCCTCGAGTGCATGAGGTCCTCGCCGAGGAACACCATGCCCTGCGAGCCCCACGCCATGGGACCGACCCGGTCGCTCATGCCGTACTCCCTCACCATCCGCCTCGCCAGCTCGGTGTTGCCTACCAGGTCGTTCGCCGCCCCGGTGGACAGGTCGCCGTAGACGATCATCTCCGCCACCCGGCCACCCATCCGTACGCACAACGAGTCCTCGATGTACTCCTTCGGATAGATGTGCCGCTCCTCCAGCGGTAGCTGCTGGGTGACACCAAGTGCCATCCCGGTCGGGAGGATCGTCACCTTGTGGACCGGATCGGCGTGAGGCAGCTTGTAGGCCAGGATCGCGTGGCCGCCCTCGTGATACGCCACGCGCTCCTTCTCGGCTTCGTTCAGCACCAGCGACTCCCGGCGCTGACCCATGAGCACCCTGTCCCTGGCCGCGTCGAAGTCGGACATCGCCAC
Source organism: Actinomycetes bacterium (assembly GCA_021795215.1). Lineage (GTDB taxonomy): Bacteria > Actinomycetota > Acidimicrobiia > Acidimicrobiales > JAKAOS01 > JAJYPS01. Next base: position 19,939 of record JAJYPS010000046.1, read on the forward strand.
TTCGGAGCTGCCTCTCCGGACTGCGTGCAGCGCCGCCTCGTTGACGAGGTTCGCCAGGTCCGCGCCGCTCATGCCGGGCGTTCCCCGCGCGATCACCTTCAGGTCCACGTCGTCCGCTATTCGCTTGTCGCGGCAGTGCACCTGGAGGATCGGAAGCCGCTCGTCGAGGTCGGGCAGGGGCACGACGATCTGGCGGTCGAACCGGCCGGGACGCAGAAGTGCAGGGTCGAGGATGTCCGGCCTGTTCGTGGCGGCCATCATCACGATCCCCTCGGTTGCCTCGAAACCGTCCATCTCGGACAGC
>JAJYPS010000002.1 GCA_021795215.1 Actinomycetes bacterium
GGGCCTGGCCGTCCGCGGGGAGTTCTGATGGCCGTCCCTGGGGAATTCTCATGGCCGTCCGCGGGGAGGTTCAGTGGCCGCCTGTGGGGAGTTTCACATGGCCGCCGTCAGTCCTCCGAGGAGCTACCTCCACCTCGCCAGCGGTCTCAAGGCGCCCGGCACCGAAGGTGGTCCACGGGGACAGGGCGCGACTTTTGGCACAGATCGGGGTCTGCCCCCCGGTTTATGAGGTAGGCGCAACCTCGGCCGTGGGCCAAGATCCCATGGCACATCGAACTCCCACTCCCACTCCCACTCCCACTCCCACTCCCACTCCCACCGAGCCGGCCCGGCCGCAAGCAGCGGTCCCCCTGGCCGTCTGGCCGGTCGCGCAACGCTCCGGCCAAGCCCAGCGGGCCGGCCGCTACCTCCCCGAGTCGAGCGCGCATCCGGCCAAGATGCTCCCCGAGCTCGCCCGGCGCATCGTCGTCGAGTACTCCGAGGCAGGCCAGCTCGTCTGCGACCCGATGGCCGGGATCGGCACCACCGTCTTGGAGGCCGCAGCGCTCGGACGTCGGGCGGTCGGGATCGAGCTCGAGGCCCGCTGGGAAAAGATCGCCCGGGCCAACCTCGACCACGTGCTCGACGCCGCCTCACGCCCGCTCGCAGAGATCCGCCGCGGCGACGCGCGGAGGCTCCCGGCCGTCCTCGGCGACCTCGCCGGCAACGTCGACCTCGTGGTCACCTCTCCCCCCTACGCCTGTGACGTCGGGAACCTCGACAAGAGCCACTGGCAAAGCGGCGGGGACCTCTGCCCGAGCGCCACACGCAACTACTCGACCGACCGGGCGAACCTCGGCCACGCCCGCGGCGAGCGGTACCGCTTCGCCATGGCCGACATCTACGCGGCCTGCCACGCCGTGCTTCGCCCCGGAGGACTGCTCGTCACCGTGACCAAGAACACCCGGCGCTCGGGGCGCTGCCTGGATCTCGCCGCGCTCACCGTCTGTCTCGCCGAGCGCGCCGGCTTCTCCTACCTCCAGCACAGCGTCGCCCTCCTCGCCAAGGTGAACGACGGCGACCTCGCCGCGCGGCCGAGCTTCTTCGCCCTCACCCAGCTCCGAAAGGCACGGGCACGAGGCGAGCCCTGCCACCTCGTCTGCCACGAGGACGTCCTCGCGTTCGTCGCGACCTCGAAGGAGACCGCCGATGCCCGCTGACCTGCCCCTCTCGGTCTGGCCGACTGCCCAGCAGTCCCCGCGCGCCCAGCGCGCCGGGCGCTACCTCCCCCTCGCGCTCGAGCACCCGGCGAAGATGCTGCCCGCGATCGCACGGACCGCGATCTCTGCCTACAGCGCACCGGGCGACATCGTCCTCGACCCGATGTGTGGCATCGGCACCACCCTCGTCGAAGCGACCCACCTCGGGCGCGACGCGATCGGCGTCGAGTACGAGCCGGCCTGGGCCGAGCTGTCCCAGGCGAACCTCGCCCACGCCCGCAGAGAGGGTGCGAGCGGCCGAGGCGAGGTCGTCTGCGCGGACGCCCGCCGCCTCCCAGGCGCCCTCGACCCCGCGCTTCGGGGCCTGGTCGCCCTCGTTCTCACCTCGCCCCCCTACGGCTCCTCGGTCCACGGGCAGGTCTCCACCCGCCCAGGCGCAGGCGTGCACAAGGCGCACTTCTCCTACTCGACCGACCCCGCCAACCTCGCCCACCGCCGACTCGACGAGCTCCTCGACGGCTTCACGAAGATCCTCTGTGGCTGCCGGGCGCTTCTTCGAGCTGGCGGGATCGTGGCGGTCACCGCCAGACCGTGGCGTGAGCGGGGACGCCTCGTCGACCTGCCCGCCCGCATCGAGGCCTGCGGGGAGGCGGCCGGGCTCGTTCCCTTCGAGCGCAACGTCGCTCTCCTCGCGGGTCTGCGCGACGAGCGCCTCGTCCCTCGGGCGTCGTTCTTCGCCCTCGACCAGGTCCGCAGGGCCAGGCGCGACGGGCGGCCCCTGCAGGTGATCGGCCACGAGGACGTCGTCGTGCTTCGGAACCCGGAAAAGCCAGTGAACTCAGCCGAAGTGAAGGTTCTTCACCGAGAACCCAGGCGCCCGGGACGCTCGGGAGGACCGGCGAGAGCTTCGGCCGGCGACCTGCGCGAGACAGTCGCCCGGACCGAGGGGCGCCTCGACGCGAGCGCGACCCGGAACCGAGCACCCGGCCGCACCCGGTGAGCGGCCAGGCCCGGCCCCTGGTCGTCCACCCCGCCCGGCACCTGCCGATGGACGCCGAGCACCAGACCCGGACCCTCTCTGCGTGGAAGGCCCTCCTCGTGCCCTACCTGCGCTGGCGGCGGGTAGCAGCCGGGCGACTTGACACCGCCCCACCCGCAGAGGCCTCCTCTGGTCCGAAGACTCGCACCTCGTAGAGGAGGACCACGACGACGATGGCTGCCAGAACGAAACACGAGCGCCCCGCGACACCCACTTCTCCCGGCAGCGGGCAAGTCCGGGTCGCCACCTTGACCCGGATCTCAACCGACGAGGTCAACCAGCCCTACTCGCTCGAAGCCCAGGCCCAGGGCCTCGAAGCCTTCGTCGCCTCCCAGCCCGGCCAGAAGATCACCCACCGCTTCGTCGACCAAGCATCGGGCGCCACCCTCGAGCGCCCCGGCCTCCAGGCCGCGCTCGCGGCGGCGAGAGCCGGCGAGCTCGACGTGCTCCTCGTCTACCGCATCGACCGCATCAGCCGCTCGATCGTCGGTCTCATGGCCATCGTCGAAGAGCTCGACGCGGCCGGCGTGGCGCTGCGCTCGGCGACCGAGCCGATCGACACCCACGGGCCGGTCGGGCGCATGCTGCTCCAGCTCCTCGGCATCTTCGCGGAGTTCGAGCGCAGTCTTCTCATCGACCGGATCACCAAGGGCTTCGAGCGCAAGGCGGCACGCGGCGAGTGGCTCACCGGCCCCGGGCCCTTCGGCTACCGGCTCGACACCCCGACCAAGACCCTCGTCGCCGAGCCCGACGAGGCCGCACTCGTGAGAACCATCTTCGCCGCGTACGCAGACGAGCGCCTCGGCGCCACCGCGCTCGCCAACCGGCTGAACGACGCCGGCCAGCGCAACCGAGGCGGCCGGCTGTGGTCCAACCAGACCATCCTGCGAGTGGTCCGCAACCCGGTCTACATCGGCAAGATCACCCACGGCACCGAGATCTACGACGCCAAGCACGAACCGATCGTCGACGAGGCCCTCTTCGCCCGTGCACGAGCTCTCCTCGACGAGCGCTCCGCGGAATCGACTGTCGTTGCGCCGAGCACCTCCGAGTACCTCCTGAGCGGGCTCGTCCGCTGCCAGATCTGCCACGGCGCGTATGTGGGCGCGGGCGCGCACGGCCGCAACGGCTTCTACCGCTACTACGTCTGCCGCACCCGCCAAGCCAAAGGAGCGCGCGCCTGCTCGGGTCGGCGCGTCCCGGCCGACGACCTGGAGTCAGCCATCGGCTCCAGCCTGCTCGACACCTTCAGCAACTTCGAGATCTTCGAACAGGGCATCCACGAGGTCTACGCCGAGATCCCCAACGAACGGCCCCGCCTCGAAGCCGAGCACTCGAGCACCGAGACCCAGCTTCGCGAGACGGTCGCCGCCCTCGACCGCTACCTGCGCGCCTTCGAGGCTGGCACGATGCCCGCCGATCTCTGCGCACCCCGCGTCGCCGAACTTTCTGCTCGCCGAGACGAGCTCAGCGCGCATCGCGAGCAACTGGCCGCCCAACTGCGTGCCGCCGTCCCCGAGGTTCCGAGCCGCGAGCTCATCGGCGAGATCCGCGCCGAAATCGAGCGCGTGGTCAGCCACACCAGCGCCGACGTCGTGAAGCAGCTCTTCGGCGAGCTGATCGACCGCGTCGAGATCTCGCCCGACAACCACGCCTACCTCTACTTCCGGGTCCCGGACGCGAAGAGGCCCGAGCCGATTGGGACCCGGGCCTCTTGCAGGACCCCGGTTCGTATGGGGTCACATCATGTGGAGACGATGGGACTCGAACCCACGACCCCCTGCTTGCAAAGCAGGTGCTCTTCCAGCTGAGCTACGTCCCCGACGTTCGGCCGGAGCGATCTCCGGTACCTGACGGCATCGATCCTATCCCGAAAGCGGATGTCGACTTGTCCGGATCGCCGATGGCACTCGAGCCTCTTGCCGGCACGCCGTTACCTGCGCCGCGGTGGTGGATCGGAAGAGGCACCTGTCGAACGAAGCGATGGAGCTTCGATGGTGGTAGACGAAGGAGGCAACGAGGGCCAAGTAGATGATTGCGACGCCGGAGCCAACTGCGCCGGTCAGCGTGCCGGCGAACGCCGCCCCGCCGTTCGTTGCCACACCCCTTCTGAATCGAGACCGGCCGATCAGGCCGAGCGCGACTGCGACCAGGCCCAGGAGCAATCCCAAGGGAGCAAGTGCGACAGCGGTGGGGATGCTGGCGATGCCGAGCACGAGGGCCGCCGAAGCAGCGCCCCCCTTGCTATCCGTGCGGGTCTCAACCGACTCTGGACTCGAGCCGCCCGTTGCGGACACCGCACCCCCTGTCCGAGTCGCTGTTCATCCGTCCGTGGTCGAACCCGGAAGGAACTCGGCGATCTTCACTCCTCGGACGGCCAGCTCCGACAGGAACACCTCGGGCCGCTGAACCTTCATGCCAACTCCGCCTGACCAGGGTCCCCCCAGGCGACCGTCCACAGCCCAGCCGGCTGCCACCGCAGCCACGGTCCCTGCCGCGACCGCAGGGCGATCCACGGCGCCTGCCAGGACCACTTCGGACCCTCTCGCGGTGGTGCCCCGTACCTCCGCCGCGAACCCTCCCAGGTCCATCTCCGGCTTGCGCGACGACAGCGAAGCGGGAAGCAGGGCGAGCACCACCTCTCCAGCAGGGAGATGGCGATGCAGTGCAACCGACGGCGACCCTTGCCCGAAATCTGCGAGGAGCAGTTCCTCCGCCCCCGACGCGCCCTCGCAGCGGAGCTGTCCGAGCGGTTCCGGAAACCACCGCAGGACCGCCGCCGGATCGGGCACCAACGATCTCAGCGTCGCCTTCAGGGACATCGCCGCCAGGGACGTCGCCGCCAGGGACGTTCCACCCTCCGTTCCCCCACCGTTCTGTGCAGGGCCACCACCGAAGGTGCGACCCACCCGTTCCCTCCTGCAGGCCATCCCGCCACTGCCGGTGACGGCCAGGTCGATCGCCTCCAGCCGTTCGAACCGTCCAGCGACGTGCGCCACCACCAGTTCGCTGAGGCCGGGGGAGAAGCCGGCCCCCACCACCACGTGTCGACGTGCCGAGGCCGCCATCTCTCCAAGATCCAGGAGTCCGGCGGCGGCCTCTCGCGTCGTGCTCAGCGAGACGACATGGGACCCAGCTCGAAGGGCTCGCCGAGCCGTGGGCACCGGGTCCCCGGGGAAACACAGCACCACCACGTCGCAGCCTTCGAGCGCCTCGTCCACGGTGCCGCTCCCGGAGCTGCCCTCGCCCAGGCTTGCAGTGGCCTCCTGCACGCGGAGCGGGGAAGTGTCGTGGAGCTTCAGACGCTCGATCGACGGCCACGACTGCAGTTGGCGGGCCACCCTCGCGCCCGTTGCGCCTAGGCCGATGACCGCTGCCCTCAACTACGCACCGGTATCCCTGGGGCAGCCGTCGAACCGGACCTGCTCCCAGCGTCCGGGGGCCGGCTGCACCTTGCGGGCCCGGGCGCCGAACACCAGCGCGGCGGGAACCGACGCGACACCGAGCAGTAAGGTCATCCTGCCGGCCACGCCGAGCCGCCCGGTGGTACGGGTTGCGCCGGTACGCCGCAGGCTGACGGTGACCGAGCTCATCTGGCCGATCCTAATGGGGCAATCACCAGGCATGTCCAGGAGCCAGCGATCGGTCGTTCGCAGTGCACAGTCGTGAGTCGCTGTCCGGGTCCGTCCCAGCTGCCTTGACGGCTCGAGAAAGAGGGAGGAGGCACTCGAGCCCCGCCTGCAGGCGGCCGATACTCAGTATGTGGAACGGAAGCGGTCGAAGTCCTCGCGCGGCGATAGTGAGCGCCGCCGCCGGACGGGCAGGCCGAGTCGCAGGCTTATCGAGGTCCGCCGTTACCCGGTCGGCTCCCTGTCCCGGAACCTGTTCGGTTCGATCGGCATCCTGATGATCACCGCTCTGTTGACCGGCGTAAGCGGGTTGACGGCGACGGTGATCGCCGCCATCTCCGCTCACGACGCCATATCGCAGATAGCACCACTGGACAAGGCCAATGCGGAGATGCAATTGGAGCAGTTGAACATCCAGGCGTCTGCACAGGGATACGTTCTCACCTCCAGTCCGTCACTTCTCTGGCAGTCGGAGGTCGCACTCGCGCAATACGGCGCCGACTACCGACGAGCAAGCGCTCTTGCTGCCGGCGACCCGGCCATCGGACGGAACATCCAGGCTCAGAATGCGGTGGTCCAGCAGTGGATAGCCCGCTACGTCCAGCCCAACATCCAGGCCAAGAACCATCTCCGGGCCCTGACCCATGTTGCAGGCAGCGGCCGTCCTCTGATCCGGAAGTTCCAGGAGCTCAACCACTCCGCTGCGAACATGATCCGCAGAAAGCGTCTAGTTCCCCAGAAACGGCTGGTGGATGCCGTATGGGCGGCAGCGGTGCTGTCCTTGACGCTCACTTCGACGGGCACGCTCATGCTGCTCCGAAGGGGTAGAAAGTTGCACGAGAGGATAGCGCTGCCCCTAGAGCATCTGATCCAGGCCCTTCACCGGATCGAGGCGGGAGACCTCGCTGTCCGAGTGGAGGTGGGGGGACCGAGCGAGATCCGTGCCGTCGGGAACGCGGTCAACACGATGGCGGCCAGGGTCGCCCAGCTGGACGCCGAGCAGTCCGAGCAGCTGAAGACGGAACAGTTCCTGCGAAGGCTGGGAAGGAACCTTCGCGCGGAGGCCACCACCGGCGATGTTGCCCGCAGGGGTCTCGATTCGATTGGTCCGCTGCTGGCTGCGGACAGAGCTGGCGTGTACGTGCTCGGCGGGGAACTTCCCGAGATGTTGTCGAGCGAGTGGACACGCTCCGGGGAGCTCGCTCCTCTGGGGGCTGGGCTGGAAGTACTGCTGAGCGTGGTGGAGGAGGCCGGCATCGAGCTGTGGCTGGGAGAGCCGTTCCTCGTCGGAGACGTCGCCCGCAGCGCCGCTCTCGAGCAACCGGCGAGGCTGTCGCTCGGCTCCATCGGCATCACCTCGTTCGCGGCGGCTCCCGTGCCGGTCGGCGAGGACACTCTCGCCGTACTTTGGATCGCACTGGCCGGCGGCCTGCGGGACTGGTCGAAGCAGGACGTCAGGGCGCTGGGCGGCGCCGCCAGGGAGCTGGGAACCGCCCTGTCCACCGCCAGGCTGTACGAACAGGTGCATGCGATGATGTTGAAGCGGGCGGAACTGGACCGGACCCAGCGCGAGTTCGTGTCCACGGTCTCCCACGAGCTGCGCACACCACTGACCAGCATCGTCGGTTACCTGGATCTGCTCCGGGAAGACGTGGAGGAGCACCCCCTGGACGACGAGCAGCTCCGGATGCTCGACGTGGTGCAGCGCAACACCCAGCGTCTGCTGGGACTGATAGAGGACATCCTGCTGATCTCGAAGGTCGACTGCGGCACCGTGGCACCCGTCGCCAAGTCCGTGTCGTTGGAGGGGGTGATCGCCAGCGTGATGGAAGCGATGAGGCCCCTGGCCGGCAGTCGCTCGCTGAGCCTGGTCGACTGCCTGTCGACCCCCCTGGACACCGTCACGGGCGACCCCCGCCAACTCGAGCGGGTCCTGTTGAACGTCGTCTCCAATGCGATCAAGTTCTCGCCTGCAGGCGGGACCGTGGAGATTGGAGCCGCCAACAGGGAAGGTCCCGAGGTGATGATCTGGGTGGCCGACAGCGGGATCGGCATACCGACCGACGAACAGGATCGGCTGTTCACCCGGTTCTTCCGGTCCACCAACACCCAGAGGGAGGAGATAGGGGGCACCGGGCTGGGTCTGGCCATAGTGAAGAACCTGGTCGAGATCCACGGTGGCCGCATCCAGGTGAAGTCGGAGGTGGGCCGCGGGACGCGGGTCGAGGTGATCCTGCCCGCTCAGAGCTCGAGCCCTTTGGGGATCTCGGCCTGAGCCCCGGCCTTTCGACGCCGTCCCACGTCGGCACATCGGCCGGTCGGGCCGCTCTCAGGCCCTACCGGCGGAGTGGCGGTACAGGTCCCTCAGCAGAGCGACTTCTGCTGCGTGGTGGATCACTTCTCTGTTCATGTGCACCAGCACTGCTGCCATGTCGTGCGGGGTTGTGGACGGAGCGTTGCTCTCAGCCTCCTCCACTCCGGAGCGCCACGCTTCGATTCCCGACCGCCACGCCTCGAAGCCCTCCTCGACGAAAGCGACGCCGTCGCCTGACGTCAGGGGTAGAAAAGTGGCGCCTTCATCCATCGCCGGGTCCCCGAAGTGGAATCTGGCCCGCTGTGCCAGCGTCGTTCCCAAGTGGCACAGGCGCCAGGCGATGGTGGTCACGGGTGCCGGCTCCGGTTCTGGGAACTGCCAGTCGATCACGGTCCGGCCTCCGGCGTCCGGCCGCACTGTCCAACATCCCTCCACCGGCTCCCACAGGTACTCTTCGTCCTCCATGCTCGCCAGGCGAGGCCGGAACACCTTCGACCAGTACCAGTCCAGCTGACCGATCACCGCGTCGCGCCACTCGTTCGCCACCTACCTCGAACCTCCTGCTTGGGTTAACGTCGGGGAATGGACTCGAATAGGCTGTCCGGGCCTCCCGACGTCGGCTCCGCACGCCTCTGTTCGCATGGGTCGCAGGGTCTCGCCATCAGCCGTGCACCACTCCGGTGACCGATCCTGCACGATCCGATCCGGCACGATTCGATCCTCGCATGACGGGCGACATCTTGACGGCCCGTGGAGTGAGGAAGAAGTACAACACCGGCAGCGATGTCGTCACTGCGCTGGACGGCATCGACCTGTCCGTCCGATCGGGCGAGTTCCTTTCCGTCATGGGGCCTTCCGGTTCCGGCAAGACCACGCTCCTCAACTGCCTCTCCGGCTTGGACCAGATCGACGAGGGCCAGGTGGTCGTCGCGGGAGCGGACCTGAACCTCTTGAGCGATGCGAAACGGACCCGTCACCGAGCGCAGCACATGGGGTTCATCTTCCAGGCGTTCAATCTGATCCCGGTGCTGTCGGCGGTGGAGAACGTGGAGCTGCCGCTGCTCCTGGCCGGGACGTCGCCGGGCGTGGCCAGAAAGGCAGCCGCCTCGACACTGGAACGGGTGGGGCTCGGTCACCGCTTGCAGCATCGCCCGAACGAGCTGTCGGGAGGTGAGCAGCAGCGGGTGGCCGTCGCTCGTGCGCTGGCCGGGAGACCCAGCATCGTGTGGGCGGACGAACCCACCGGCAACCTGGACACCGAGACTGCCGCAGGAGTGATGGACCTCCTCGGGGAGCTCCACTGCCAGGGCCTGACCGTGGTCCTGGTCACCCACGACCGGGCCCTCGCAGCGCTGACCCAGCGGTCGATCGTCGTTCGCGACGGCAGGATAGTGTCGGACGCTGCCTCCGGTGTCCATCCGGCGCCGGGTTCCTCCCCGGGTGTCGTCCGGGCGCAACGGCTGCCCGACGATACCGCCGGGGCGCCGGACACCGCCGGGACGCTGGAGGCGGGACAGTGATCGCCCTGATCGTGGTGGCGGTGCTGTCACTGCCTTTCCTGGTGGTTCTGGCCACCAGACCCCTCCTGCGGACGCTGGCAGTTCGCAACGCGGTCCGCCGGCCCAGGGAGACGTTGCTGGTGCTGATCGGCTCCATGCTCGGAACCGCCATCATCACGAGCTCGTTCGTCGTAGGCGACACCCTGAACGCCTCCATACGGCAGATCGCCTTCACCCAGATGGGACCGATCGACGAGTTGGTCGCAGCCCCGAACCGCTCGGTTCAGTCGAGGGCCGAGACGGCGATCGCACGGCTGCATGGACGGGACGTGGCGGGAGCGGCGCCGCTGACGGTGTCGACAGTCGCCGTCGCGACCCTGCCCTCTTCTGCCCGGTCCGCTCCTTCGACGTCGGGCCGCCCGAGCGTGGCGCCCGCCGCCACACTGGTGGAGACGTCGTTTGGCTCCATGTCCCACCTGGGAGGTTACGGATCGTCGGTGACGGGCCTTCCCGCCCGCACACCGCTGCACGGTCAGGTGTTCGTCGATCGCTACGTGGCAAGGAAACTGGAGCTGGCGGTCGGCGATCGAGTGCGGGTCTACGCCTACGGGTCGTCCCGCACGCTGGCGGTGGGGCGGATCCTGCCCGACGTCGGCGTGGCCGGTTTCCACACGGGTTCTCGACCCGGCACGCTGTTCGTCGCTCCCGGCACCCTGGGCTCCATGAGGGAGGCGTCCGGAGCTGCAGCTTCTCGTGCGGCGGTCGCGCCCCAGCGGATGGTGGCCATCTCCAACGGCGGCGGGGTCATCGGAGGCGCGGCTCGCACCGCCAACGCGGACAGGGCGCTGCACCGGGTACTGGCTGGGCTTCCGGTACAGGTGATGAACGTGAAGTCCGATCTGCTGTCAGCTGCCCGCACGGCGGGAAAGCAGTTCACCCAGCTGTTCGGCGGCATAGGGTTCTTCAGCGTGCTGGCGGGAGTCCTCCTGCTGGTCAACATCTTCGTCATGCTGGCCGAGGAGCGCCGGGGCGAACTGGGGATGCTCCGGGCGATGGGAATGACCCGCAGGGGTCTTGTCGCCGCCTTCTCACTGGAGGGATGGCTGTACTCTCTCGGTTCCGCCGTCCTGGGGGCCATAGCGGGGCTCGGAGTGGGATGGCTGGTGGTGCAGGCCGCTGCCAGCTTGTTCGCGAGCCCCGGATCGGGCATCCAGGCTCTCGCCTACTCGGTGAAAGGGTCCAGTCTGGCGACCGGGTTCGGGACCGGTTGCGCTATCTCCCTCGCCACCGTCACGCTGACTTCGATCGGCATCGCCCGGCTGAACGTGATCCGGGCCATACGGGACCTTCCCGAGCCGCCTCACCAGCGTCGAAAGTTGACTGCCGCGCTCGGCGTGCTGGCTCTCCTGGGAGGAGCCGCGAGCGGCATGAGCGGTGTGCGGAGCGAGCAGGGGATGGCGCTTCTCGTCGGTCCTGGCGTGGCGCTCGGCGGTATGGCCCTGGTCGCCCGGGTCGTCCTGCGCCGCAGTGGTAAGGCGGTGAGACTGGCCTCTTCGCTCGCGGCCGGAGCCGTGCTGGCATGGGCGGTGACGTCCTTCTCCCTGTTCCCGAAAGCGTTCGCAGGAGCGTCGGTTCCTGTGTTCGTCGCCCAGGGCGTGGAGCTTACGGCGGCCGGAGTCGCCCTGGTGAGCGTCAACCAGGGCCTGGTCGGCTCCGCTCTCTCGCTCCTGGGCGGCGGCGGGAGGAACCTCGCGCTGCGGATCGGACTCGCCTATCCACTGGCGAGGCGCTTCCGCACGGCCATGACCCTGTCCATGTACTCCCTCGTGATGTTCATGCTGGTGTTCGTAACGGTGTTCAGCCATGTGTTCGCCGGACAGGTGGTCAACTTCACTCACGAAGTGGGCGGAGGCTTCAGCGTCCAGGTGACGTCCAATCCCGCGGATCCGGTGCCGGCCGGCTCGGTGGCTCGCATCAAGGGAGTCACCGACGTGGCGGCGCTCTCGTCGACCAACCAGTCCTTCTGGCAGGCCAGTTTCTCTCCGGGTGGTTACCAGCCCTGGCCGGCGACCACTTTCGGACCCGCGTTCGTGCGGGGAGGCCCTCCTGCGCTTGCGAAGCGAGCGGCCGCCTATCCAACCGACGCCGCCGCCTACCGCGCCGTTCTGGACAACCCGTCGCTCGCCATCGTCAGCAACTTCTTCCTCAACCGTGGAGGGCGGCCCGGCGCCCTACCGCCCCAACCGGGTGACGTGGTGATGCTGAAGAACCCGATGACCGGAGCGGTCGCGCGGCTGCACCTGGCCGCGGTCGCCCACGCCGGTTTCGGGAACGCCCTGGCCCTCGTGTCGCCCAGCACGATGTCCAGGCTGTTCGGCACGTCTGCCAGCCCGGACACGCTCGAAGTCGCCACCTCCCCCTCTGTGTCGGCAAGTGCCGTAGCCGCGAAGGTCAACGGTTCCAGCATCGCCCACGGTGCCGATGCGCGTACCTTCGCCTCCGTGGTCAGGCAGAACCTCGCCCAGCAGGAGCAGTTCTTCCGGCTCATGGAGGGCTACCTCGCCCTGGGCCTGCTGGTGGGCATCGCGGGCCTGGGGGTGGTCATGGTGAGGGCGGTCCGGGAGAGGCGCCGCGAGATCGGGGTGCTGCGCTCGATCGGTTTCCCGTCGAACGCCGTCCGCAGGGCTTTCCTGGTCGAGTCCAGTTTCGTCGCCACGGAGGGGATCGTCATCGGAGCGGTGCTCGCGCTCGTCACGGCGTGGCGGCTCGCCACCAGCCACGTTTTCGGATCAGGCCTGCCCTTCACGGTGCCCTGGGTCGAAGTGGCGGCACTCGTGCTCGCCACTCTTTTCGCCTCGCTCGTTGCCACGACCGTGCCTGCCCAGCAGGCTTCGGGCATCCGGCCGGCCCTGGCGCTCCGGACCGCAGACTAGGCCCATCCCGTCAGTGACGTCGACGACGTTCGGACATCCCCGACGTCACCGACGTTCGGACGGCTGAGCACCTGTTCCGATCCTGCCGGCCACGGCGAGGAACCTGGCGGCCAGGCCGAGGAGCTCGTCCCCTCGCCACACCGCCCGCAGCTCCCTCGTGAAGTCCGCGCCGTCCACCGGTACCTCCACCAGGCGTCCCGCGTCGAGGTCGTCCCGAGTGGCCAGAGAGCCCAGCACCGCCGCGCCGTCGCCGCGCTGGAGCGCCCTGCTGATCGCAACCGTCGACCCGAGCTCCATGAGAGGAGGCGCCACGCCTCCGAACGGCGCGAGTGCGTGCTCGAGGACCATCCTCGTACCGGACCCCGCTTCCCGCAGGATGAGGGGTGTGCCCGCCAGCACGCTGGCGGGCAGCGGGGAGTGCTTCCGAGCCCAGGGGTGGCGGGGGGAGACGACCACCGTGAGCCGGTCCCTCCCCAGCACCCGGCTCGAGAGCCCGACCGTGGGCACGGGGCCTTCCACGATCCCCAGTTCCACTTCGGCGGACGACACCATGGAAACGACTGCTGCGGAGTTGGCCACCGTCAGCGAGACGCTCAAGTTGGGATCCGGCGAGCGAAGCGCCACCAGCCATACAGGCATCAGATGCTCGCTCACGGTCAGGGACGCCGCGATCCGAAGATGGCCGCTGCTGTGGTCACGCAGCGCCGCCACGCCGGTCATGAGAGTGGCCGCCGCCCCCACCACCTTCGAGCTCCAGTCGACGACGGCCGACCCGATCGGAGTGAGCCTCGACCCGGAGGCGGAACGCTCCAGCAGCCGTACCCCCAGTTGCCGCTCCAGCTGCGCTATCTGGGCACTGACGGCGGGCTGGGACACGCCGTGGCGACGAGCTGCACGGCCGAGGCTCCCGAGCTCGGCCACGGTCAGGAGCAGGTCGAGGGACTTCAGCTCCGGCGTCCTGGGAGGCAGGGTCATGGCAGAACGAGACTACGGGTCGTGACACACCCATAAACGGGAGTTATGACGTCAAAGCAGTCCTGCCCCTACCAGCCGTGACCGAACCGGTCCAACGTGGAGTGCATGGAAACGCTTACCGACACCTTGTCGCCCCGGGACGGGGCGAGCGTACCGCCGAGTTCGACCACGGCACGGAGCGATCGACAGCCATCCAGGAGTCGGCGCCCCCTGAGCCAGTTGGAACGGCCGTCCCACATCTTCCGTCACCTCGGTCCCAACTGGTACGCCTCCATCATGGGCACGGGCATCGTGGCGAACGCCGCTGCGACGCTGGAGGTTCGAGTGACCGGGCTACGCGCGTTCGCGACCGCCGTCTGGATCGTCGATGCGTTCCTCCTTGTCGCCCTGACCGCGGCTTGGGCGATCCACTGGCTCGTGTTCACCGAGCATGCCCTTGGTCACGGTCGTGACCCGGCGACGGCGCAGTTCTACGGGGCGCCCCCTATGGCGATGCTGACAGTGGGCACGGGTACCGCCCTCCTGGGTGGCCCGATACTGGGTCAGCATCTCGCCCTGGCGTCCGACTGGGTGCTGTGGACCGTAGGCACGGTGACAGGGCTCCTCTCGGCAGCAGTCGTCCCGTACAGGATGTTCACCCGCCACCAGATACGCCCCGGCGACACCTTCGCGACGTGGATGATGCCAGTGGTGCCGCCGATGGTCTCGGCTGCCACCGGAGCTGTGCTGATCCCGCACATCGCCACAGCCCAGGGTCGGCTCGACATGCTGTTGGCATGCCTGGCGATGTTCGGCCTGTCGGCCGTGGCGGCGGTGGTCATGCTGACCCTCGTCTGGTCACGCCTCGTTTACCACAAGGTCGGTCCGGCAGGCATGGTGCCCACGTTGTGGATCGTGCTCGGCCCTCTCGGCCAGTCGATCACGGCGATCAACCTCTTGAGGGTCGCCGCGCACGGCGCTCTTCCGGCGGCAGACGCTACGGCGATGTCGGTGGCAGCCCTGCTCTACGGGATAGCCGTATGGGGCTTCGCCATGCTGTGGATGGCACTTGCGGCGGCAATCACGCTTCGGACCATCCGCAGCGGCATGCCGTTCGCCCTCACCTGGTGGAGCTTCACCTTCCCGGTCGGCACGGTGGTCACCGGGACCAATGCCCTCGCCGTCACCGCCGGCTCACTGCTCCTTGCTCGCGTGGCGGTCGGGTTGTACGGGTTCTTGGTCGTGGCATGGGGCGTCACGGCGCTGGGGACCCTGAGGAACAGCTGGTGCGGCAAGCTGTTCCTTCCGGCCTCGGCCTCGGTATCCGCTGCTGCGGGGAGCGAGCCGGCCACACCGGCTCCTGGTGCGGCGGCTGTCGCCGGAAGCGGCTTCTGAGAGGCCGTTCAAACGGCCGCCGATCAGCGAACTCGGGCGAGAGAGCGGCGCAGGTCCCTGCTGTAGTAGTCGGGTGCGTCCTCGAAACGGTGAAGCCGGTCGACGAACCGGCAGAGGGACCTCTGCAGCGCCCCCCGCGCGTGGCGGTGCGGCCTGGACAGCGAGTTGCGCCGGGCCTTCGCCATCGAGGCGGCCAGCCGCTCGAGCTGCTCGTCGGACAGAGCCTCCACCCGCGGCAGCATCTCTCTCCGCTCGATTTCGAGATGGGTCCGGATCGCTCCGGTCAAGCGGGTTATCACTTCCTCGAAGCCAGCTCCGTCGAAAGCGTGCACGTTCTCCGGGAGAACCCTGTGGGTGTAGGAGTCCACCGCCTGCAGCAGCTGCTTGATCTCGCTGCAACGGTCGGCTCGGTCTTCGCGTGCATACGTGCCACCTGCGTCGACCTCCCGGTAGAGCGTGCGCTCGCGTACGTCTTCGATCGTGCAACACAGCGTCACCACCTGCTGGGCCAGACATGCCCTGGCGGAGCGGCGTGACTCGATCGACAACATCTCCAGGAGATGCTGCATCTTGGCATGGTCCGCTTCCAGCAGCTCGATGACGGGATTGGACTGTGGCCGGCGATCCGGGCGCGTGCCCCCCGCCGCCACGTGCGCGTACTGAGCCGCCATGCGATCGTTCACGTTGCCCCCCTCTTCGTGAGACCCGACCGCACGGACCCTGCCCCCCGGCATCGGCCTGCCCCCCGGCATCGGTCGAGTTATGTCGCTCGCCACCGTAAGCCTGCCGGGTAAGGGGACGGTAAAGCTTGGGCAATGTCTCGGATACGTCCACGGGCAGCGGCCGCGGCGTTGTCAACAGACTGTGGAGATACCTGGGGAGAACTACGAGCGCGTAATTACGATGCTTGGCGGGAACCGGCCGTGGTCTCGCAACTCGGCGGTACTGGTCAGCGGTACTGGGTAGCCACGAAGAAGCCGCTGCCGATGAGCCCGATCCCTACCAGCAGGTACCAGTTGGTGGGGCTCCCGGGCAGGACTCCGAGGTAGTTGGCCACTATGACGATCGGACCCAGGGCCACGAGGACCAGCATCACCACCGGAACCCATTTGGGGCTCGGTCCCGACCGGGCCTGCGGCTCCGTATAGCGACGGTTCGAGGCGGCAGTCCTGCCCGTACCACCCTTCGGTGTGGGACGCCCTGATCTGCCTCGGTTCGGCAGGGGACCGCTTGCTCGACCGACCACCCTGCGATGCGGAGCGCCCCTGGTGCCCTGCCTGCCCCTTGGTGTGGCCATGTAGCCAGGCTAACCCGAGACAGCCGCCGCGTGTGGTATGCGTGACAAGAAGTTGGCAATCAGTCGGCGGCCTTCGCCGGTCAGTATCGACTCCGGATGGAACTGGACTCCCTCGATCGGCATGTCCAGGTGGCGTAGGGCCATCACGACTCCGTCGTCGGTCTCGGCGGTGACCTCCAGGCAGCCCGGCATGGTGGACCGGTCGACCACCAGGGAGTGGTAGCGCGTCGCCTCGAACGGCTGCGAAAGACCGCTCAGGACTCCGACGTCCGAGTGGCGCACCGGTGAGGTCTTGCCGTGCATCAGCGACGCAGCTCGGACGACTTCCGCCCCGAACACATGTCCGATGCACTGATGGCCTAGGCACACCCCGAGAGTCGGAACGGTGCGCGACACCGTCTCTACGAGAGCGCAAGAGATGCCTGCGGTCTCGGGACGTCCGGGGCCGGGCGAGATCACCAGAGCATCGGGGGCGATCCGTTCGACGTCGGCGACGGTTACGGCGTCGTTCCGGTACACCAGCGGTTCGGCTCCGAGCTCGCCCAGGTACTGCACCAGGTTGTACACGAACGAGTCGTAGTTGTCTATGACCAGCACCCGCGGAGCCGAGAGGGCGGTCACGACCGCGGACCGGTGGTGGACGTACTCGCCGGAGGGGCTGTCGTGGACGTGGTGGTCGACGTGGTCGACGTGGTCGTGGGTGAAGTCGTGGACGTGGTGGTGGGCGGAGTGGTCGTCGACGTGGTCGCCGGCTCGGGACCCATCGACACGTACAGGTTGACCGGCTGGCTCGGGCTTATCGTGGAGCCCGCCGAAGGGCTGCTGCCGATGACCGATCCCTTGGAAGTTGACGAATACTGCTGGATCGTGTTGCCGACCGTGAGCCCTGCCAGACCCAGCAGGTTCTCGGCCGCCCCCAGGGAGTCTCCCGCGACGTTGGGCACGGTGACCAGGTTGGTGCCCCCTCCGACTGTCAACGTCACGGTGGTACCCACCGGAGCCGTGCCCGTAGGGGACTGCGAGATGACGTACCCCTTGTGGCCCTGGCCCTGCACGACGGACTCCTTTACCGCGAACCCGTCCAACCGGAGCACGCCGCGGGCGCTGTGGTAGGACCTGCCGACCACGGATGGGATGGTGCGGACGGCAGGAGACGTGTACAGGAGCACCTTCGTGCCGTGCTTCACAGAACTGCTGGCGGCGGGGACCTGCCTGGTGACCCTCGATCCGGAGGACGACGGGCCTGCCGCGACGGAGTACCCCAAGCCGTCCGACGAGAGGGACTGCTCCGCCGTTCCCAAGCTGTCTCCGGTGACCGCCGGCACGGTGACGGTGGACGGCCCGAGGAGGCCCCCCCGGAGGATCAGGTACAGAGCGGCGAGCAGCAGGAGCAGGAGCAGGAGCAGCGCGACGTAAAGAGGGGTGCGGTTGCGGCTCACCGGCGCGGGGACGTCGCCGGGGCGTACCGCCGTGTTCATGCGGGTGCTGGTCGCCCTCACCGCCTCGGTCGGCATGGCCACGTTCGACCGGGTCTCGTTGTAGGCGGCCGCGGCAGCCGAGCCGACGGCAGCCGTCGGAGTGGCCGATGCCAGCGGAGGGGCCAAGGGGACTGCACCGCCGTTGAAGCGAAGCAGCGCGGACCGCATCTCCTGAGCCGTCTGGTAGCGGTCTGCGGCGTCCTTGCTCATCGCCTTCAGGATGATCGCCTCGAGCGCCGGCGAAACCGACGGCGTCACCTCCCGCGGCGGGACAGGCTGCTCCGTCACGTGCTTGTAGGCGATCGAGATGGGGTTCTCTCCCTTGAAGGGCGCCTTCCCGGTCACCATCTCGTAGAGCACCACTCCGAGGGAGTACACGTCGCTGCGGGCGTCAACGCCGTGTCCCTGCGCCTGCTCGGGGGAGAAGTACGTCGCAGTGCCCATGACTGCCCCGGTCTGGGTCAGGCTCTCGTTGGCGCTCGCCGCCCTTGCGATCCCGAAGTCCGCCACCTTCACCTGACCCTCTTCGGTCAGCAGCACGTTGCCCGGCTTCACGTCCCGGTGTATCACTCCGCGCTGGTGCGCGTACTGCAGCGCCGACGCCACTTCCGAGGCGATGGCAGCCGCTCGTCGGTCCGGCAGCGGCCCTTCGTTCCGGATCACGGTGGACAGCGGCTGGCCCGACACGTACTCCATCACTATGAAGTAGGTGCGCTCCGCCTCTCCCCAGTCGAACACCGAGACGATGTTGGGGTGAGTCAGATTGGCCGCCGCCTGAGCCTCCCGGCGGAAGCGCTCCACGAATGCCCGGTCGACCGACAGCTCGGGGAACAGCACCTTCAGGGCGACCGGGCGGTCCAGCAGCAGGTCTCTCGCCAGGAACACCTCCGCCATGCCACCTCTGGCGATCCGGGTGGTGAGCTCGTAGCGGCCGTTGTAGGCGGTGGGTGTTACAGAAGCCATGTGCTTCCAGAGCCTAGGCCGGATCGCGGTCGTCTCTCGGACGCCGCCGTCATCCGTTCGCCAGTCCCAGGGCGGCGATCAGCATCGCCCGTGCGATCGGCCCGGCGGCGGAGGAACCGGTGGCCGGGGGAGGCTGGTTGTTCACCTCGACCGCCACGGCGACTTTCGGGTTGGACGCAGGCGCGAATGCCACGAGCCAGTCGTCGGTGTAGCCGTTGCCCCTTCCCAGTTGAGCCGTTCCGGTCTTCGCCGCCACGGTGACGCCGGGTATGGCGACGTTGGAGGCCGTCCCTCCCTGGGTGACGCCTCTCATGAGCGCTGCCACGGAGGCCGCCGTGGAGGAGGATGTCGCCTGGCGCCACAGCTGCGGTGTCACCTGCTTCACGAGAGTGCCCTGGGCGCTCCGAACCTGCGCCACCACATGGGGGACCATCATCCTGCCCCCGTTGGCGATCGCAGCTGTGGTCATGGCCATCTCCAGCGGTGTGGCCGCCACGTTCTCCTGCCCTATGGCGGAGAAGGCCAGGGCGGGCAGTTGGCCGGCGAACGTGGACGCAGCGGGGAAGGAGGAGGCCACGGCCCCGGGAAGGTCCAGGGGGGGGACGTGGTCGAACCCGAAGGACTTCGCTTCACTGGCCAGGTTGGAGCCTCCGAGATCCAGACCTATCTGACCGTAAGTGCTGTCGCACGACACCTTGAACGCATTCGCAAGCGTCCCTCCACACACCTCGTTCGCGTAGTTGTGCAGCAGCGCGGTCGTCTGGGGCAGCTTCAGCGCAGGCAACATGGGATAGATGGTGTTCGCCAGGGAGGGCATGTGGTCGTAGATGGCCGACGACGTGACGATCTTGAAAGTGGAACCGGGTGGGTAGCGCTGCTGGTAGGCGCGGGACAAGAGCGGCTGGCTCCGGTTGGACGTGTAGGCCTTCCACGCCTTCTGTTCGGTAGCCCCATTGTGACTCGCGAGAAGATTGGGGTTGTAGGTCGGGGAGCTGTACATGGCGAGTATCGCGCCCGTGGAAGGGTCTATCGCCACTACCGCTCCGTGCTTGGTGCCGAGCTGCTGCGCGGCCAAGCTCTGCAGCGTGCTGGAGATGGTGAGCGTGACGCTGTCCGTCGTCGTGTTGGAAGTAAGAAGGTCAGAGAGCGAGTGAATCGGGGCTGAATGCGCCCCGAGGTATTTGCCGTAGCTCGCCTCGACCCCGGCTGCACCGTAATTCAGGGAATCGTAACCGGTGATCCCAGCGTACAAGGGTCCATCCGGGTAAACCCGGAGGTACTTGAACTGGTCGTGGCTGGGCACCGACTGAGCCACGATCACGCCGTTTGCGGTTTGGATGACGCCCCGCGCTCGGCTGAGGCGGTTGATCGCCACTCTCGGATTCCCCGCCGCGGAGCCCAGCTTCGGTGCCTGCAGCACCTGGATCCTGTTGAGCTGGATGAAGAGAAGCACGAAACAGGCCAGGAGGAAGAGGGCGAGACTGCGTATGTGGCGGTCCATCTCAGCCGGCCCCGGGGCTCGTCGACGACGGTACGGCCGTCGTGGTGGAGGTGGTGGGCGAGCGACTCGAAGGGGCCGATGGCGACGATCCGGGCGGCAGCGGAAGGCTCCGGTACTCCGACGCCAGGTTGGCGACGAAGCGCTTTGCCGCCGACAGGGACGGCTCCTGCACCCCCTGTTGAAGCGATGGAATTCGATACGCGAGGACGTGAGACTGGGTGAGGCCGGTGCGGACGACAGTCCGGGGCTGTATCCACAGCAGTCCTCCGGCCCTTCCCTGCTCGATCACGACTTTCTTGCGCCGCAATGTCACGAAGTAGGAGCTGTGGTCGTACCACACGATCGCCCCGAGTGCGCCCACGATCAGCAGTACCAGCACCAGGAGGAACAGAACCACCCGGAGCGTGACCCTACGCGGTGGGTGCCCGAGGTCCGAGCCGGCGCCCTCCCGCTGCGAGGCACCCTCGGCCTGCAGCTTCGGGCCACTGCGGTCCATGTCGGCGTCCCCGTTTGCGGGAGACCGGCGAACGGGGGCAGCGTGCTCCACAGGTTGGAGGCCCGTCTCGCCCGGGGAAGGGGTGAGGACCGGGTGGGGGGCACCGTCGGCCCCCGCCGCTCCGGCCCCACCCGCCGCTCCGGCCCCCGACTCCACGTCCACGATCACGACGGTGATGTTGTCGTTGCCGCCGTTCGCCTTCGCCGCCTCCACCAGTGCCTCGGTTGCCTGCCTCGCCTCGGGATGCTGCCTGAGCAGCTGAGCGATCCTCTCGTCGTCCACTTCGTTGACGAGACCGTCGCTGCAGAGGAGGAAGCGGTCTGCGTTCATGGGCTGGAAGTTCCACAGGTCCACGTCGACGTTCGAGTCGACGCCCAGGGCTCGGGTCAGGATGTGCCGGCCCGGATGCTCCGCCGCCTGGCTCTCGGTTATGCGGCCTGCCCGAACCAGATCCTGCACCAAGCTGTGATCTGCCGTGACCTGGGACAGAACCCCTGCCCGCCACAGGTACGCCCGCGAGTCCCCCACGTTGGCCAGAGCCAGCCGCTCCTCCCCCTCGGCACCGACCAGAGCCAGAACCGTGAGAGTGGTGCCCATGCCCCGCAGCTGTTCGTCTGCCAGTGAACGCTCCCAAACCGCCTGGTTGGCTTGGCGGACGGCTTGCCGCACCTTCTCGCCAGTAGCTTCCGTGCCGGCGAGAGCGGATCGCAGCGTCTCGATTGCTATTTGCGCTGCCACCTCGCCACCCTGGTGACCTCCCATGCCGTCGGCGACGGCACAGAAAGCGGGTTCGACGATCGCCCGGTCCTGGTTGGCCGCCCGCACGCAACCGACGTCCGTGGCCAGCACCGAATGCAGCGTGGTCACGTCTCGGCTATGCCCTCTGACGCCGCGTGACCGGACGCGGGCAGGTACGCGCACGCTTGGAGGATCACTTGTCGACGACCGCCAACGTCCGACCGAACAGCAGCTGATCGCCCTTGTGGAGCGCGGTGGGCGATCCGACTCCCTTTCCGTTGACCCACGTTCCGTTCGTCGATCCCAGGTCCTCCACCCACACGGTCCCGTCTCTCACGAACACCCTTGCGTGGATGCTGGACGTGTAGCTGTCCTCCGGCACCGAGACGGCGCAGCCGGCTGCCCGTCCCAGCGTCATCTCGCCGTCGATCGGGAACGTTTCTCCGGACCGCTCCTTCGGCTCGAGGATCCGGAGAGTGAGCCCACTCGGCCTTTCCCGGCCGCGTGGCTCTCCGGCAGCACTCGGGGAGTCACCTACGACTCCTTGACTTCCGCCCCGGCGAAGCTCCGCCCACATGGCACGCACCACCCGGAGGAAGAATAGCCAGACCAGGGCCACCAGGAAGAACTTGAGTATCGTCAGGAGCTGCGCCGACAACGCTAGCCCGTCTCGAACGTCAGCGTCGTCCTGCCTACCGTGATCCTGTCGCCCTCGTTCAGCCTGCGTTCCTTGGCCGGGATGCCGTTCACCAACGTCCCGTTGGTCGATCCCAGGTCGAACAGGGTCACGTACCCGTCCCGGCGCCGGACCTCCGCATGGCGCCGGCTCACGTTGGGGTCGTCCAGCCGCAGCTGGCACTCCGGGAGCCTTCCTATGACCAGCGGCCCGTCCTCCAAGTGGATCCGGTCGCCCGAAGGCGTGACCAGGGCTGCTGCCGGACCTCCGCCGGGGCCCTCCCTCACTTCAGTCTCGATCAGGAAGACGCCCGGACGAAGGTCGGCATCCTCCAGTAGCTCCACCTCGACCGGACCCAGCAGGCCGTACCCTTCCTGGTGGGCATGCTGCCTGGCGGCATCCACCAGCTCCGTCGACAGTGCTTCTGCGAAGCTCTCGAACCGGGAGACGTCCTCTTCGGAAAGCACCACTCTGAACACGTTCGGGGCGATGGTCCCCCGAACCCCAGCCGTACGCTGGAGGTCCATCTCTCTCGTCAGGCGGCGCCCGATCTCGACCGGCTGGAGCCCACGGCGATAGGTCTTCGCAAAAGCACCTTCCACCAGCCGTTCCAGCCGCCGCTCAAAACGCTCGAGTCCCATTGTCGCCCAGAGCCTACCCAGAAAGACGGCGTCGCGGGCAGCCCGCTAAGCTCAGGTGGCCGGGGCGAGTGGCGGAATTGGTAGACGCGCAGGATTCAGGTTCCTGTGAGGGAAACTTCGTGGGGGTTCAAGTCCCCCCTCGCCCACCGCCGTCTCGTTGAGCGAGGTCGCCTGGCCGGCTCCGTCCCCCACACCTGCCGTTTCGCATCCGCTCCACGCGTGGTTCGCCGTCACGGTCCGTCACGGTCCGCCGGTGACCATGGGTGCGAGAGATGCCGACGCCGCCGACGCCGACCGTCAACCCGTCGGCAGGCGAGCCCCGGTGCGCCCTTCGACTGCCAGGCGCGACGGCGGACCTCCCGGAACCGGCGTCTTCACGGCGACGCAGTCCATCTCTATGGCACTCAGGTCATGGTCCAGCGTCACGGGGAAGAAGCCGGACACCGAGAAGCCGAGGTCGCGTAGCAGGCGCAGCGACTCCTCCAGTGGAGGGCTCTCGTCGTACACCGCTTTGAGCGACACCTCCATCTGCACGGCGACGACGTGGCGCAGCGCCTCCGAAGCGCCTCGCACGACCTCGTGGTCCCATCCCTGGGTGTCGGTCTTCAAGTAGGTGGCGGCACCGGTGCCGATTGCCTCGTCCCATACCGAGTCGAGCGTCCCGACCTTTACGTCTTCCACCGACGAGATACTGGCTTCGGACCCGAAGACGGTTTGCGCGTAGTGGCTCGGCCGGCGAAACGAGCTGAACTGGGTGCCGCCCGTCACGTTGATCGAACCCGTTCCCTCGGACGATCCGAGGGCCATCCTGTACGTCTGCCACGACGTGTCGCTGCTCGCCCGTTCGGAGAGCCGGCGGAAGTTGGCTGCCACCGGTTCGAAGGACACGATCCTCCCTTGGTAGCCGTTGCGCCGCAGCCAGGACCCGAACTCCCCGGTGCGGGCACCCACGTCCACCACAACCGTCACGTCCAGCGCCGAGAACAGGTGCCACAGGTGCAGTCCCAGCAGGCTCTCTCCTCCGCGGGGTGCTACCTGGACCAGCTCGACGCCACGGGCCCTCGCTCTGTTCCGCACGGCACTACGGAGGCGCCCCAAGTGCCGCCGCGCCTCTGCCCGCAGACCGTCAGCTTCCTTTTCCGGCACGGCTCTTTCTGCCAAGCTCCAGGTCGGCCAGCACGAGGCTCGACCCTCCGGACAGAGCTGCAGCGGAGAGGACGGACGGCCATGCACCGATCTTCTTCGCCAGTGGATGCGAGCCGCCGAAGCTTCCCAGGTAGACCGCCACCAGAGCGATCGTCCGCACCGGGCCGGCGACTGCCAGCCACCGGCGAGCACACCACAGACCTCCGGCTCCGAGAGCCACGCCTCCCAGCGGCCGAACCTTGGTCGCTCTGGCTACGACGTAACCCCCGACGAGGGAGGCCGCCGCCACTGCTGAAGTCGGGATCCTGGCCATTGGGGGAGCCTAACGGAGAACGGTCCCTCGCCGCCCGGCCGCTCCCCGCCCGGCCGCTCCCCACCCGGCCGCTCAGGGTCGGAAGTGCTTGCCGAGCGCTTCTTCCTGCCCCTGGTACGACGACCCGATGCTCTGTCCGTAGTGGGACTCCGGCTCCTCCAACATCCGCTCGAAGGTCAGCTTGCACACCTTCTGTCCGTGCTCGATCATGAAGGGCACGTCGTGTGCCCGCACCTCCAGCGCCGCCCTCGATCCGCCCTCCGAACCGAAGCCGAAAGCCGGGTCGAAGAACCCTGCGTAGTGGGTCCTCAGCTCGCCGCTCGTGGGATCGTACGCAGTCATCTCGGCAGCCATTGTGGGTGGTATCACGACCGCCTCGTTGGACATCAGAAGGTAGAAGCGTTGCGGCGTCAGGACGATCCTGTCGCCGGGTTCCCTGACGACTGCTTCCCAGTACGGCTGCGCGTCGAGCTTCGAGCGGGTCATGTCCAACAGCGGAGCGCTGTCCCGGGCCCGGTAGCCCACTCTGCCTTCGGCGTCGCCTCGGAGGTCCAGGCTCAGGAACAGCCCGTCGCCCACTGCGAGGTCTTCGGCTGCCACCGGCTCCCCCTCGCCGATCAACAGAGGGGACCGGGCGTGCTCCGCCTTCACCTCGTCGTCGGTTAGCCGGCTGTGCCCGACGGACAGTCGCAGCTGGTTGAGCGCCAGGTGGCGGCGGACACGGATGGCGAAGGACAGTGGCACCACCTCCAGGTAGAGGCGACCTTGATAGCCCGCCACGATCTCGTCGAAGCGATAGCTGTTGTCCGAGATGACGCGGGTGAAGACGTCGAGCCGACCCGTGGAGCTCTTCGGGTTGGCCTTTCCCCGCACGTCGGGCGGAAGGGCGAGACGCTCTTCCAGGGGGACCAGGTAGGGACGGTTCGTCTCCAGCACCGCCCCGTCGTCCCGGAGGTCCAGCTCGTCGATCACGAAGTCGCCGAGCTTGTCCTCGACCGGTTGCCGGTCCGGCAGGAAGCTGCACCTCAGCCGGTATGCCACCTCGCCGAGCCGCAGGTCCAGGCTGGCGGGCTGGATGTTCGCCGCCGGTACTCCGCCCGGCCCTCCGTCGATGGCGCCTGCCCTGACCGCCTCCGCAAGTCGCTGACTGGGCAGCACGCCGTTCGCTGCCGCGGGCAGGTCGAGGCGGTGCACGCTGCATCTTAGCGGTCGAGCGGCCACGGCGACCAGCCCGAAGACGTCTTCCGGTCAGCTCTGGACGGTGGTTGCGATTCGGCGCGCCAGGTTGACCGCGTGGTCCCCGAGCCGCTCGTAGAACCTTGCCAGCAGGGTCACCTGGGCGGAGGCGGAAGGAGCCATCGACCCGGCTGCCACCTCGGACGTGAGCCGGTCGTGCAGGATGTCCAGCTCCTCGTCCGCCTCGTCGAGCGGAACGGACCGCACTTCCCAGTCGTCGTAGGCGTCCGCCACGGCCCGCCACATCTCCAGTGCCACTTCGGCCATCCTCTGCACCAGGCCCCGGCTGGACGGAGACATCTCGGATCCCAGTCCGCTCACGCCTCTCTGAGCGATGTGCTCCGCTAGGTCCGCGCTCCGCTCCAGTTCGGGCAAGATGTGCAGGACGCCGACGAGTCGGCGCAGGTCCGCCCCCTCGGCTCCGTGGCCGTCGATCCTGCTCCAGACCGCCTGCTCCAGCTCGGCCGTCAAGCCGTCTATCTCCTCGTCCCGGTCCACCACCCGCTGAGCCGCGTCACGGTCCCCGGCGAGGAGAGTGTCTGTTGCGCCCGCCAGTGCTTCGGACACGAGGGCGAAGAGCTCCCGGACCCCGTGGTTTATCCCGTCCTCGTCGAGCCCTCTCTGGTTCACGCGCCATGTCCTACCCTCGCCGGTCGGTAAGCAACTGTTTCACTACGGTTCACCTGCGCGCCACTTTGCTGGATCGGGACGCCGCTCGTCTCAGCGTGCGCTCAGGAGCGGTGCCGAACGGGTGACAGCTGCGAATCGAGCATGCGGGAGACGAGGTCGACGTCACCGGCGCGGAGGCTTCCCCTCTTGCGAACCAGCCGCCCCATCCTCGTCGCGGGCGCCACCAGCACTTCGTCCAGTCGAAAGGGACGTCCGAGCAGCGGCCAGTTGGCATTGGGCAGACAGAGCACAGGTCGCACCGAGACTTGCTCCGAGAATCCGGCAGAGCCGACGACCATCCGTAGGGCGTGCGCCTGTCGAGCCACTTCGGCCGCCAGCTCGGTGAAGTCGGTGCCGCCCACGTTCAACCGCCAGCCGTAGCCGTCTGCGAGCATGGACCGGGCCGGCCTTCCCACGTGGAGGCGCACGGCCACCACGAAGACGCCGTGCGCTCCCACTACCACGTGGTCGAGCTTCGGACCGCCTCGAGGAAGCCGCCTGTCGTGCAGAGCTGCCCCGTGCCGGACGCTGGCGTCGAGGGCGAGCCGCAGCGAGCGCCGGCTTCGAGATGCGAGCGCCCATGCCATCTGGGACGGAGCCTCGTTCGCCAGCTTCAGCAGCCTGGCGCCGGGTTCCGTGTCTTCGCTTGATGTCTGGACTACCTCGAGCACGGCCACGCTGTCGTATCGGCTGCCTGGGGTAGCCCCCTGAGCCATCGTTGGCCCGTCGATCCCCGACAGTCCTCCGGAGTGCCCGACAGTCCTCCGGAGTGCCCGACAGTTCCCCGGAGTGACTGCCTGCCTGATCTACGGCACCTTGCGGCGGCCGTCGATCAGAGGGTCAACCCGCGGCGGGCGCCGGCAGGCACTGCGTCGAGAAGGTCGAAAGGCCTGGCACGGTCCCCGCCGACAGCATCTTGGTCAACGATCCCGCGCCGCCGTACAACCATCGGTCGAAGAAGTCCGTCGTGACCGCTGTCGTGATCTGCTGGTAGGCGTTGACCGTGGTGTACGGCTGGAGATGCCCGGCTCCTTCGAGGCACAGGAGGTACTTCGGCTGAGGCGCATCGCTGAAGTAGCTGTTGGTGTAGCCGGGCGGGTTGACGGAGTCCGCGGTGCCTTGCACCGCCAACAGCGGAGGGGACCCAGCAGGAAACCAACCCCCGTAGTCCTCGAAGGGATAGCTCGCTCCCGACAGCACCGCCACCGCTTTCACTCTCGGGTCCCGGAACGCGCTCACATAGCCGATGCCCAGCGCTGTGTTGCCGCCGTCGGACTGGCCGGCCACTCCGACTGCGGAAGGATTGACGAGACCTTGCAGTGCGTTGCCGGGAGTGGAGCTGGCGGCGATCATCTTGGTGATGAGGAACTGCTCGTCAGCGGGTTGGTTCACGAGATCGGCCTCGTTCAGCGGGCCGCCGGGGGTGGTGGAGGCGGTAAGGGGGAACGTCGGCGCGGCGACCACGAACCCGGCCGAGGCCCAGCTGCGAAGAAGCGGCGTGTACGCCGTCGGAGTCTCGTCGTAGCCCGGTCCGAACACGATCAGGGGAAATCCGCTTTTCGGGCGCACCCTGCTGCCGACCGGGTACAGGACCTCGACCGCCAGCGTCCTCGGAACCGTCACCGGACCCCCCGGCGCCCGGGGATACGTGACGTAGCGTCCAGGTTCGACGTAGGACAGCGCCAGCTGTCCGACTCCGTAGCGTCCGGGCTTCGGAGGAGCGCTGACGGTCGTCACCGGGGATGGCGGCACGGTCGTCGAGACAGGACGCTTCGGCGTCACGTCGCCGCCCTTGGCAGCCGGCTTGGTGGCGGAGCCGATTCTCACGCGGACCGGCTTCGGGGCCGGCCTCGCCAGATCCGCTATGCCAGTCACCGCCAGGCCGACCATCACTACCGCTGCGAGCCCCACTGCTGCCCGGCGACGCCGGATGGCGGCCGACACGTAGCGCTTAGGCGGTCGGCGGTCTCCGGATCGCGGCTCCTGCAGCCTCGTGACTTTGGATGGCCTTCGGTCCATGATCCGCTTTCTCGACTCACGCCCAGTCCACCCAGGTCGTTCGCGCCGGTCGCCGTGCAGGCTGGGAGGTTACTAGCCGCGAGAGTGCGTGACCGGCCACCCGCCTTCGGGTCAGGCGCCTTCGGGCCGCCTCCCGGAGACGACCGCCGCTTCGGCCACCACCGGAGTGCTGACCACGTCCGTCAAGCCGGCCGAACGGAGCATCGAGACCCACGTTTCGGGTGACACCGGTCTCTCCTGCACCCGGAAGAGGAAGCGACCTGCGTTCTTCGCTATGCGCCACCACCCGGCCGGTCCTTTGCGCAGCATGGCCAGTGCCTTGCCGGCAATGATCTCCCGGTCCCTGGAGGAGCCGCCTCTACCGAACATCATGTCGCCGATCACGATGAGACCGCCCGGCTTGAGCCACTGGGCCGCGGCTTTCACGAGGGCCGCCTTGTCGGCGTCCCTCAGGTGGTGCAGCGCGTAGTTGGACACGACCAGGTCGACGCTTCCGGCCTCGAAATCGAGCTGCTCGGCGGGAGTGGCCGAGGTCTCCACAGTCGAGAGGCCGGAAACCGCCGCACGTTCGGAAAGCCTGTCGAGCATCGCCGCACTCACGTCCACTGCGATCGTCCGCTCCGACCTTTCGGCCAGAGGAAGCGTCAGGCGTCCGGTGCCTGCCCCGATGTCCACCACGGTCCCCAGCCGACCCTGCGGCACCCTGTCGAGAACTGCCTCCACCACTCGGTCCAGGCCCGGCGAGTCGGCGTGGTCCCAGCTGTTGACCCTCCGACCCCAGGTGCGCCTCTGCACCGCGATGTTGGCCTTCCTGGCCAGGTCGCGGGCGTGGTTCGTCACCGTCCCAGCTCGTGTAGACACTCGTTCTCCTCTTTAGAAGGCCTGGTCCTGCCGGGAGCAGACTCTGAGCGCGCTGTCAGCCGCTGATCGTCCACCGGCTCTCCCGTTGCGCCATCACTGCCAGAGCCAGCCCCAGGACACCCAGGTCCCGCATCCCTATGGCGTTCACACCGTTGACGCTGAGCGCGATCACGATCTCCGCCATCACGAGAGCGCCCACGGCGCCCGCCAGCCTAGGGAGGATGCCCAGCACCAACGAACCGGCGAGCATCAGCAGGAGCCAGCCGTGCACCTCCACCGCCCCCACGGCCAGCGCGCTGGTCGGCTTCAGGACGGGGACGTAGAGCGTCCACAGGTTCGGTGCCAGCAGCTCCTGGACGGCGAAGTAGCCGAACACCAGCCCCAGCATCATCCGCGACACCACCTGCGCCCAGCCGCTGGCTCGTTCCAGCAGCGAACCGAGCCACAAGGCCCTCGATCGGCCCTCGGAATCGTTCCGAGCTGGCGACGAAGCGCCACTCATGCTCGGCCTCGGGGCGCCGCGTGCCGTGCCGGTGGAGACTGTCCGGTAGCTCATGGCAGGACTATCCTTCCCTGAGGGCTGGTGGCCAGGAACCCGTCGTCGCTGCCGCCGTACTCACCGCTCGGAGGTGCGTCGTCGCTCGGATTGGAGTCCACCGCGTACATCCTGTAGTTCGCGGGCACCGTCTGGCTCCAGAGCACCTGGGACGACCCGAGCGCCGTAACCGACCCTTTGACTTCGGAGCCGACGTGCGTAGCGTGGAAAGCGAAGCCCGAGAGCGCGACTTTGGCTCCCTGGCTCGCCGAGCCGGGGAAGACTTGGAACGAGTAGGGCTGGTAGCCCGAAGCGGCCAGGGTCGGTCCGAAGCGGAGTGCAGGCGCCTTGGTCGACCCGGTCGACCCGGACTTCGAAGTGGCCGTTCCGCCGGCACCTCCGCCGGGGGTGGTGCTGCCCGGCGATCCGGAGCTGCCGCCAGGGGCACCGCCGCCGCTGGCGGGAGTCGCCGTTGTGGGTGTACCGGGGGACAATCCACTGCCGGCACCCGGAGCACCGTGCACAAGGACTCCTATCGTCCCCAGGGCCACACCGGTCACAGCCGTGAGGAACATGAGGGTTCCACCCAGGCGTCCCAGTGGCTCAACGCCTATGCGCACGCGTTCCTCCCGATCCAGAATGAGAAGGCGCCCCTCGTGCCCGGGGCGGGCTCGCCTTTCTCAAGGTACCCCATCTCCGCCTGAGCCGTTCCTGAGAACGGCGGACGGCTCCGCTGTGCCGTCGCCCGACCTCTACCGCTCATCCGGTTCGGTGGACCGGTCGACCGGTCCATCACTCAGAAGGCTGACGACGTGCTCCATGGACTCGGCGGGCCGGCCGAGCCTCACCTCCGTGGAAGCGTTGCTGCCCAGGTAGAGCAGCACGCAGTCGCTCACGTGCCGTCCGCTCGCCATCTCGAGCGCGAGTGCGTACGCGCCTGCCTGTAGCCCGTACCGCTCCGAATGCCGCTCCAGTTCCACGGGACCCAACCGGCTCACGTCGTCGGTCTTGTAGTCGACGACCACCAGCGGCCCTCCTTCGCGCTCCTCGTACAGAAGGTCCACGAAGCCTTCCAGTAGGACTCCGCCTATGTCCGCCGCCACCGGCATCTCCTTCCAGTGCCTCCGGGAGGCGGCAACCTTCACGACCCCGCTCTCCAGTGCAGTCCTGGCAAGTCGGGACACAATCCCCTCCAACTCGGGTACGCCTGACGCCAGACATACCGAACGGGCGAGCCGCCCCACCTCGTCGCCCCCGGGATCCGAGGCGAGGTCCAGATGCTCGAGCACGGCGTGGACCGCCGTCCCTGTTGCCTCCGGCGAGTGGCGTCCGGTCCGAGAACGGAGATCGTTTCGAGAACGGAGACCCTTCAGCCGCTCGTCCCCCCTAGGCACCTCCGAGGAGGTCGCCCGCCACCCCTCCGCATCCTCGGTACGGGAGCCGTCCGCTCCCGTCATTGACCACAGGCCGGTGGCCGCGGCGAATCGCCGCCTTGGTCGGCCCTCCCTCGACCCGGTCGTCAGGAGAGGCAGCCGGAGCGATGCCGGCAGCCGGAGGCCGTCCGGTTCGCCGAGTGGCTGGAACTGCCGCACGGACTGTTCCCCTGTCGCTCCGGATCGAACGGCCCGCCGCTCCGAGCGTTCTCTGAGACTCCACAGTTCCGGATGTCGCTGGGACGCCTCCCACAGCGCCAGTGCCAGGGTGGCCCGGCGGGGACGGTGCCAGCAGCTCACCACCAGGTGATCCCTGGCCCTGGTGGCGGCCACGTAAGCCAGGCGGACGGCCTCGTCCTGCGCCAGCTCCCGTTCTCGCTCGGCGAGCGCCTGGTAGCCCCTCGTCTGCAGCTCCTCGCGGAGCCGGATCTCCGCGCGTCCGGAGCCGTCCTCGAGGACCATCGGCAAGGTGCTGGAGCCGGGGCTGCCCAGGCCGCACAGAACGGCCACGGGGAACTCGAGCCCCTTGGCTCCGTGCATGGTGAGGACCTCCACCTCGCCGCCGCCGGCATCGCAGGCGGCCGTCTCGGGAGACTTGCCGGATGCGGCGAGCCGCCCGGCCGACCTCACGAACTGCCGCAGGCTCCCTCCCGACTCGTCGACCATCCGCGCGTGCGCTTCGATCGCCCGTAGCTGCTGCCACACTTCCGCAGCCGAGCTGCCGTGGCAGGCCAGCTCGAACAGGTGCCCCTCCGCGCATACGCGTGACACCAGCTCCGCCACCCCCGTGCCCAATCGCCCGGCATGCCACCGGGCCAGGGCGTCCATCGCCAGCACCACCGAATGGTCGGGCGCAAGGTCCTCCGGTACGGGAGCCAGAGGATCCCACCTTCCGCCCTTGCGAACGTACTCGGCCAGTTCCGGATCGGTGCAACCGAACATCGAGCATCGCGCTGCCGCTACCACCGCGACTTGGTCGCTCGGGTCGGCGATTGCTCCCATGACCGAGAGCAGCTCCCGCACCTCCTCGGTCGCCCACCCTTGTCCGGCCCCGAACCGGGCCCGGATGCCCGCCCGGTCGAAGGCGTCCAGCAGATCCGGCAGGCAGACCCTGGAGGGAACGAGCACTCCTACGTCCGAAGGTCCGACCGGCCTCCAATGCCCGTCCCGCCCCTCCACCGGCCAGCCCTCCTCCAACATCTCCCGGACCGTCCTCGCAGTGTCTTCGGCCTCCAGCCGACGTAGCTCGGGTGCCGGTAGGTCGCTCGGTCCTCCGAGGACGTCCACGTGATGATCCCGGCCCCGACCGGCGCGCACCGGGTGCAGCGGGCGGTAGGAGGGCCCCCCGCTGTCGCCGCTGCGACCGCCCAACAGTTCGGAGAACACGGCGTTGACCCAGTCGAGCACGGGCGGGACGGTTCGAAAGTTGGAGTCCAGGGCCACCGTCGTACTGCCCGGTGCCCGCCTGGCCGATGCGAACGTCGAACAGTCCGCACCCCGGAACCGGTAGATCGACTGGTTGGGGTCGCCCACGAAGAACAGCCGGCCCGCGTCGACCTCCTCGTCCGCGGGTCCGACCGCCGACCCCGGTGGCCCCCCTGCCAGAGCCGTCGCGATCTCCAACTGGAACGGATCGGTGTCCTGAAACTCGTCGATCAGGATGTACCGGTAGCGCCGCCTGAGTGACCGCCTGGCCGGCTCGTCGCTCTTGACGGTCCTGCGGGCGAGAACCAGCAGGTCGTCGAAGCTCAGCCTGCCCTGCTGCCGCCTGCGAGCCGCCGACGCGCAGAGGTAAGTCGTAAGATGCTTCCCGAGAAGGTCGGCCGTCTCCGCCTTCGCTCGGCCGAGAATGTCGCGCTTCTCGTCCTCCGAACGGCGCAGCGCCTGGCGGACCAGCTCCAGGCCCTTCCCCGGCCAGGCATCCCGGCGCCCCTTCCGGTCGGCGGCGAAGCTCGGCGCCCCGTCCAGCAGCCGGAGAAGGCTGGCCTCTGTCGACGCTGCGCCGATGCGCCGGCGCCATCGGCCCATCTCCTCCAAGTGGGCGCTCATGGTGTCACTGGCCTCGGCGCAGCCGCCGGCCAAACCGAGCGCTTCGTCGAGTGTCTCTGCCAAGTGGCTCCCGTCCACAGGGGACGGTTCGTACAAGTCGGTCGGAGGGACGCCTTCGGTCCCCCAGTGCCTCAGCTTGCCCTGCAGAGCGTCCGCCAGCGACCGAAGCCTGTTGTGGGTGATGCCGAAAGCCACCACTCTCGCCATCAGTCGGGAGTTCCTCGGGTCGTCCGACAGATCGGCCAAGAAGTCACGAAAGCCGGTCTCCTCCTCCACCGCGGTCTCGGCCGGCTCCAGGATCTCGAAGCCCGGAGGGAGCCCCGCCCGAACCGGGTGCTCGGCGAGGATCCGGCGCGCGAAGCCGTGCAAGGTCGTTATCGGTGCCCCCGGTAGGTCGTCCAGCGCTGCAACGGCCCAATCGGCTCCGTTCGCCGCCTCCCCCTCGAGGGCCGTCTCGATACGGTCTCTGAGCTCCGCTGCGGCTGCTTCGGTGAACGTGATGGCGGCTATCCCGCCCAGTCCGGAGCGCCCCGTGGACAGCAAGCCCATCACGCGGGAAACGAGTGCCGACGTCTTTCCCGTTCCGGCTCCCGCTACGACGAACAGAGTCGAGCCGAGGTCACCGGCGATCGAGTCACGCTGCGCCGAGTCCGTAAGCAACAGGTCAGCCCTCTACCAGGGACACGTAGCGTTCCAGCTTCGGGTGGGACCTCTGGTCCTCCCACGAACGATCGCGGGCAGTAGTGCAGCACCGGTCGTAGTCGCAGTACGTGCAGTTCTCGAACGCACCTCGGCTCCGCTTTCCGGGCCGCACGGGGAACAGCCCGTCGGCGATGCTGTCGGTCAGCACGTCGAGCACCTCCAACAGCCGCTTCTTGACATGGTCCGTCACCAAGTAACCGGTCAGTTGGTAGCGCCCCCGGTCGGAGACGAACCAGTACCCCGACCAGACGTCCTGCTCCCCGAACCGCTCGCCCATCGCCCATCCGTAGATCGCCAGCTGCAGTCTGCGCCCCGCCACGAGCGGGTCCTCGTCCAGCGATCCCTGCGTCTCCGCCGGACCTGTCTTGTAGTCCAGCACTGTCAGGCCGCCGCCGCCCATGCGGCGGTCGACCCGGTCCACGTAGCCCCGGAAGCTCAGGCTCCTCCCGCTCGGCAGGCGCAGCTGCAGGACCGGCTCCTCACCGACCCCGAACGACCGCTCGACGGCCACCGGTACCCACTCCGCCCTGCGCTCCGAGTCGATTCTCGCTATCTGGACCAGTTGGTCCCTGGCGACGTCCTTCTCCGCTTCCCAGAGCGCCGCCTTTCCGGTCGCTCCCTTCTCCACGTACTCTCCGAACACGGACTCGGCGAGCTCGAGGAGTCGTTCGGCCCCCCCCGCCTCGCTTCCGCCCTCTTTGTCCCTGTCTCCTTCGTACCTGTCTTGGTCGACGCCGCCGTCCTTGCCACCGTCTACCAGCTCCCCGACGAAGCGGTGCAGGATCTCGTGGATCATCGAACCCCGGTCACGGGCGTTCATGGTCAGCACGTCCTCGGGAGCGTCGAGCGCCCGGACGTTCAGCACGTGGGACAGCATGAAACGGCGAGGGCAGCTGGCATAGGACTCGAGGCTCGTCGGCGACAGAGGCGAGGACACGAGGCTGCCTACGAGACCGTCGGCGCCCTCCAGCAGGCCGTCGAACGGCCCCAGCTCGTTCGCCGCCCGAGCCCGCGAACCCTTTACGGCCCGGGACCACCACAGCCCCCCGGGGCCGGGGTGGTCCTCCAGCGCGTTCCCGCTCTCGCGCCAAGCCCAGATCGAC
The DNA here is from genome assembly GCA_021795215.1 of Actinomycetes bacterium. Taxonomy (GTDB): domain Bacteria; phylum Actinomycetota; class Acidimicrobiia; order Acidimicrobiales; family JAKAOS01; genus JAJYPS01. Next base: position 34,819 of record JAJYPS010000002.1, read on the forward strand.
GCGAGATGCTCGTGCGGTGCAGGGACCGGTTCTGCGGCCGTCAGCCACTCCGCGAACGATCCTGCAGCGGCCCTCCTCTCGATCCTGCCCGCCTCCAGCCAGGGGGACGGGCCGTCGCCGACCCCGTTCCCGAGGGTGCCCCGGGAGTACGTGCGGACGGAGACCTTCGTGGCGTCCAGGCAGCATAGGTAGTGGTATCGAGCCCACATGGCGTCGTAGTCGGCACAGCCAGTGCCTGCCCTGGCCGACCGGAAGGCGGAGAGGCGGGAGAGGAACGGATTGCCCGCCGTGGCGGCAGGCAGCGACGAGCGGGATGCCCCCATGACGAACGTGGCGTCGAAGTCCATGCCGAGGAGGCTGTTCCGGGATGCGACCGTGATCCCTTCCCCGAGTGAACCGGTGTGGAGCTGTCTCTGTCGCAGCTCTATGGCGACCGCATCCGCGAAGCGCCTCGTGCTCGGACCGGGGTCCAGCCCGTCCAGGCGCCCCAGCCTGGCAAGCGCCGCCTCCACCACCTCGGCGGACCTCCTCTCGCTCTCCGGCCACTCCTCCCTATGCCGCGCGCCGCCGAGCAGCAGCTTCACGAAGGAGCCGACGGTTGCCGAGAGGGTGGCCCATGTCCCTGCCCCTCGGATGGTCAGCAGGAGAGGCCACATCTCCAAGATCAGTTCTCGGAGTCGAGCAGCGTGGTCCGCCGTAGCCGGGGACCTCCCGGAAAGTTCGCGCACCAACGCCGAGAGTCGGGAGTCCCACTGCTGCACCCCCGACACGACACCCGCCTGGCGGCTCAGCCTCTCCCACGCTGCGGTAGGCGCACGTCGGTCCCCACGGACGACTGGGATGCGGGCGAGGAAGTCGGACACCGAGTCGCGTCTGAGATCTCCGGCCGCCAGCTCCAAGGCGCCGAGCACGCACCGCCCTGCAAACGATTCAGCCAGCCTCCGGGGGTTCCGGGAAGCGAATGGTATCCCCGCCGTCCTCAGTCGCTCCGTCACCAGGCGCTCGTAGGGGCCGTTCGGGGGAAGCGCCACCGCCATCCGGTGAGCCGCCACGCCGTTCGACAGCTGCTTCGAGATCTGGGCAACGACTTCGCTCACTTCGACGTCAGGGTCCGGCGCCTCGAAGATCGCCCCGGTCCGTTCGTGGCACGGGTCCGGGGAGGCATCTCCGACCGGCGCAGCTCGATGCGTCCGGATGCCGCCCGACCACTCCCGGCCTCGTCTCCTCGGCTCCGCGTCGCACACGGCATCCCCGGTCAGGGCGACAAGCAAGGAGCAGCGGGTGCTCCGCGTGAGCGCCGTCACCAGCCGTTCCTGCATGGGTGCCAGTTCCGCGGGAAGATGGACCACCACCTGCCGGTCGGCCAGAGCCCCCTGCTCCACCGCTTCCGTCGCTGCCCGATAGAGGCCGGACCGCTCGTACAGTCCCTGTTCCTCGAGCCGGCGGCGCCACTCGTCGAACGCTGCAAGCATTGGCCGGCACGCCGGATCGAACCCGGCCAGCTGCTGCCGTCCGGCGCTCGTCAGGCCGCCCAGGATCTGCACGGCCCCCATCAGCAGTCGTTGCGTGCGGGGGTTCGACGCCAGCTCGGCATCTCCCCAGGGCAGCACCGGATCCGGGGTGCCACCTGGGCGGTTCGGGGCCGACCGGACCGGTCCTCCCACGGGCGGGACGTGGGACCTCTCTCCGGGCGAGACGACCGAGCGTAGGACCGCATAGAGGACCGTCGGGTCCGCCTCGGCCACTCCGCGGGCCGCCAGCACCGGACCAGCGGCAGTAGCCGCCAGCTCGTCCAGGGTGCCGAACCGCACGTTCGCCAGGCCGCCCCGGCCACCAGGGCAGCGGCGGGGAAGCTCTCTTCTCAGCCACAGAGCTGCGTAGGCGGACGGGGCGACGACGCTCACCGCCGCGAGCGGATCTTCACCCTGGGCATTGCGAACCACGTCCGCGAGCGCAACTGTCGCCTCCCGGGCACTGCTCAGCCACAGGACCGTTCCCGTCACCTGGCCGACGTTACCGGAGAGGTGCGACAGCCGACGTGGCACCGAAGCGGCGGGCCAGCGACACTGCGTGGCGGACGTAGCTACGGGAATGGTTGTAGCTGGCGTAGGCCCGCCGGAGACCGGCCGGCGACCGCATCCCGGCGGGTCCGGCGGCCCGGCAGAGGTATATGCCCGCCGCCATCGCCGCCGAGTAGACGTTGTTCGGGTCGTTCGGCATGCCAGTGGGCAGAGAAGGCGCGACCGACAGCCATGTGGTGGGCAGGAGCTGCATCGGCCCGACCGCCCTTTCGTACGGACCGCCCCCGTCGAACAGTGGAACCGGCGGAGACACCAAGGCCGCCGTGCCGTGCCTGCCGTTCAGCGCCGGTCCGAGGATGGGAGGGTACGTGTCGCCGTTCGAGGCCAGCCGGGTTCCGTTCCACCGTGCCTGACCCGATTCGATCTGGCCGATCGCCGCGAGATCGGCCCAGCTCAGCTGGCAGCTCGGGTCGCTGGAAGCGAGGTAGTGCTGCGCGTCGAGGTACGCGTTCTGCACCACCTGCGGGATACCCGTCGATGGGACCGGAGCGGCGAGCAGCAGCAGGCGCAGCCTGGCTTTGGCCGCGTCCAGCCGCACGCCGTACTTCCGGGCCTCTCCGGCGCTGGCAGCGGCCTGCCGCTCGTCGGCGACGACTGCCGAGCGAAGCTGCGGGATCACCGCCCGGATGCGGGACAGCCCGGCCCGGTACGTGCCGATCAGGCCTTGCTGCACCGCCCACGCCCGCTCCGCCCGGCGGAGGGCCGCCCGGAGACCGAACATGGCGTCCTCCGTGGTCGCCTGGACGTCCGCCGCCGATCGTCCGGGAGGGGGCTCCGGTGTCGGCACCCCGCCGACCGGCCCCGGGCTCGTCATCCGGGCGTGCCGGGCACTGCCGGTCCCAGCGACCGTCCCGCCGTCGGCAGCCACCACGCCGACGGCGGGCTGCAGAGGACCCGCCTGTTGCTGGGAACCCCACGAGACGTAGGCCAGCACTGCGGTCGAAGCAGCCTTCGACCTGGCGGCCCGAGCTGCGGAGCTGGCTTCGGCCAGTCCGATCACAGTGCTCGTCAGCTCGCTGTCGAGTAGCTGAAGGCGAGCGCTGCCGTCGACCGCCGCGGACAGGGCCGCCGTGGAGGAGCTGTTGGCCCGTTGGACCGCCGCAGACAGCGCCGAGACCTCCGCGCGGGCCCGGGGCAGCAGTCTCCCGGGATTGCTGGGAGCCCACTGCACGGCAGTCGGGAAGGGGGGAGGAGCGGTCGGGGGTGGGCTGGACGCCGAAGCTGGTGCGACCGGACCGATCAGGGCCGATGCGACGAGGATGGGAGCAAGCTTGCCGCGCAGGCGCACACTTTGGATGATCGGCACGAAACGCTGCTCTCTCCAGTCTGCGTCAAGAGCCGCTCACCCCAGTCTGCGACAAGAGCCGCTCACCCCGCCCGCTCACCTCGCCGTCCCGCCGCCTACGCTCCTCGTTCCAGGGACTGGCGGCTCAGCCGGCTCACCTCCCGAACCGAAGGGTTCACCAACACCGTGTCGCCTATGGCCACAGTCGGCACCGTCTGGCTGCCGCCGTTCGTCCTTCGCACGAAGGCGTCAGCCTCGGCGTCCTCCCAGACGTTGTGCCAGGTGGCTCGGATGCGTCGCCTTTCCAGCCCCATTCTCAGCATCCTGCAGTAGACGCAGCCCGGCCTCCAGTAGACGTCTATCCCGTTGGAGATGTCGCTCACGGTTCGGACAACGACGCAGGGAGCCGTCGCATTCCCTCCTGCACGGAGGAGGCGGAACGGTCCGTGCTCGAGCTGCACGCCGTGCTCGGCAAGGTGACGTCCCGGAACCCCGTGGCGGCAAGGTGGCCGTCGCGGTGACCCTGGCCCAGGCGGCATGTCCACATAGGGTTCCTCCTGGTGGACCAGGGATCATTCCGGCTCCGATCGCTCTCGCTTAGGGTGACGTCGTGACCGAGCTGTCCCGTTCCCCGTCCGACCAGCGCACGGCAGGTCACCGGTCGGTTCGCCTGCGTAGGTGGCAGAAGACGGCTCTGGACCGATGGTCGTCCGCCTCCGAACCGGACTTCCTGGCAGTTGCGACACCGGGAGCCGGCAAGACGACCTTCGCCCTTGCCGCCGTACGCCGAGAGCTGAGCGCCGGTGCCGGGAGGGTGGTGATCGTGGTTCCGACGGCCCACCTGAAACGTCAGTGGGCCCGCGCTGCCAGCAGGTTCGGGGTTCACCTGGACCCGGCCTGGTCTGCAGCGGCCGGCGACCTGCCTGCCGACATGCACGGAATCGTGACGACCTACCAACAGGTCGCTTCAAGCGCGAAGGCGGTCGCCGCCGTCCTTTCGGGAAGGCGGTCGTCGGGCGGCGTAGCGGTGTTGGACGAGGTTCACCATGCCGCCGACGAGCGGGCGTGGGGCGACTCGATCCGTGTCGCTTTCGGGGGTGCCAGGCGCAGGATCCTGCTCTCGGGGACGCCTTTCCGCTCCGACGTCCAAGCCATTCCGTTCGTCCGGTACGAGATGGAGGAGGCGGTCGCCGACTTCGAGTACGGCTACGGGGAGGCTCTGGAGCAGGGCGGCGTCGTGAGACCGATCTACTTCCCGAGAGTCGACGGGGAGATGGAGTGGACCGCTCCCGACGGCGCAACCTACAAGGCCGGGTTCGGGGACGCACTGGACGAGGTGAGGTCCAATCAACGTCTGCGGACGGCACTCTCGCTGGACGGTGACTGGCTGCCTTCGGTATTGGCCGCCGCTCATCGGAAGCTGACCCAGCTGCGGCGGGACCAGCCGGACGCCGGCGGCCTGGTCATAGCCGTCGACCAGGAGCATGCACAGGCTGTTGCCCGTCGGATGAGGGCCGATCTCGGGGTGAGCCCGGTGGTCGCAACCTCTGACGACCCTCTCGCGTCGGTGCGGATCGAGCGCTTTGCCGGATCGGACGAGCCGTGGCTGATCGCTGTGCGGATGGTGTCCGAGGGGGTGGACATTCCCCGGCTGAGGGTGGGGGTGTTCGCCACGACCACGACCACCGAGCTGTTCTTCCGCCAGGCGGTGGGTCGGTTCGTTCGATGGTCGCCGGGCCACTCCCGCCAGCCGTCGTACATGTTCATACCGGAGGACCCTCGCCTGGTGCAGAGAGCAGCGCAGATAGCGCAGCAGAGGCGGCACGTCCTGTGGCGGCGGCCGGTCAACGAGCAGCCCGCCGAAGTGCCTCACGACATGGAGGCCGGCCCCGAGGCGGCGGAGGTCCAACCGTCGCTCTTCTCGGTCATCTCCGCGGTGGCGACCGAGCACCTGTCGCCCGACGAGGTGTCGCCGACGGGACCGGGTGTGCCCGCGGACCAGGATCGAACCTACCGAGGGGGCCACGAAGGGGAAGACGACGATCCTTCCCTGGTCGTGGAGCTGTCGCCGTTGCCGCTCGGCGGCTCCCTCCCGGCTCGGTCCCCGGCCGGAGCGTCCCTCCTGGCGCCGGACGGGAGGGGCGACCCCGGCGAGCCGCCCCGGAGTGAGCACAAGCAGCTCCTGCGCCGCGAGAACAACCGTCTGGCGAGGGCGCTTGCCCGGCGAACGGGTTGGTCCCATCCCAAAGTGAACGCCGAGCTCAATCGATTGGCGGGCCTCGACAACGTGACGGCGGCCACCGTGGGGCAGCTCGAGCGGAGGCTGGACCACGCCCGGCGTTGGCTGGCCCGCACTTGAGCAGGAGAGCACTCTCAGGCGTGAGCCATGCGGCGCGAGGCGCAGGAGCTTCCCTCGGAGAGTGGCTGAGCGACGCGAGCTATATCCAGAGGTGGTTGGTCCTCGGGACCGCCCTTGGCGCCATCGCCGGTCTCGGCGCGGTCGTGTTCTATTCGGCGCTGGCGCTGGCGACTCATCTCTTGCTGGGCTCGCTAGGGGGGTACCAGCCGCCGTCACCCGCTGGCGAGGGCGGCATCGCTGGCTCTGCCGGATTCGCCAGACCTTGGGCCATTCCGCTGGTCACCACCCTTGGAGGCCTGGTGTCGGGGTCGCTTGTGTCCCTCTTGGCACCCGAAGCGGAGGGCCACGGCACCGATGCCGCGATCGATGCGGTCAACAGCAATCCGCGGGGGATCAGGATGCGCACCGTACTGGTCAAGATCGCCGCTTCGGCGGTCACCATAGGATCGGGCGGTTCAGGGGGACGTGAGGGGCCGACCGCGCAGATCTCCGCCGGATTCGGCTCGTTCCTGGCTCGCTTCCTCGATCTCGGTCCCGAAGACGGAAGGATCGCCGTCTCGGTCGGCATCGGGTCCGGGATAGGCGCGATCTTCGGAGCACCGCTCGGGGGAGCGGTGCTTGCCGCCGACATCATCTACCGCGACGACTTCGAGGTGGCAGCCCTCATACCTGGCTTGGTCGCCTCGATCGTGGCCTACACCACATTCGGTCTGTTCGAGAACTTCAATCCGCTGTTCGGTTACGTCGACCGGTCCTACCAGTTCAGCGATCCGCTTCGGTTGGTCTGGTACGCAGCGATAGGCGGCTTGGCCGGGCTGGTCGGACTCGCCTACGCCAAAGGTTTCTACGGGATGGTCGACCTGTTCGGGCGGATACCGCTTCCAAAGTTCGTCAAGCCGGCACTCGGCGGGCTGATGGTCGGCCTGATCGCTCTGGAAGTGCCCGAGGTGTTGGGGACGGGATATGGGTGGGTGCAGAGAGCACTGGGTGCTCAGCTCGGTTCCATCCCCATTTGGGTGGTGCTCCTCCTGCCCTTCCTTCGGATCGTGGCGACCTCGCTCTCCATCGGTTCGGGCGGGTCCGGAGGGATCTTCGGACCGGGAATGGTGATCGGTGCCTTCACCGGTGCCGCCGTGTGGCGGCTTCTCCACCCGATTGCTCCGGCGGTGCCGCACAACCCGGCACCCTTCGTGGTCGCCGGGATGATGGCCTGCTTCGGCGCCATCGCGCGAGCACCTCTTGCAGTCATGATCATGGTGGCAGAGATGACGGGATCGCTCGCACTGCTCGCCCCGGCGATGATCGCTGTAGGAATCGCCTATCTGATCGTTCGCCGGAACGACGACACGATCTACCGGAGCCAGCTGAAGACAAAGGCGGAGTCCCCAGCATCGAGGCTCCAGTTCGGGTTGCCTCTGCTGTCGGGGATCAAGGTCGAGGAAGCTCTGGCCACCGCAAGGGTGGTGCTGCAGGAGAGCGACGAGTTGGAAGAGGCGGTCGAACGGCTGATGGCCGCCGATGTGCCGGGTGCCCCGGTCGTCGATCGTTCTGGCCGGTTCATGGGCACGGTCGGCACCCGGGAGGCGCTCCGCGGTTACGAGGAGCGGCCCGATTCCCGAGTGGGGAGGCTCGTCGACGCGACCGCCCCGAGCGTGAACGTGCGCACCACTCTCGATCGGGCTCTGGAGGCTCTGACCACGGCGGGTGGCTGGGTCACCGTGATCGACGGGAAGAGGCATGTGAAGGGGGTCGTTGCCACCACCGACCTGGTCCGGGGCTACCACGCTGCTCTCGGGGCCAATGCCGGCCGGCTGTCTCAGGTGTCGGCAGACGCCGTCGCGATCGAGGAGAGGGTCGTGGAGCAGTCGCCTCTTGCCGGCCATTCGCTGCGCGAGTCGCTGCTGCCCGAGGGTGCGCTGGTGATTTCGGTTCAGAGGGGATCTCAGATGCTCCTCGGGGTGGGAGACACCTGTTTGCAACCGGGTGACGTCGTCACCGTGCTGTCTCGGCAGGACCGAGCCGGGCAGGTTCGGAGGTTGCTGTCAGCGGTGCCTGGGGTTCAGGGATAGGACCTGGGTTGGTTGCAGGACCTGCGGTACGCTTCAGGAAACAGCCCGGCGTGCTCGACAGTGTGCTCCGAGCCTGGTCCGGTCCGGAGGTCAGACGACAGGGGCGGCGGCTCCGCTGGCCAGCAGCGCTGCACCTATGATGCCCGCCTCGTTGCGCAGCCGCGCGGGGACCACCTCCACTTCCACCTTCAGGTAGTGCAGGAACTTGTCCGCCTTCCTGCTCACCCCGCCGCCCAGGATGAGGAGATCGGGCCAGACGAGCCGGTTGAAGTGGCACAGGTAGCGGTCGACTCGCTTCGCCCAGTCCTTCCATCCCAGATGCTCGACGTCCCTCACCGCTCCGGACGCGAGCAGCTCTGCGTCCCGCCCGTCCATTTCCAGATGCCCCAGCTCGGTGTTGGGAACGAGCATGCCGTCGACGAACAGCGACGTCCCGATGCCGGTTCCCAGGGTGACCATGGCGACCGTCCCCGGCCGATCCTTGCCGGCACCGAAGCGCATCTCGGCGAGGCCTGCCGCGTCGGCGTCGTTGATCACCCGGCAGGGGCGTCCGGCCGCCTCCCCGTAAAGTGCGGCAGCATCGCACCCGAGCCACTGAGAGTCGATGTTGGCCGCAGTCCGGATCAGACCGCCCTTCACGACACCGGGGACCGTGCAGCCGAAGGAAGGCTCGACTCCTTCCGCACCCGGCGGCCAGCAGGCGGACAGGCTCGCCACCACACCTGCCACCGCGCCGGGGGTGGCCGGCTGAGGTGTGGCAATTCGGACGCGTTCTCCGACCAGCTCGCCGGTCGACGTGTCGACCAGGGCACCCTTCACGCCACTTCCTCCGACATCGACGCCCAGATGGTTCACGGCCGCTCCGGCGGCGTGGCGACGGTCACGGTCGGTGTCCCGTCACCTCGGCCCGGTCTCGTCTCTGATCCACTGGAGGTAGGAGCGGCTGCCACCCTCGATGGGAAGCACGAACACCGCCGGCTCGCTGTAGGGGTGCTCCGCGGTCGTACGCTTCAGGATCTCGGGCACCAGTGCCGTGCGGGTGTGGAGGGCCACCCGAGCCTCGGTCTCGTCGTAGAGGCGGCCTTCCCAGCGGTACAGCGACCGGATCGGAGCGGACAGATGGCCGCAGGCACACAGACGCTGGTCCAGCAGCGCCTTCGTGAAGCCCGCCAGCCACTCCGCGTCCGGGGCGGTGATGCACAGCTCGCACACGTCGGGGTCGGCCACCCGGTCCCCTACGGCTTCCGGCACACGCACGCGAGTATGTAGCAGTCCTCCACCTCGTCGAACAGCCCCACGTTCGCCGCGACCTCTTCGGTCATGAAGCGCTGTCGGGCCATCGACAGACCCGCGTAGTTGATGCCCTTCGCCCAGTCCACGGCGAGACCGGCACCGGCGATCAGCCGTCGCAGCTCGGCCCAGGAGTACTCCACTTTGTGGTCCGGATCGATGAACTCCTCCTGTTGCAGACGGGTCACCCGGCTGTTGGGCGTGTCCAGGGCCAGGTAGCCGCCGGGCTTCAGGATCCGGGCGACCTCCTTCAGCACCAGGGCGCCCTCCTCCGGCGTGACGTGCTCTATGGACTGGCCCGAGTAGACCAGGTCGACACTGCCGTCGGGGAAGACCGAGAGGTCGGTCATGGAGTGATAGCTGTAGCGGACCGGCCCTCTGGGCGTGTCGATCGGTGCCTCGATCTCGCTGGAGCTGTAGATCGGGTGCCGCTCCTCCGAGGGCAGGTCCACGATCGTCAGCGAATCGAACCGGTAGGGGTAGCCCAACCCGACGAACGCTCCTTCGGGGTTGCCCAGATCCGTGCCCCCCAGGTCCACGATCGTCGCCGCCTTCGGGAGCGCCCGGACGAAGCGGCAGCGGCTGGCGTGGATGGAGTTGCCCATCATCTTCGCCGAGAAGCTCCGCTGCTCGAACTCGCTCGAACCGCGCAGCGCGTCCACCATCTCCCGCCTGCTCAGCTCTCCAGCGGCCACCGCCCGCTCGTACTGGCCGAAACCGCCGGGGTCCGGCTTTCTTCCCAGCACTACCTGATAGGCCAAGTGGACGGCGACCGAGGGAGGCAGCCGTTCGAAGTCGAGGCGCTCCGCCAACTTGCCCACGGCCGACGCCGAAGCGGTTCTCACCCTGGCCACCGGACGCCGAGATCGGGACAGCCGGACCAACTGCTTCGACGCCGCCGACGCCATGTCCGGGATGCGGCTCATCGCGGCATGCTATCCCGGTCCGCGTCGCCACGGCCGACCGGGAGCTCGCGGAGCCGGCCCGTCAGTTGGCTCTTCCGGCCAGTTCCATCTTCCCGGCATTTCGATCGGGCACGAGTTGCTCGAGGGACAGGCCGGATGCCTCCTTACCGCCCGAGCGGGAGTAGATGGCCATGGCCATCACTCCCACGGCCCAGAAGAGACCGACCAACAGGTACGAGAACGCGGCGCCGATCTGAGCCGCTATGGACGGCAGGGCCAGCGTGCCGACGATCGCTCCGATGCGGCCCACTGCGACCGATGTGCCAACCCCGGCACCTCTCAGATGGGTCGGGAACAGCTCGGTGAAAGTCGGGTACGCCGATGTCCAGGCCCCGGTCGCTGCGGCGTTGGATATGACGAACGCCCCGGTCACGAGCACTGCGCTACCGGTCGACGTCGCTATCGCCAGCAGTCCCACTCCCACCGCGGCTGCGGCGTAGAACCCGATCACTGTCCGCTTCCGGCCGAGGCGCTCGATGTTGGCCGACATCGCGATGCCTCCGGCGAGACCACCCACGTTGCCCACTATGTAGAAGAAGGGGATCTGGACGTTCGACACGTGGACCTGCTTCAGCACCACGACGGACAGTACGGCGAAGATGCCGTAGTAGCCGAACGCTTCGGCGAGGTCCAACGAGCATCCGAGTGCCAGCCGACCCGGGTACTTGGCGACCAGCTCCCTGATGGCTTGGGGGAAGGAAGGAGCCGACCGCTCTATCGGTGCCCCCGCCGGTCGACCCCTGCGGCCACCGCCGGAAGCGGCCTCCAGCGAAGCGACTATCGCCTCCGCCTCGTCCAGCCGACCCCGGGACACCAGCCATCGGGGGGACTCGGGCAGGTGCCGCCGGAAGAACAGCACTACGAGGGCGATGACCCCGCCAAAGGCGAATATGTATCGCCACGACATGGCGTTGGACACGGTCAGCAGGTTGAGCACGACGAATGCGAGGAGCGCGGCCACGATCGCTCCCGCCGGCCAGAAGTTCATCACGAATGCATTTGCGCGGCCGCGGACGCGGGCCGGCACGAACTCGGCGATGGCAGAGTTGACGATGGAGTACTCGGCTCCGACTCCCAGCGCTGCCAGCGCACGGAACGCGTACACCAGCACGAGCGTCGGGCTGAGTGCCGTGAGGAACGTGAAACCCGCGTACCAGAGCAGCGTGAGCATGAACAGCCTTCGCCGGCCGAACCGGTCGGCCAGCCGGCCTCCGGCGAGCGCACCCAGGAGTATCCCTGCCAGCCAGACGGCTTGGACGGCGTCCCTCTGGAGGAACGACGCGTGGAAGTAGTCTCCCAACGGGCCGATGGCGTTGCCGAACAGCTGCACCTCGAAAGCGTCGAACAGCCATCCGGCCCCAAGTGCGAGAAGAATCGCGTTGTGGACCGGGCTCCACTTCAGCCGGTCCAGGCGGGCGCCTATGTCGGCACCGGGCGGCGATTCGGCGGCTGGTGACCCAGGCGTTGCGGACAAGGCGTTCTCTCCTTCTGTTTCGTCGGTGACCGAGCGCGGCGACCGAGCGCGGGGATCGGTACGAGGGGGTGCCACCGCCCTCGCTCTTTGCGGAAAGGGCTATCGGCTAATGCGATCTTGCGACCCGACCGGGCCGCCGCAGCTCACGTTCACCTGATGCCCAGTGTCGCATCGGCCCCTGCGCTGGTGCCGGTCGCGAGCCCCACGGCCGCGTTGGCGGCTATCGACAGCGGGTTGACCGTCCGGCTGATCAACAGGTCCAAGTCGAGGTCGCCGTTCGTCACAGTGGGGCCGAACGGGCTCCAGAACGCTCCGTCGGCGCTGATCGTCAGCTCGCAGGGGATGTTCTCGACGCCGGCGGAGAGTCCCATGCCCGCGGTCAGCGCCCGCCCTCTGCTGATCACCGGTCGAACCACATGGTCCTCGTCCGGCACGCCCAGCTCTCTGTGCAGCTTGCAGAGCCGTTCGAGCGCTTCCTCGCCTATCTCCTCCTGCGTCGTGGCTATGCGGACCTTGATCCCCTTGTCCACCAGCTTCGGTATGGCCTTGACGACTTTCGCGAAGTTCTCCGGTCCCCGCATGGAGTCGTTCTCGTCGGGGTCCGGGCTGTCGAGGGAGATCTGAATCGATATGGGCAGGCCTCTCAAATGCTCCATCCTCTCCAGGCGCGGGCCGGAGAAGAGGGTGCCGTTGGAGAGCACCACCAGCGGCAGGATGTTCGCCAGGGTGGCCAAGGTGTCGGGCATGTGCGACACCATGAACGGCTCGCCTCCGGTCACACCCAACGAGCGGAACCCCAGCTCCCTCGCCTGGAAAGCGAGCTCGACCATCAGGGCCGGGTCGAGCAGCCTCCGAGCGACGGCCGGACCGGATCCGGTGAGGCAGTAGCTGCAGGTCAGGTTGCAGTGGTAGTTCGCATAGAACCACACCCGTTCGCCGACCGCTCCACTGGCGATCGCGTCGCTGACAGCGGTCACAGCACCCCCTCTATCTCCAGGCGGGCCACGGTGTCCTCCGAGACGGGAAGCTCCAAGGCGGTCGAGAAGCGGTTCAGCAGAAGCGTGACGCCGCTCAGCAGGGCCAGCTCCACCAGCCCTGCGTCGCCGAACCGACCTTGGATCGGGCTCTGGACCGCCTCGGGGATTCCCGAGCGGCCGACTGCCATCTCGTCCACCCAGCGGATCAGTTCCCTGTCCCGGTCGTCCTCGAACGCCGTCTCCAGATCGCCATCGCCCCTCAGAGCCCTCACCTGGGCCGGCCGAAGGCCGGCATCCAGGGCGGCGGCACTGTGACCGGTGGTGCAGAACGAGCAGCCTGCAAGTGCGGAAGTGCGTAGGACGACGACCTCTTTCGTCCGGGGGTCGAGGCTCGTCGGGCCGAAAATAGTTCCCAGGAGCGGCGCCGCCGCCTGCAGAAGTTCCGGCGTCTGCGCCAGGGCACGGACGATAGGACCCGGGTCGCCATCTTGGAAGAATGGCCGCGCCAGCAGGGGCGCGTTATGCGTCTCGAGAAGCTTCACCACAGCCATACCGACGAGTGTCCCACTGCTCGACTTCTTATGAGCAATCGGCAGGCCCACTTTTGTCGGGAAAAGTTTCGGCGCCCGACCCGCGATACACCTAATAGCCTAAGGAACGGATGTAGCCGGCAAATCGGCCAGATGGTGCGGAACTGGCGACGAGCGACAGCTGGTCCACTGTGTCGACGTCCACGAGCGGGGGCAGCAGTGCGACCCGCAGGCCCTCATCCTGAAGCCGCCTCAGCTGCGCTTTCCCCGTAGCGGACGTGCTCATGGGGACCCGGGAGAACACTCGCGGATCAGGGGTTCGCATGCCGATCGCCCACCACCCCCCGTCGTCCGCCAAGCCCAGCACCGCGTCGACTCCCGGTCCTGCGAGGGTTCTCAGGCACTCTTGGAGCAGTCCGGGCGTCACCTGGGGGGTGTCCATGCCGATCTGGATGCCACCCTGGCCCAGGTCGCTCCACGCGTTCGCCAGGCGTTCCGCCAGCCCCTCTCCCCGTTGACGCACCACCTCGAACCCGTCGGGAAGCCAGGGGCCGACCGTTCCGTCCAGGAGCAGCACCCGTCGCCCAGCCGCTGTCGCAGCAACCGCGTCGAGCGTGTCCAACAGGGCCGACCTCGCCACCTCACATGCCTGGTCGGGCGAGAGCGGAGGGCAGAGCCGGGTCTTCACCTTCCCCGGTACCGGCGCCTTGGCCATGACACTCAGATGGAATTGCGGGTAGGGCGAGACCGACCTTGTGGCCGGATCGATTCCGAGAGGAGCTCTCGCCGGGGCCTCGCCGGCGGATGCCGGTGCCGGTTCACGTCGCTCAGCCAACCTGGCGCAGCTCCGAGCGGAGCAGCTCGGCGAACGCGCGCACGACCCCAGCCGGCTCGTCCGTAACTCCCCCCTCGGCGAGCCGGGAGGGCGTCGTCCGCCGCGCAGCCGACAGGAGTGCCGACTGCGCCCGCACTCGGGCTCCCTCGTCGAGCGTCTCCAGGTCGGATACCTTCGCCAGCCCGACGATCCGTCGCACGATCTCACACCCCGCATACCCGCACGCATCCTCGGACGCACGCAGGAGCCAGGCCTCGAGGAAGTCGTCGCCGAACGACGTGTCGGTCCGCGCCGGCCACAGGGCTCGCAACTCCGCCTCGAAGCTGACCCATACCCGTTCCACTGCCACCAGCAGCCACGCCAACATGTCGCCGCTCCGCTGCGTGCCCAAGTCGCAGACCGCCGCCCTGCCGGCTGCGAGCGCCAGGTTCCCCATCAACATGCCCACGTCGAGTGCGGCCGGCCCGTAGAAGCAGAACTCCGGGTCGAACACCTTTGCCGCCCATAGTGACCCTTCCCCGTCCGGGAGCTGCGTGGGGGACACTCGGGCGTCGCGGCGAGATGGCCCTCCGCCGTCCCCTTCGCCCCCGCCGCCCGATCTGTCGCCCGCAGTTCCAGCGCCACCTTGGCCCCCGCCCACCTGCCGGTCCCCCGACTGCCGGACCATTATCGAACCCGTGTGCAGGTCGCCGTGCACCAGCGCCTCGGACGCCGTCAGGAAGCGGTGCTTCAAGCGCTGCACGTTGGCGATGTAGTGGCGGTCTCGGCGCAAATCCTCGACGGCTCTCGCCAGCCCAGGGAAGAAGCTGTTCCTCGGATGGTCCACGAAAGGCTCCGTGAGCACGAGCTGCTCCGTGATGGCGCAAAGCTCGGCGTTGGCCGAAGAGCACACCTGCCGGCGCAACGCTTCGGAGGGCAGTCCCATGAAGGACGTGGCGAACACCATCCGTGCCGAGTAGGCGCCGGCGTCCGACTCGGCACCCGGCGCGGGGACGCCGCTGTTGAGCAGGGAGCGGAGGACGGTCCAGCCGGACAGGTTCTCCAGGGCCAGGGCGTAGCGCCGGGCGTCGAAGCCGAAGTAGCGGGGAACGAGGGTGGGGGCCGCTTCGCTCGCCACTTGGTAGGAGCGGGCTTCGGCGCAGGCGCGTTCCGGCGAGAGGGGCCACTCCGGCCCGACCATGCGGACGTACGGAAGGGACTGCTTGATGCAGAGACCGGGCATCCCAGGGCTTTCGCAGATGAAGACGAGGTTCAGGTTCCCGTCGCCCACTTCCCGCACCGAGAGCCGCAGCGGGTCCACCGAGCCGTGCAGATGGGGCTGGCTCTTCAAGTAGTCGGACAAGTTGTCGGGCGTCAGGAGCTCATAGGACTCGTAGGACAAGAGGCAGCCTCCGGGGATTGCCGGAACGGCACGGCGGCGATGGGGGCCGTGTGCTCGCGGCACTACCGGAGGAAGGTACCACTGCCGGAAAAGTACGGCCCGGGCGGACCCAGTGCCGACCTGGCCAGGCGGCCAAGCGCCGACCTGCTGCGGCGAAGGTCGGTGTGGGCATAGCACAGGGCGCGGCAGTACCATCCGCGCCGACCACGGCACATACCGGCGACCGACCAACGACCAGACGAAGGACGACATGAACAGCACGCCAGCCGTATCGGTAGTACTGCCCTTCCACAGAGGGGGCCGGTTCCTGGAAGACGCGGTGGAGAGCGTTCTTGGCCAGTCGTTCACCGACTGGGAGCTCATCCTGGTGGACAACAACGCGGGGCTGAAGCCGGACACGAGCCGGTGGCCGGACAAGGTGAAGACGATCCGGGAGCAACGTCCGGGAGCCGCCTGGGCGCTGAACGCCGGGACAGCGGCTGCGAGCGGAAGGTACGTGGCCTTCCTGGACGAGGACGACCTCTGGATGAGAGAAAAGCTGGCGATGCAAGTGGAGGCGTTGGACTCCCGTCCCGATGCGGGCCTGTGCCACACGGGGCTGGAAGGCATCGACGCCGACGGGCGGGTGATCGGTTCACGGGCGGCTCGCCCCCTGACGTACGCCGACGTGCTGGCCGACCGCGGGCTGTGGAAGATGAGCTGCCTAATGGTGCGCCGGGAGCTGCTCGTCGGAGTGGGCGGCTTCGACCCGACGTACACTCTCGCTCCGGACCTGGACCTCGGCCTGAGACTGCTCTACTTCGAGTCGGGGGTGTTCCTCGACGAAGTCCTGCTGCGGTACCGGTATCACGGAGACAACATCTCCCACGGCTACTGGCTCCAGGGCCAGGAAGCGCTCCGGACGCTGGGCGTCCACCGCAGGCAGGCATTCCTGGAGCGCCGGTGGCGAGTGTGGGCCGGAGCTTGGCGAGGCGTCGCAACGGTGCGTCACGGGTACTCGAGAAACGCGTTCGCACGCGCCCGCAGGGCGGTGGACGCGGGGCGCCCGGTCGGCGAAGTGGGTCGTCACGTCGCTTACTCGGTCGCCTTCTCGCCGACCGGGCCGCTCGGTGCGATGGCGGCCCGTCTGGTGAACAAGGGTCGGTCGAAGATCTGGCCGGAGGTGGACAGCTGGGGGGGACCCGCGGCTCCCGCAGAGGTAGCTCCGGCTGGGGGTGCTCCGGCTGCGAGTGCTCCGGCCGACCGCGGCGCCGAAGCAGCACAGGACCAGCCAGCGGCAGGGAAGCAACTCCCGATCTCCTAGCCCCGGGGCGGCGGCCGTCCGGGTTTGCGTCGGGACCGGGCGGCGACCGGGCGACGACCGGGCGACGATGGAGGCTGGCTCGTCAGCTCGCCGGAGGCGACACCGGTCGGTGGCGGGATGCTGGCGTCAACCGAGGGGCGCGCGGAGCTCGGCCGTGGCGAAGTCGGCCATCCCCTCCTCGAACGCGATCCGATGCCGGAATCCCAGGCAGCGGGCCGCGGCCTCCGGGGAAGCGGTTATGTGCCGAACGTCGCCGAGCCGGTACTCGCCCGTCGTCACGGGAGACGGGGCGCCGGGTCCGAAGGCGGCCGCAAGAGCGTGCGCCATATCGGCGATTGTCCGTACTACCCCCGTCGCTATGTTGTAACACCCCGACGCCGATGGTCCGGCCTGCAGAGCGGCCAGATTGGCCCGTGCGATGTCGGATACGTGGATGAAGTCGCGGCGCTGCATACCGTCCTCGAAGACTCGGGGCGGTCGGCCGGCCTCCAGCAGACTGCGGAAGATGCTGGCCACCCCGGCGTATGGCGTGTCGCGAGGCATCCGCGGTCCGTAGACGTTGTGGTACCGGAGCGATACGACCGGGCAACCGACTTCTCTCGAGAACGTCTGGCAGAGGTGCTCCTGATGGAGCTTCGTCGCGGCGTAGATGCTCCGCGGGTCGACCGGCTCGCTCTCGTCGATCTCGGTCGGCTCGAGCGGCGCCCCGCATTGGGGGCATGGCGGCTCGAAACGGCCGGCCCGCAGGTGCTCCTCTCGGCGAGGCGCCGGCCGCACGCGGCCGTGGGTGGGACAGCTGTAGCCCCCCTCGCCGTAGACGACCATGCTGGAAGCGAGCACGACCGGACCTCTGAAGGAGCTGGCGAACAGGGCCTTCAGCAGGGTCGCCGTTCCGAGGTCGTTGTCCGCGACGTAGCCGACGGCGTCGCCGAAGTCGACACCCAGCCCGACCCGCGCCGCCTGATGGCACACGGAGTCGACGCCGCTCACGGCTGCGGCGCAGACGTCGGGGGCGCTGACGTCGCCCCACACATACTCCGCCCCCGGGTTCAGGTAGGTGGGTTTGCCCGAATGGGCCGCCTCGGACAGGTTGTCGAGCACCCGGACCCCGTATCCTTCGGAAAGGAGCAGATCGACGACGTGGGAACCGATGAAACCGGCGCCCCCGGTTACCAGAACGAGCACGAGTGGTCCCTTCCTGCCCCAAGACGCAGCGCCCGCCGGCGTGCGTGTCGCGGGCATGTTACTGCGGTGCCGAAAGTTGTGAACGGGTCAGGACGGACCCCGGTAGCACCCGGCCACATGCAGGAAAAGTGGTTCGTTGCAACCGCTGCTGAGCCGCTTGGCCCATGTCGTTCCCAACGACCGCATTTCCGGATAAGTCAGGTAGCGGGATTGCCGCAGTTCTATGCCCTTCGCCGCGAATGCGGGTGCCACCACTTGTGCGACATGGGCGGGAGTCGGGGCGGGCAGGTGGTCGAACCGTCCCGGCAGGTCGTGCTCCCAGATCCTGGTGTTGAGCGTGAGAGTCAGGTGGGCGCCGGGTGCGCAGAGCCGGGCCAGGCCGCCGACGATCTCCGGGTCCGCGGTGACGATGCCTTCAAGCAGGCGTCCCCAGGGAAGCTGGACGAACACGGCCGAGGCGGTGCGATGGAGGACGGTCGGAAGCTCCTCGACCGACGCGTGGACCAGCAGCAGGTTGGGCGCTCCTCCTTTGGCCTGCTTGCGAGCGGCCCGGCGGGCCGTGGCGGCCATGTTGGCCGCCACCGGGTCGACCCCGACCACCAGAGACTCGGCCGTAGAGCGGGCGAGGTGGTAGGCGAAGCGGCCGTCGCCCGTGCCGACGTCGACCACGACATCCCCGTAGGCGGCTCGCAGCGCCTGGAACCGGTCGTCCGGCACGACGGCACGCTGCCGGTTGGCCATCACGACGGCGAGGCTCAAGGATGCTCCCCGGAGTGGGGTGCGGCCGGCTCGCCGGCCGACGCCTTCGACCAGGGAAGTGGAGCGACCCGGGGCGGAGACGTCACTTGTGGTACGGCTCGTTTCGGGCGATGGTCCCGGCCCGGTACAGCTGTTCGGCCAGCACCAACCGGGCGATCTCGTGGGGCAGCGTCCACGGAGCCAGCGCCAGGAGCAGGTCGGCGCGGCGGCGGCCCTCGTCGGGGAGGCCGAACGCTCCCCCTACCACGAGCGCGATCGGGCGGCCGGACTCCCTCCGGCTCCGGATAGTGGCGGCGAAGCGCTCCGATGTCATGGACACGCCCGACTGGTCGCAGACCCACAGCTCGCGGGAGCCGGGCAGTGCGGCCTCTATCTGCACCCACTCCCGCTGGCGGACCTCGTCAGGCCTGCCGCCCCGAGTCCTGTTCCCACTCAGCTCCCGCACCTGCAGCGGCCAGTACCTGGCCGCTCGCCGCTCGTAGTCGGCTATTGCGCCGGCCAGGTGAGGATCGGACGGTCTGCCGATCACCACCACGAGGATCCGGTTGCCGCTGCTCATTACCCATGAGACGCTAAGTGCCGCCGCCTTGGTCCTCGTTTCGCCGGCGGAGCGAGAGCACGAGTCGGTAGGCGTCGCGGCGGGACATCGGGGCGGCCTGGGCGACCGCGTCGGCCAGCACGCGGGTGGGCACGGCGGGCAAGTTGCGGACCATGCGGCACACCAGGTCGGCCGCAGGACCGGACAGCTGCTGCTGGATCGCCGGGGCGGGACCGATCACCAGTGTGTACTCTCCCCGCGGCGGCGAGCCGGCCACAACTTCTGCCGCCCGCTCGGTGCGGGTGCCCACTATCTCCTCGTGGATCTTGGTCAGCTCCCTCGCCACGCACAGGTCCCGGCCGGGCAGAACGGCGGCGACGTCCTCCAGGCACTCCGCCAAGCGGTGGGGAGCCTCGAACACGACGATCGCTCCCGGATTGGAGCCCAGTTCGGCGAGGGCGGCTCTGCGAGCCGCCGCCTTGCGGGGGAGGAACCCGGCGAACGTGAACCGGTCGGCCGGTATGCCGCAGGCGGACAGGGCCACGATCGGCGCGCTGGGCCCTGGAACGGGCCGGACGGGGATGCCCGCCTCCCTGGCCGCCCGGACCAGGGCGAAGCCGGGATCGCTCACGACCGGCGTGCCGGCGTCGGTCACGACCGCCACTCTGGTGCCTGCGGCCAACAGCTCGACCGCCTGGGCCGCTCCGCGACTCTCGTTTCCCACGTGGTGGCTGCGCAGGTCCTTGATGGCAATCCCGGCGCCTCTGGCCAGGGAGCGGTACTTGCGGGTGTCCTCCGCCAGCACCACGTCCACCTGCTCCAGCACGCGACGGGCTCGGGGCGACAGGTCCCCGTCGTTGCCGACCGGCAGCCCCACCACGTACAGCGCTCCGGGCCCGGCAGGTCGGCCCTGCACCGGTTGCAGCGTGACGAGCAGTTCGGCGCCCGGCGCCCGAAGGTCCTCGACGAGCGCCCGGTCCACGTCGGCTGCGGAGGCGGTGGCGTCGAAAGCGAACGTCCGCTCGGCCAGGTCCGCTCCTCGGCGGAACACCAGTGACGAGCCGCCCAGGAAAGTGGGCGACACGGTGCACTCGAAGCAGAACCGGTGGCCGCCGGACACGAGCGTCACGCCGATCCTGCCCGATAGCGACCTCAACTGCCCGGCGTCCCAGTGGGCGCCCACGCCCACGATGCAGCTGCCTCTGGCCGTCAGGTCCGAGTCGGCGGTGATCTCCAGCGACTTGTGGTGTGTGGCGCCGACCAGCGGATGGCCGCGGGCGCGAATGCGGACGGGCGGGGCGGCTGCCAACGGGTTCAGAGGGCGACAGCGGCGCGGCCGTCAGGCTCGCCAGCAGCGCGGCCGTCAGGCTCGACGTCCTGCTGCCAGGGTTGGGGCCTGATCATGCCGGCGAACCGCTCGGCCAGGCAGGCGTCTCCCGAAAGCTGTACCGTGCCGTCGGCCAGGGCGGTGGCGAGCGTCTTGCGGCCGACGTGCACCTCCATCCAGTCGGCTGTGGTGGCCCGGAACACGACGTCCGGCTGTCCGGCCTCGCCGGTGAGCACGCTGGCTCCGCCGCGGTCGACCCGTATCGTCCATGCCCCTCCCTCGGCCCCGCTGAGCAGCACCCACACCGTGAGGCTGCCGCCGCCCAGCGCAGTTCCGTCTATACGGCTCGGCACCGACCGGAAGAAGATCTCGGGCACCATGTCGTCGTCCGGGCTCGGCGGTCCGAGCGTGTGGCGGGCACCCCACGTTCCCAGGGCGACCAGTACACCGTCCAGCTCGCCGCCCCGTCGAGTGAGCCCGTAGCGCACCAGCCCGTCCAGCTCCCGCCGCTTCTCCACCAGGCCGGCCGCCTCCATGTCGCGCAGTCGCTGCGTCAGCACGGTCGGAGTGAGCCGGGGGAAGCTGCGCCGCAGCTCGACGAAGCGGGCCGGACCCTTGGTCAGCTCCCTGACCAGCAGGAGCGTCCACCGTTCACCGACGACGTCCAGCGCCTTGGCTATGGGGCAGTACTGCCCGTAGGCCTTCACGGCGACATCTTACCGTACCGTAACCCCCGGATAGGTCTTGACTAGTAGGGTACGGTAACCACAGAGCGGACAGTATGGAAATGCTAGTGCTGCGGTGGCGGGTGAGCACAAGGGAGACGGGGGGATTCCAAGTGTCGTACGCGGTGGTGGGTCTGCTGGTGCTGTACACGGGTCTGCTGGTCTACCTGGGCCGGTTGGGCCGCAAGCGGTCCACCAGCGAGAACTTCATACACGGAGGCCGTCAGTTCTCGGCGGTGCAGGTGTTCTTCATGATCAGCGCGCTGTGGTGCTCGTGGATCTTCGTGGTGGAGCTGGAGACGGCGTTCCTGTTCGGCCTGTCGGCGCTGTGGTTCGGGGTGGCGGTGGGGATCATGGCCCTGGCGAGCGTGTACGCGCTGGCGACCCCTATGAGGCGGTTGAGCTATGTGACGAACAGCGGGCTGATCGGCCAACGGTTCGGATCGGCGGCGAGGTCGCTCGCGGGAGTGGTGATAGCCGTGACGTTCCCGATCTTCGCCATGTCCAACGTCCTGGCGGCAGCTGCTTTCCTGCACGTGGTGCTGGGATGGCCGCTATTGGTGACGCTGGTCGGTACGGCGGCGGTGATGCTGGCCTACGTGATGCTGGGCGGCATCTGGGCCCTGGCGTACACGCAGATAGCCAACTTCGTCGTCATGACGCTGGGGCTGGTGATCGGGGTCGTGGTGGCACTGCACTCGGCGCCGCTGCACCTGATGCAGCACAGGTTGCAGCCGAGGTTCTTCTCGCTGAGCGGGGTGGGGTTCGGGGTGATGCTGACGTGGCTGTTCTCGGACCTGTTGAACGTGGTCAGTGCGCAGGCGGAGTTCCAGGTGCTGACGGCGGCGAAGGACCCGGGCACCGCCCGGAGGGGGCTCTACGGGGCGATGGTGTCGATCGTGGCGTTCACGCTGCTGTCGGTGGTGATCGGCATGGCGGCGCGGACGGTGGTGGGCGGCAGGGAGCTGGGCGTGTTCGCCCTGCCGCAGCTGTTCATCAGGGGCTCGTCGCCGGTCGTGGTGGCGGTGATGGCGCTGGCGATGTGGGCGTCGGCGCTGACGTGGTCGGCGCCGCTGATGTTCTCCGGAGCCAGCAGCCTGGGAGCGGACGTACTGGGACTGCTGCGCAGAGGTGCGCTGGGAGGAAGGCTGCGGTTCTGCGTGCAGGTGTGCCTTCCGCTTCAGGCGGCGCTGATCGTCCTGTACGCCACGCTCCGGCCGCAGGACCTGGCGTGGTGGTCGGTGTTCTCGCTGACGCTGCGCAACGGGGCGATCTTCGCGCCGACGATCGCGGTGCTGCTGTGGCCTGCAGCGACCCGGCTGGCCGCGGTGGCCAGCATCGCAGGAGGTGCGCTGGCGGGTCTGGCGTGGAACGTGGGGTCCAACTTCTCGACCACCAAGTTCCTGCTGGGACTGAACCCGATGTGGGTGTCGGCGACCGCCGGCATCGGGCTGCTGACGGTGCTGACGCTGGTCGCAAGGACCGACCCGGTGCGTATCCGTCCCGAGAGACTGGCGCGGCCGGGCGTGGTGGCGGCCCTGTCGACGTTGGCCGTCTCGGTGGGCCTGATCGTGCTGGCCCGGCCGTCCCTCGTGGCGACGGGGCTTCTGGGGCCGGTCATCCTGATCCTGGCCGTGTCGGTCCTGGCCGTGTCGGCACAGGTGGCTGGCGAGAGCCGCAGCGGTGCGTCGCCGGTCGCCGTGACTGCTTAGCCGGACTGGCACGAGGCGGGCGTGGGCGCCGGATGGACCAGGTGCGAGCAGGCGACGCCGCCGGACCGGATACGGCCCGGCAGCACGACAGGGCCAGCGCAGCAGGAGCTGGAGCAGGAGAGGCGACAGCGGCACACCCGAGACACCCGAGACACCCGAGACACCCGAGACACCCGAGACACCCGAGACACCCGAGACAGCCAGACACCCGAGAAAGGAACGTTGCAACCATGACGACACTTACCGAATCCCCTACAGGCCTGATAGCGGCGGACTCGACAGAAGCGGACGAGGAGAAGCGCCTGGAGCGTGTGGCGATCATCTGCAGGGCCGGCACCTACGACACGATGGTGACCGTGCTCGGATGGGCTCACGCGATCTGCATGGACTCCGAGGAGTCGACCGTGGTGGATGTGCTGTTCACCGCGTGGGCGGCGGACTTCCTGAAACGGGGCAACATCGACCAGGACCGGCTGCTGTTCCCATCCGACTTCCAACCACGCAAGGAGGAGTTCCTCTGTGCGGTGCACCAGCAGCGGTTCACCACAGCGTACGACGCGCTGAGAGCGGCCAAGGCGACCGGCCGGTTCAACATCTACGCCTGCGCGATGGCCGCCCGCCTGTTCGACGTCACGGCGGACAACATGATCCCCGAGGCGACCATCATGGGTCCGGTGGCGTTCCTGCGAGAGAAGGCGCAGTTCGCCGACTTGGTGCTCACGTTCGGGTAGGGAAGGCTACATACGGGCTCGCCCGAGTAAGCGGGCCGGGCAGCTCCGACGGTGCCGAGGAGTGTACCGGGGCCCGTGGGCCGTTCCGGGGCGGTGGGCCGATACCAGGCTGCTGGGTGCTCATTCGACGGGTGGTTCGGCCCCGACGCCGCTCAGAGCCACTCCTAGCCTTTTAGCCCTCACTACTGCTTGGAAGTACAAGAGGGCTCCGACGAGGATTGCTATGAGGGCCTGCAGCCAAGGTTGGTAGAGCAGAGCTTTGTGGGGCAGGACGATCACGGACCTGACGAGAACTATCGCTATGGCGATACCCAGGATCGCCGCTACGGGAGCCAATGGCCCACCGGTCGCCTCGGTGGCCCAGGACTTACCCCAAAACCGGGATGGTCGCACGAAGCGCACGTTGAGCACCCCTGCCCCGAGCACAGCCAGCACGACGAGGATGCCGAGAGACCGGATCACCACGCCAGCCGTGAACCCCGTCAGGGCAGTCTCGACCAGGAAGCACGACCCCGCAGCTGCTGTGACGGCAAGAGCAACCGTCGGCGCCTTGTGGCGGTTTGTCCTGGCGAACGCCTCAGGAAGCAGCAGATCCTGTCCCAAGGCGAAGAGGGTCCTCGATGTGGCCATGAACTGGGGCACGAGCGTCTTGGCCACGATCACGGTCACCACGAGGCTGAAGATGGCCGACACTGCTCTTGGAGCGATCAGGGACATAACCCCTGGGATGGTTGTCAGAGCCGTGTGCCCGTGCTTCGCAAGCTGAGGCACGGACCACCACGGCATTACAATGAACACTGCAAATGTGACTGAACTGTACAGCACCAGGGCGGCGGCCCATGCGAGAAGGATCCCTCTAGGCAGTGTCCCCCGGGGGTGCTGCGCTTCACCGCCCAAAGTGGGTGCAGCGTTGATTCCTCCATACGCGAAGACGAGGAGCGCCATGACTGAGATAAACCCTCCGACCGTCGGCCCGGACGAATGCGGGCGAGACAAGGCCATTCCTGTGACGTGGCGAGCGTTCGTAAGGAACTGGGCGGCTGGTGTGACCAGAGCGAAGACCACCACTGTCACCGCTGACGCGATGATGACACCGAGCAGGACCTTTACCGCTATCGAGTAGGCACGAACGCCAGCGACGTGCAACCCGAACACGACCCATATGACTCCCAAGCCCACGATGATATGGCCGATCGCACTGGATACCTGGGGCGACCCGGGTATGCCGGAGCTGGCGAGGGTCTGGGCCAAAAACGTACCGGCGGCGAATGACACCACTCCGATTCCGCCTGCTACACCTGCCAGCCAGACCACAGTCGTGATGAATGCGACTGGAAGCGAGAGCGTTCGGCTTATCCAGCCAAAGGTAGAACCGGATGTCGGCATAGCTTTCCCAAAGCGCATGAAGAGATAGACCTTTGGCAGCAGGACGATGCCCGTTGCCAGGATTGCCAGTGGGACCAGGCCGTGGACACCTGGATAGGCGCCGACACTTTGAGGAGCCACGAAGTTGATGCCTGAGCCGTACTCGTTCGCTACCGCAGATGCGACCACGGTGCCCACGCCGATCACCTTGGCAAGTCGCATCCGGTCGTGGCCGGCTCGCTGGGTGGCCCCGAGCCGATCCCGGCTGGTTTCGGTCACACGCCATCCTCTCCACCTCGGGGCCGCACGCAGACTTCAGCCACGCCACTGATTCCGATACTGCCGCCTGAACCTGAACGAGCGCCTGTCGTGGGATCGAGGATATCTCGAAGGCCATCTCCGAGGAGGGTGAATACCGCCAGGATCGAAGTTCGAAGGTCCAGAGTGGCAAGCAGGACGATAGGCGTGGGACAGACATGGACGCCTTTCCGACCCAGCACGTCCTTCGCTGCAATGGAGGGTTCAGAGGGTCAGAGCGCGGCGACGCCGCTCCCGAGCGTCCTCGGGTCGGCGCTACCCTCCAGCACGCCGTCACGGACCACGATGGCGTGGGCGTGACCGAAGGTGCCTTGGTAAGGGTCGGATCGCACGATGGTGTGGCCGAGCCGGGTGAGTCCCTCAGCCCAGCCGGCGGGGGCCTGACCCTCTACGGCGACGACTGTGCGGTCCGCCGCCTCCCATGTGTCGAACCCGGACGGGCGAAGCCCGGCGAAGCCGGCCGGTGCGGAGAGACCCCACCTGCCTGCAGGGACCGCTTCGGACGCCAGCTGGCCGAGTTGCAGCAGACGGGCCAGGAGCTGCAGCAAGATCTGCGGCTGGCGGTCTCCGCCCATCGATCCGATCGCCGCTGAAAAGCGGCCTGCGCGATCGGTGACCAGAGTCGGGCAGAGAGTGGACGGCGGCCTACGGTGGGGGCCGTACGCGGCGGGATGGGTCGGATCGAGGCTGAACCCGGTGCCGCGGTTGTGCAGGAAGATGCCGGTGGTCGGCTCGATAAGGCCACTGCCGAACCCGGACGCGTTCGACTGCACCAGGCTGACTGCATCACCGTCGGAAGTCGCCGCCAGACAGGCGATGGTGTCCCCGTTGCCGTAGCGGCCGGCCAGAGGCGACGTGCGGGTGGGATCTATCGCACGACGGCGACGCTCCAGTCGTGACGGGGCCAGCAGAGCCTGACCGTCGGCGCTTTCGTGCAGCACGTCCAGGCGATCGTGGCCGGCCTGCCGTGCGGCCTCCACCAGCAGGTGAGCCCACAGAGGATCGTGCCCGTCGCCGGGAAGGTCCAGCCCCTGAGCGATCCACGCCCCTGCGAGCGTCAAGTATCCCTGGGACGGCGGCGGCACGGTCCAGATGGTCGACCCCCACGCCTCGATCTGCAGCGGCTCCACCCAGTCGGCCTGGCACTCGGCGAGGTCGGCCGCGGTGAATTCGCCGCCAGCCAACTCCATCAGGCCGCGGCCGAACCGGCCCTGATAGAAGCCGTCCCGCCCGTCGGCTGCTATGGCTTCGAGCGCTTCGGCCACTCCGGTCCGGCGGACCAGCGCTCCTGGGACGGGTGGCCCTCCGTCGAGGAGCGGTTCGGCGCCGGCAAGGTGGGCCACAGTGGGGATGGCCGCAGCCAGCGTCGGCGACGCCGGGAAGCCCGACGAGGCGTACTGCCGGGCCGGTTCCAGCACTTGTGCCAGCGGAAGCCGGCCCAGTCGCCGGTGAAGCTCCACCCATCCGTCCACGCAACCGGGTACCGGCACGGCGGCAGGATGGCCGTGAGGTGGTATCGACCGGTGACCGTCCGCCAGCAGCCGCTGCAGGTCGGCACCGGAGCCGGCTCGCCCCGCCGCGCACAGGGCGACCACCGGTGGACCTCCGGACGGAATCGTGTGGGGGTCCTTCTCGCCGGGCGATTCCCCTCCTGCCGCCGGCGTGCCTCCTGGACGGGTGCTGCCGTGGGAGGCGACCGCCCACAGGTCTCCTCCCATGCCGCACAGGTGGGGCGTCGTGACGGCCAGGACGGCCGACGTGGCCACCGCCGCGTCGGCGGCCGAACCGCCGGCGGTCAGCATGGCCAGGCCGGCCTGGGCGGCCAGGTGGTCCGGTGCCGCCACCATCGCACGTCCGGAGTAGACCGACTGTACCGGCGCCAGGGTGACCATCCAGGGAGGCTATCGGACCCGGTGCGCACGTCGAAGGGCCGATACCTGTCCGGCGCGGGCCGGCCGGTCGGGACCACAGGCGGGTCTGGGCGCCGGCCAGCTGGCCGGCGGGGGCGCACTGGCCGGCTGGGTTGGCTGGATGTCGTCGGCAGGCGGCGGGTTGGCGGGGCACTGGCCGGCTGGGTTGGCTGGATGTCGTCGGCAGGCCGGGGGTTGGCGGTGTCTTCTTGACCTGACACTGCCCGAGATGGACTATTGGGCAAGTGGAGCCGGACATGCCGCAAGGGAGGACGGAGGTGCCGGCTGGAGTGGAGATCGCGGCGGTCAGCGGAGTGGCGACGTGGGATCTGCGCCGCCGGGTGCTGCGGGGCGGACGGGCCGACGCCAAGGTGACCTTCGCCGGAGACGACGATCCCACGAGCTTCCACCTGGGGGCATACGTCTCCACTCGGACCCAGCTGGGGCTCGGGGAGGCGTCGGGGAGTGCATGTGGGCCGGGACTGGCCGGAGTGTTGTCCGTGCTGCCGGAATCTGTGCTGCCGGAATCGCTGCATGTGGCTGAATCCGGGCTACAGATGGGGGCCAAGGGGCCGTCGTTCCGACTTAGAGGTATGGCGGTCGATCCGGCGTGGCAGGGACGCAAAGTTGGAACGGCACTCTGGAGAGCGGCAGCCGGCGAATTGCGGAACAGGGGTGCAGAACTGTGCTGGGCGAACGCACGGGACTCGGCACTGCCGTTCTACGCGCACCTCGGTTGGCGGGTCGTGGGGGAGGGCTTCACCGGTGAGCAGGGAGTGCCTCATCACCTGGTGGTGATCGAACTGAACTGACCGGCGGGAGGCGGCGGTGGTGACGGGTGGCGAAGCAAGCGGAGCGACTTGCGGTCGGAGCGGATCGGTCGGCCGGAGCGGCGACCGGCGTCTTGGTCACCAGGGGCCAGGCGGATGTTCGGGCGACGCGGACGTTCGTGGGCGGGCGTTCCGGAACAGTCGCAGGAGCATGAGGCCAAGCAACGCCGTAGCAAGGGTGATGGAGGCTGCGAGAGAGAAGACTATGCCCGCCGGCCAATTTCCGCGTACGAAAAAGGAGCCGGCGGCTGTGGCGGAGACGATCGCCCCGACAGCCTGCACGACCACCGAGCGGACGATCCGCCGAACTACCGTGGCTGTCGCCGGCCGATCAGTCACAGCGAGGGACTCCGGGCCGGGAGAGGCGTCAGGGTCGCCCGCCGTTCAGGACCTGACTGTAGGCGTCGTACAGCGCCTGGTCACTGGAGAGGGTAGCAAGCCGCTTACCGTTCCTGGACACGGCGACAAAGTTGCATGAACCGACGCGGTAGGAGATGTCGGGTGGTGCGGAAGCGCTGGTGGCGAACGCGATGACATAGCTGGTGCCCAGCTCTGCTGGACAACTGATCGCGCCCGGCAGCGGAGCGGGCAGGTTGTCGACAGCCCGGACCAGCCTCGAGACCGTGGCCCGGGTGGTGACCAGGACGCTGCGTGGTGCGGGCAGGCCAGGGTTGTTCGGATTCGACTCGACGATCGACACGACCGCTACGTGGTCCTGGGGCGGAACGGTCGTCCCCGGCGGCTTCGCCGGCCTCCATGTGACCTGGGCGTCGACCCGCAGGGCGGTTTTGCCGCCGGTCACGGGTGCCACCGAGATCAGGAGGGAAGCGGAGTCAACACCCGGAGGCATCCCGCCGATCTGGTCGTCGACCCAGCGCAGGGTAGTGGAACCGTGATCGGCAGCACTGCCGGTGCCGCTCCCGGCCGCCGTGAAACCCACCGGCCGGTGCGTCAGCAGGTACTCGAAGGAGCCGCTCGGAGCCTCGGGAGCCAGGCCGAAGCGGCTCATGCCGACCAGGTCCGGAGTTGCCGTGGACTGCGGCGGGCTTCGCAGTGCTGCAGTCGGTGGGTTGGGGGAGCTCTTCGTGCCAGGCGGTAGGAGCGCTCGCCGCAGCAACGATCGTGCCAAGGCGGTCGCTGCTATCCGACTGTGCACTGATCTCGGCACACGGGACGTGGTCGCCGGGGTCGACCAGCCCCCGCTGCAGCCACCCAACGTCAGCAAGCCCAAGGCGACCATCGCCGATGCCGCTCGTCGCATGGTCGTCACGGTAGTAAGACTGCCCGGAGGTTGTGGAGGTTCCCCGTTCCTCGAGCCGGGATGGGAGACGCCTACGAACCAGTGCAACCGGTGGGGCTCACCGCAGTCCTGGCACCGCTCGCCTTCGCCGGGAGCCTGGCGGACATCACCATATCGAAGTGGTCAGAAGCCCAGGCGAGGCAGCTCTCAGCAGGCTCGTCGGGGATCTCTCCACCGGGAGCGCGACCTTCGCGACCAAGTGGGCTCGTCACGACGTTCGCTTCCATCGGAGCGCCCACAAGCAACTCCGCACCACCGTCGTCGGCGAGATCGAACTGACCGGCGACGCGCTCGAACTCCCTGGTCAGGGGCTGACCGTCATTGTCTACACGGCGGAGGCAGGCAGCCCGGCCCGGCAGCAGCTCGACTTCTCGGCGAGTTGGGCGCCCGGCCCGGAGACCGTTGCGCTCGGCGGGCGTTCCTCGACCACCAGAGGATGGCTAGGTACTTAGGTACCGATACACTGAGTAGCCATGAGCCAGGCGCCCATCAAGGTGGATGAGGGAACCAAGGAGCGGATCCGCTATCTTGCGGCGCTCATCGACACCACCCAAGCGGATGTCGTCGACCGGGCCGTCCGTGAGTACGCCGTCCGGCACGCCGATCTCGTCGAGAAGGGCATCGATCACGCTCGCTCCGTGCTCGGCGCGGGTCACGCCGCCATCGCCGCACATCTCCTCGACGTTCCGGTCGACGCAGTCGAGGGCGTGGCCGGTGGACGAAGTCGCCCGGCTAACGCATCCCGAGCCTGACCGCCTCGAACCATCCGACGTCACCGGTCGGCCAATCGTTCCTCGCCTCGAACTCCGCCGGGGCGAGATGCTCCTCCACTGCGGCAAACAGCAGGTCTCGAACTTCGGGTCGGATGAAGTTGCCGTCGACGGCGCGCACGCTGATGGCGCACCATAACTCCTCGACTCCGTCGCTGCGGTAGACGAGAGCCCGAGCCGGAAGCCACCCATCCAGGTCGCGGTCGTGCTCGGTCCCGGGGTCGTCCCGAGACCCATCAACCAGTCCGAACACCGCTTCCCGGACTCGCTGGAACGAGCGGATCGCCTCCTCCGCCTGATCGCGCAGCCGGTCGTCGTTGGTCGGCAACAGCCGACCGTCCTGGTGCAGACCCTCGAACCACTGGTAGGCGTCGTCGTCAGATCCGTCCTCGCGGTGCCGGACCGCACACAGCCAGACGATGCCCGACTCGTCCTCGACCCACGTGGCGCCGCGCTCCGACGAGACTCGCAGCCGGTAGAGCAGTGGATGGTCGATGGCGAGGATCCGCTTCTGGCCGGTCGGCGAGGTCGGTGCGACGCGCCGCAACTCGACCAGCCACGGATCGTCCAACTCACCGAGGTCGGTGGTCAGGTCCGGTAGCTCGACGCCGAGATCCTCGACCAAGCACCGGATGGTCGGCCGAGCCCTTCGGATGTCGCTCATGTCGGCAGCCGATCGTACGTGCGCGATCCTCAAGAGTTAGCCCCTACGGGCACGGCTCGGCCGAAATCCGCACCAGACGGCGGCACCCGATGGCCCCGGGCACCGAGGCAATGACGCGGCTTGCCAAGAGACGACGATGTCGCTCTCAAGATGCGACCCGTTCGAGTAGCAAGCCAGTAGCGGCATTTCAGAGCGATCTGCATCCGTTACAGAAAGCAGATGCTCGATGTCCAAGGCGTTAGCTCGGTCGACGCTATCGCTGGGCCGACAAGGACATGCTGGAGCACACGGCATCTCGGCTCGCTGCTGCGGGCATGCTGCTGCTACTGCTTCACAAGCCACGCTCCTCTGACCAGCAGGGGGTTCGCGTGGACCTGACCAGGTATAGCGAGCGCGCTCGGAGGGATTCGAACCCCCAACCTTCTGATCCGTAGTCACACGCTCTATCCGCTGAGCTACGAGCGCTTCGTGGACAGAGTAACGGCTTCGGCCTGCGGACCGGGGCTCGATCTGGGCTGGCGAAGGGCATTCCCAAGCGGAGGGCCGGAAGGGCGATCACACACCTTGGTGCAGTAGAGACCCGGCGGGTCAGGCGCCACTGGACGCCGAACCCGGGCCGGCACTCCAGCGTCCCGCGTTTCCGACCCCGCCGAGCCGCGAGCTCCTCAACCGCAAGGACGTGTGTGTGTGGATTGGAACGCACTGAAAGGATAAGAAGAGGATGCTTGTTATCCGAGCGGGATGGGGATAGTTCACGGATGGCGGCAGAAGCCTCGCAAATGTCCCGGTACTTGGACTTGCTCAAGCTGGTGGTCAAGTATGGCCGATCTGACCTGCTGAAGGAGGCGGGAACGGGCCTGGACGTCGATCCTGAGCGGGGGAAGGCCGACTACGACGACTACGACGGGAGGAAGACCGTCACTTCGGTCGGTGCGGACGCCGCCGGCAGCGCTGGGGTAGCGTCCAAAGCTGTCCAGCTGGCTGCAGACCTGGAGTCGATGGGTCCGACGTTCGTGAAGCTTGGCCAGCTGCTTTCCACTCGGAGCGACCTGTTGCCGCCTCCGTACACGGCCGCTCTGGCCCGCCTGCAGGACCAGGTGGAGCCGGTTCCGTTCGAACAGGTCCAGAGGCTGGTCGAAGATCAGCTGGGAATGCCGGTCGGAAAGGCGTTCCGTTCGTTCGAGCCGGTACCGGTGGCGGCCGCTTCCCTGGGTCAGGTGCACAGGGCCGTTCTTCCTAACGGCCGGACGGTTGCGGTGAAGGTCCGTCGACCGGGTATCGAAA
>JAJYPS010000047.1 GCA_021795215.1 Actinomycetes bacterium
ATCTCGAATATGCCCCTTGGTCCTGTGCAGGGGGCGGGCGTCGGGGCGCTCCGGCACGTGCTCCTTGGTTGCCAGGATCTCGCCGACACGCTCCGCCGAAGCCTGCCCGCGGCCCATGGTCCCGGCCAGTTTCGCCAGCTGACGGACCGGTGCGAAGATGCTTCGCAGGTACGCCATGAACACCAGCAGGTCACCGGCGGTCAGATGGCCCCGCAGGATTGCTCGGGCACCGAAGAAGATCACCAGAGCGGTGGACGCCGTCATCGTGACCGTCACGATCGGAGTGAAACGGGACTGGAGCACGATCGCCTTGCGGTTCGCCTCCAGCCCCTGCATGGCCAAGCTGGCGTAGCGGTCGGCCTCTTCCTCCTCGGTCCCGAATGCCTGCACGACCGGTAGCGCGACCAGCACCTGCTGCGCCGCGGCCGTGGCGAGCCCCTCGTTCCGTCTCGCCTGCCGCTGGGCCTGGCGGATCGCCGTCATGTGATAGCGCACCGTCAGGAACAGGACGGGCACCAGCGACAGAGCCAGGAGGCTGTAGCGCCAGTCCAGAAGGAACATGATCGTCAACATGCCGCCCACGGTGAGGATGTTCTCGAACAGCACCGGCATGACGTTGACCACGGCCGTCTGCATCGACTGGACGTCCCCCCCTAGCCTCGACAGCAGGTCTCCGACTTGGTGCCGGCGGTGG
The DNA here is from genome assembly GCA_021795215.1 of Actinomycetes bacterium. Lineage (GTDB taxonomy): Bacteria > Actinomycetota > Acidimicrobiia > Acidimicrobiales > JAKAOS01 > JAJYPS01. The sequence goes on from JAJYPS010000047.1 coordinate 695, forward strand.
AAGCCGATCGTCTGGCTCTCCACGTGGCGGAAGAGGCGGCAGCGGAGGTCGTACACCACCTTCTGCCCTGCGGTCGCCAAGAGAGCGTTGGCACCGTAGGCGCAAACTCCCAGCAGCAGGGCGATGACCACCATCGCAACCGAGAAGATGTCCAGCCGCTGGATCCGGTTGGCCGGCACCCACCCGAGGCCGGGCGGCAGCGGAAGGTTGTTCAGCACACTGTCGAACACCAGTTTGAGCGGCCACGGAGCTGCCCACTGCAGCATGGCGCGCAGGATCGAGAACGCGATCCCGCCGGCCAGCAGACCGCGGACCGGCTTCATGTTCATGCCCCAGCGCTTGGCCAGTCCGCCTCCGAGCCTCATACCGCAGTCTCCAGGCCCACGCCCCCGACGGCGGAGCACGCCTGGTGGTACAGGTCGATCGTGCGGGCCGCCACCTGGGACCAGTCCAGCATCCGGACCGCCCTCGTTCTCGCCTCACCCCCCAGTCGCTGCCTGAGCTCGGGGTCGTCTGCCAAGAGGCCGACAGCTTCGGCCAGACGTCGTGCATCACCTGCAGGAACGCGAACTCCGGTGTCTCCCATGAGCTCCGCGACCGGTTCGAAGTCCGATGCCACCACGGCCTTGCCCGCGGCCATCGCCTCGGCCACCTTCAGCGGCGAGAAGTAGAACTCGTCCGACGGCGTGTACGGCGCCACGGAGATGTCGGTCGCCGCCACGAACGCCGGAACCTGCTCCTGAGGCACCGCACCGCTGAACACGGTGCGCGTGGCGGGGATCTCCGAGGCCATCGACTCGAGTGCCCAACGTCTCGGGCCGTCGCCCACGATCATCACCGACACGTCGCTCCGTGGAGCGATCGACAGCGCTTCTAGCAGCACTTCCACCCCATGCCAGGGCTTGAGGCTGCCGACGAAGCCCACGACGGTCTTCCCCTCCAGCCCCATCCTGAGCCGGATGGCTTCAACCTCCCGGTTCCACCTGCCGGGCGACAGTGCGGAGGTGTCCGCACCGTTCGGCACGACGGCCGCCCTGGCTGCGCCCCGCTCGCCGGCCCACCGAGCCAGGGGGGACGATACGGCGGACACGTGCGCTCGGTGGAGTGCCTTCCTCTCCGCTTCGTGCGCAGCCTCGGAGTGGAACAGCCCGAAGTGGCGGGCTCGTTCCTCTGCGATCGGTGCGTTCACTTCCACCAGCCGGCCCGCACCGGCCTCCGCCGCGAGGTCGGCACCGCCTGCACCGAAAAGGGTGAGACGCTCGTGGACCACGTCCGGACGGTCGCGCTTCATCGAAGCAGTCGCCTGCTCGTAGAACCGGCGTGCGGCGGCCATCCGGGCCACCTCCCCTTCGCGGCCGGAAGGTACCGGGCCCGGGTCGATGTGCACCAGCCGCACGCCGGGCGGTGGGGACCCCGTCACTCTCGCCGCGTACAGCGTCACGTCCGCTCCGGAGGACGCCAGTGCCCGACAGATCGCGTTCACGTGGACCGAGGCGCCCTTGGTTCCTCCCACGGGGATCCCGGGATCGGGCAGAAGGTAGGCGACCTTCACTCAGCCCACCTCTACCCGCCGACCGGCAGGTCCATCCGCGGCCCCTGCAGGGGCACCCGGCAACGGGGCATGGGTTGCGCCGGCCGAGCCCTGCACGCCTCCGTCTGTCCAGGGGGCGAACCTGGCAGCGCCGCTCTGGTCCGCGGAGTGGGGGAGACCTCCGCCCGAATCGCCACCAGCGCTGCCCGACGGTGCCGAGGCGCCTTCCAGGGCCTGCCGGAAGCGCTCCGCGACGGGCCGGATGCACGCCTCTCGGGACAGCTCGGTCACCATGCGCTCCCTTGCGGCCGACCCGAGACGGCGGCGGAGCGACGGGTCCTTCACCAGTTGCGACAGGGCCGAGGCGAGGGCGGACGGGTTGCCGCTCTCCACCAGCATCCCGGTGGAGCCGTCGGACACCACCTCCGGTATGCCCGCCACGTCCGAACCCACCACGGCGAGGCCGGAGGCCATCGCCTCGAGGACCGAGTTCGGGATCCCGTCGCGGTCCCCGCCCTCCACTACCACGCTCGACTGCACGAACACGTCCGCCTCGAGGTACTCGTCCGCGATCTGCTGCTGGCTGAGGGCGCCCACCAACTCCACCTTGTCCTGCAGCCCGGCAGCGGAGATGGCAGAGGACAGCTGCTCCTTCATGGGTCCTCCACCGACGATCCTGCAGTGGAACCGCGCTCCGGACGCGGCCAGCTCCGCCAGCGCTTCGACCAGGACGGGGTACCCCTTCTTCGGCACCAGGCGGCCTACCGCCAGGATTCCGGCCGGTCGCCCGCCGCCGTCCCCGTCCCCGCCGCCGTGTCTCGGTCGGAAACGGTCGACGTCCACCCCGTGTGGAGCGAGGACGATCTTCTCCACGCTGGACCGCACGGAGGCTTCCGGGTGGGAGCACACGATCCTCGCCATCTCCCTTGCAGCCGAGGACGAGCAGACCAGCACGAACCGGGCTGCCGCCACCTTCCGACCCAGGAGGTCCGGAGCGGAGAGGTAGAGGTCTTTCGCATGGGCCGCGAAGCTGAACGGCACGCCGGTCAGGAGGTGCACGAAGTGGGCCACGGACGCCGGGCCGTGGGCGAATGCGGCGTGGACGTGCCCACAACCCTCTCGTTCCACCGCATCTGCCAGCAGCCCCGCCTCGACTAGGTGCTTCAGCGTCGACATGTGGCGGCGCTTGCGGGCGACGTAGAGGAGGACCGCCCCGTAGCGGCGCGGGTGGCGCCGGAACACCCGTGCGTGGGCGCGGGCGAAGTCGACGGCATCCCTGACGGTGTCGATCGGATTCGCGCCGCCGGCTGCGCCGACCACTTTGCCGTTGCGATGGAGGTAAGTGATGGCGCTCGTGACCTTCGCCACGTCCGGCTGGACTATCGCCTCGCGGGGATCCGCAAGGGAGAAGAGCCGCAGCCGCACCTCGGCCGCCTCCAAGCCGAGTATCTCGTCCAGGATGAACGTCTCCGACAGGCGGGGGAACCTCTTCATCAGGTAGGCCACCGAGGCCTGCCGCCCGGTCATGCTCTCATCGCCAGCGAAGGCTCCTGCACGCGTGCTGCCATTGGCAAGTCGGCGTCCGATCCGGTCACCTCGACGACCGCGTCCCGCATCTTCTCCAGGCCGCCGAGGTCCAGCGTGCTGCTGCGGCGAGGCGGATAGGCGATCGCGTTCTCGAGCGCAGCCTCCAACTGGTCCTCCAGGGACTGCTCTCCGTCAGGCTCGACCACCTCGACCAAGCCCCTGGCAGCAAACGCCCTCGCCCGCATCAGCTGCTCCCGGCGCGGCCACACCCGCGGCACAACGACAGTCGGCACTCCCAGGGGCACCAGCTCGCATTGGCTGTTGTAGCCGCCCCTCGTGACGATCGCCTCGGCACCCAGCGCCACGCGTGCCAGATCCTCGAAGTACTCCACGGCTACCGCCCCGGGGATCGAAGCGGCCAGCGTCTGCACGGCGATCCGCTCCGGCTCCGGCATGAGCGGACCGCACGCGACTACGGGCACCAAGCCGATACGGCCGGCCACGCGCAGCGTGGCGATCAGAACCTCCGCGCCGTCTCCGCCGCCTCCCACAGTTCCCAGGACGTAACGAGCACCCTCGGCCAAGCCCTCCGGCCGCCGCGGGGCGGACGGGGGCGCCGATGCGACGTAGCCACAGTGGACCATCCGCTCCGTGACCGAGGGGGGGAGGCCGTACTCGGCCACCACGTCGAATTCGCCGGGCTCCCCGTAGACCAGCACTTTGTCGTACACCTGCTCGAGCGTCTCGTACACCCCGTCAGCGGACCAGATGCGCCGCACGTGCGCCGGGTCGTCGAGGATGTCTCGCAGTCCCAGCACCACTTTCGTCCGGCGGCTCGACGATCGAATGGCCTCGAACACACCGAGCAGCTCTCCCTTCATCCCCTGAGGGGAGTGGTCGACCAGCAGCACGTCCGGCTGCCACCGGACCACCACGTCGGCCAGCACCGCCGTTCGAGCCCGCCGCACGAGGGACAGATCCATACCCGGCTCGCGGGACCGGTACTGCTCCTTGCCCGTCTTCATCACGGGCGGCAGCTCGACCAGCTTCAGCCCCTCGGGCAGCTCGAAGCGGTCCGCCACGGTCGACCCGGAAGCAAGGACCACCTGAACACCCGGGACCGAGGACAGGAGATGCCGGGCTATGGCCAGATTGCGGCGAAGATGGCCGAGGCCGTAGGTGTCGTGAGAGTAGAGAAGGACCTTTCGCAAGCCGCTCATGCTGCGCACCTCCCTGAAGTGGCGAGACGTTCCTGTACCCAGCAAACTTCCTCTGCCAGCCCCCGCTCGAACGGCACGCTGGACTTGAAGCCCAACAGAGTCGTCGCTCGGGTGAGGTCGGCAGCTGTCGCCCGGACGTCGCCCCGGGCAAAAGCTTCGTGACGCACCTGGAGAGGGTGCCCGACGATCCGCTCCAGCAGCTCGAGCGTCTCGCTGAGGGTCACGCTCGACCCCCCGCCGACGTTGATCGCCATCCCCGAGACCGGAGCGTCCGCCGCCCTCGTCGTCGCTTCGACGATGTCGTCCACGTACGTGAAGTCACGCCTCTGACTCCCGTCCCCGAAGAGCCGGATCGGGCGTCGCTCCAAGGCGGCTTCGGCGAAGATCCTGATGCCCATGTCGGGCCGCTGGCCGGGCCCGTAGACGGTGAAGTACCGCAGGGCGGTTGCCTCGGTCCCTTCCGCGGTCGCCCCGAGGCAGATGCGCTCCGCCTCCAGTTTCGTCCGTCCGTAGGGTGAGATCGGGCCCGTCGGGCCGTTCTCGCTGAACGGCGTCTCCGCGTTGCCGTAGACCGACGACGAGGACGCGTAGACGATCCTGCGCACTCCGGTCACCTTGCAGGCGTTCACAAGTGCGGTAGCGGAGTCGACGTTGTCCACCACGTAACGGGGCTCGAGATCGAAGCTGGGCCGCACTCCGGCCCGCCCCGCCAGGTGGAACACCACCTCGGCTCCTTCCAGCACCGGTTCGAGCGGCATGTCCGCCATGTGGCCGGCCGCCAGGCTGAACCCCTCGCGACGGACGAGCGCACTCGCTCGGTCCAGCTTCTCGGACGGGTCGTAGGTGTCGGTGAACCCGTCTATGCCGACGACCTGCCAGCCGTCCTCCAGCAACCTCTCGGCGAGGCGGCTGCCGATGAAGCCCGCCGCGCCGGTCACCACACAGCGGCGGGGCCGGTCTGACTGTTGCAGCGGGGGTAGAGAGGATATTTGGCTCATGGGGGCTCCTGAGGTAGCGGGTCCGGTGTGCCGTTCCGGCTTCTGTGCCCCTATCCTTGGCCCGCTTCGTGAAGCCACAGTGATGCCAGCGTGAGACTTCTCTTACCGGCGTCTGAAAGGCGTTCTTCGACGACTTCCGGCAGTGCTCAGGGGACTACCGCTGGTGTCCCCCGTCCGGCCGCCTGGAGGCCGACCGGAGGCCGCACGTGGAGCCGGCACGTGGAGCTGGCACGTGGAGCCGGCACGTGGAGCCGGCACGTGGAGCCGGCACGTCTCCGACTGGCACTCTCATCCGCTGCGACCGTCAACTCCACCAGCGCCGCACCGGAGCCGGTTTCGTCGGGCCCTCCTGCGTCCCGAGAGCGCTATCGAGGGGACGGCGGGGGTGAGCCGGTCGACCCGTCTCCGGGACCGACGCTCCGGTTCCCGCCTTGGCCTCCGCCCCCCGCCCCCACGGGAGCTTTCGAGAGCCGGATCTCCGGCAGCGCCCAGGACAGCACGAAGCCGAACATCGCTATGGGCACCCCATACAGGAACACCGCGTGCAGGGAGTGAACGAAAGCAGTGACGGCGGCTCTGTGGAGGGCGGGAGGCAAGCGGTCCAGCTGAGCGGGGCTCCCGGTCACTGCCAGGGCCAGTCGGTTCACGGGCACGCCGGGAGGCACTACACGGACCAGTTGGGACGACAGCCTGGATGTCAGGACCGCACCCAGCAGCGCCGTCCCGAACGCTCCGCCCATCGAACGGAAGAAGCTGACCAGCGAAGTGGACACTCCCAGGTACCGGTGTCCCAACCCGTTCTGGACCGCCAGCACGAGCACCTGCATGACCATCCCGATGCCCAGCCCCACCACCGCCATGTAGACGGACGCCATGACGTAGGACGTTCCCGCCTGGAGCCCCGACAGCAGCCACATGCCGACGGAGATCACCGCCGTGCCGGTGACCGGGAACATCTTGTACCGTCCCACGCGGGCGATGATCTGGCCGCTGAGGACGGAGGCACTCAGCACTCCGCCCATCAGCGGCAGCAGCAGCAGCCCGGAGGTCGACGCCGACACTCCATGCACCACCTGCAGGTACGTCGGCAGGTAGACGATCGCGCCGAACATCGCCGCCCCGACCACGAAGCTCATCGCACTCGACACGTCGAACACCCGGAACCGGAACAGCTCCAGGGGCATGATCGGTTCGGCCGCCCTTCTCTCCGTGAAGACGAAGGCCACCAGCAGCGCAACCCCTCCTACTCCGAGCCCGACTATCACCGGAGACAGCCAGTGGTATGTGCTCCCTCCCCATACCGTCACCAGCAGAAGAGCAGACACCCCTCCCATCACCAGCACCGCGCCGGCGTAGTCGATCCTGTGGCGCTCCCGTTTTCGGGCAGCGGGCAGGACGATGCTGGTGACCACCAGCGCCACCGCTCCTATGGGGATGTTCACGTAGAACACCCAGCGCCATCCGGGGCCGTCCACCAGGTAGCCGCCCACCAGAGGCCCGGCGACGCTCGCCACTCCGAACACCGCCCCGAAGTACCCCTGGTAACGGCCTCTCTCCCTCGGGGACACGATGTCCCCGATGATGGTCATCGCCAGCACGATCAGCCCGCCGCCCCCCAGGCCCTGAATCGCCCGGAACAGGATCAGCTGCGTCATGCTCTGCGCCAGGCCCGAGAGAGCGGAGCCGGCCAGGAACAGCACGATGGCGCTTTGGAACACCTTCTTCCGGCCGTACAGGTCGGACAGCTTTCCGTACAGCGGCGCCGTGGCCGTGGACGCCAGCAGGTATGCCGTGACCACCCACGACAGATGGCTGAGGCCGTGCAGGTCCCCCACGATGGTCGGAAGAGCCGTCGACACGATCGTCTGGTCGAGCGCCGCCAGCAGCATTCCCAGCATCAGACCGGAGAACACCACCATGATCTGGCGGTGGGTCAGCGGGAGCGGAGCGGCCTGGCCCGCCTCGACCGCTTCGGCCGGCACCACCCCGGCCCCTATCGCTTCGATGTCGGCTGCGACGTCACCGAGCCGCTGTTCGCTGCGGTGCCTCATCGGTCCGCTCCCCCTCCAGCTCGCGGCGGACAGGTCGAGTCCATCTCTCCGGCCTCTCCGGCCACCAACTCCAGCAGGTTCACCAGCGTACAAAGCTGCCTGTCGTCCAAGACCCCGAACACCGCAGCGGACGCTGCGCGACGTCGACGCGAGAGGGCGGACGCCATCGTCCGGGCGTCTGCCGACAGGCCGACCCTGACTACGCGCCGGTCGGCGGGGTCGGCGAAGCGCTCCACGAGGTTCTGGCGGACCAGACGGTCGACGAGCGAGGTAGCTGCGCTCTCCGACACGTTCATCCGGCGCGCCAGGTCCGACATGGTCAGCGGCGCCCGGTCCAGCAGGTGCAGCACCTCCATCTGGTGAATCGTCACGTTCTGGAGGATCCCGCTCAGCTCCGGATCCTTCGAGGGCATCAGCTTCCGGACGAACACCTGTCGCAGCTCCACCAGACGGTCGAGCAGCTTGCTGCGGTCGTACTCGGCGCCCCCCTTCTCCGGTGCCCCGATCGGCTGCTCACCCACCTGCTTCTCACCGACCGGATGCTCACCGACGGGCTTCTCACCGACGGGCTTCTCATCGACGTGCTTCTCATCGACGTGGTCCAAGACGCTTTCCGTAGGCACGTTGCACCGACCTCTCTGTCCTACCGGCCGAAGTCCGCCGGGCCGCCCGGCCGCGGTCGTCGAGGTGCCGGGTAGCGGACGGATATCGTTGAAGATGCAAATAATATACCACTCGTAAGGTTCGTCACCCGAAATAAGTCGCTGGTGCGTTCCCCTCGTCCGCGTCTCCGCTCTCAGCGTCCTCTCAAGTTTCGGTTCGCGTTAACCCCCCGGCCATTCCTAGCACCCGGCCGGGCCACCTTCGCCGAGCACGATCTGTCCCGCCAGGAAGGCAGGGCTCCCAGCCCGAGCTGAACGGAGGACCACATGCCCATGCAAGCAACATCATCCAGAGGTCGGCGCTGCCTGCGCTATCCGGCCCGAGCAGTGCCGGCGGCCCTGGCGGCAGCGTTGGCACTCGGCGCAGTGCCGGCCGCGGGTGCGGCGCCGTCCGGGGCCGCCTCGGACCCGACGGCGAGCGCCCGGCCGCTGACTCCCATCCACCATCTGGTCGTGATCATCGGCGAGAACCACAGCTTCGACAACGTCTTCGGCACCTACCGGCCGACGAAGGGCAACAGCGTGCTGAACCTGCTGTCCCAGCACATAGTCACCAGCTCGGGTGGGGCTGGAGCCAACGTCTCCCAGGCAGCCCAGATGCAGGCCACCGACACCACGTCCAACCCGGGCCACTACTCGGTACGGCCGCCGCTCACCGCCGCCTATCCCACGTTGCCCCAGCCGAACACGACGTATGTGTCGCCCGTATGCGACGGCGGCCAGGCGCCGGGCACCCCGGACTCCCGCTTCCCCGCCAACCTTCCGAACGGGCCGTACCAGATCACCAAGTTCGTGCCCTTCGCCCAGCCCCACTCTTCGTCGACCTGCCAGACCGGCGCCTACGTGGGAGACCCGCTCCACCGCTTCTACCAGATGTGGCAGCAGGTAAACGGGGGCAGCTCGAAGCTGTTCACCTGGGTGCACCAGACGGCCGGGGACGGCAACGGTGTCGTGCAGCCCACTCTTCAGGGCGCACTCGACATGGGCTACTACAACATGGCCGGCGGCGATGCGGCCGGATTCAACTTCGTGGCCAACAACTACGCCATGTCGGACAACTACCACCAGGCGATCATGGGCGGCACCGGCGCCAACCACATCGCCATCGGGGCGGCCAACGTCGCCGTGTACAGGTCGAAGGGCAAGCTGGCCACCCCGCCCGCCAACCAGATCGAGAACCCGAACCCGATGGTGGGCACCAACAACTACTACACCCAGGACGGATATCAAGGGGGCACCTACAGCAACTGCTCCAACCCCTCGGCTCCCGGCGTGGGCTCGATCCTGGACTTCCTGCACACCCTTCCTTACGAGCCGTTCCGCTCCGGCGACTGCAAGCCCGGCGCGTACTACATGCTCAACAACTACAACCCCGGCTACAACCCCAACGGAACCCGGGTCAACAGGACGACCAGTCCCTTCACCGTGCCGCCCCAGACCTGGCCCACGATCGCCGACAAGCTGCAGGCACACGGGCTGTCCTGGGGATACTTCGGCCAAGGATGGGAGAACGGCCATCCCACGTCCAACTACTGCGGGATCTGCGATCCGTTCCAGTACGCCACGTCTGTCATGACCAATCCTGCCAAGCGGGCCAACCTGCAGGGCCTGTCCCAGTTCGAGAGCGACGTCGCCGCGGGGCACCTGCCCGCAGTGTCGTTCGTCAAGCCCGCCGCGCCCAACGACGGCCACCCCGGCTACTCCACCCTGGCGGCGTTCCAGAACTTCGCCAGCCGTATCGCAGACTCGATCATCTCCAAGCCGGCCCTGTTCCGCCACACCGCCATACTGATCACGTTCGACGAGGGTGGCGGCTACTACGATTCAGGCTACGTCCAGCCGGTCTCGTTCTTCGGGGACGGCACCCGAGTCCCGATGATGGTTGTCTCTCCCTGGACCAAGCCGGGCCACATCGGCCACGCCTACTACGACCACAGCTCGGTCGTGAAGTTCATCGAGGAGAACTGGGGACTGGGCACCTTGACCAGGCGCAGCTTCGACAACTTGCGCAACCCCGTCATGTCCAAGGCCAACCCCTATGTCCCGGTGAACGCTCCGGCGACCGGCAGCCTGATGCGGCTGTTCGACTTCCGTCGTCCGCAGGCGGACCCCCACTGCATCCCGCTCTACCTGCCGGCCAGCGCATTCCCCGATGCCGGCAAGCTGCCTTCGGTACCGGCGTCGTGCGCTGCCGGTTCGCCTCCGGGCAGCTGACAGGTCGCAAGTCCGCGCCGCCCGGTGGCCGCCTTCGCGGCCCGCCGGGCTGGCGGGGCTGCTCGGCGGGTCCGTCCCGGCACGGCGGCCGTCGGGCAGCAGGTGTGGGCCACAGGGCCGGCGGCGTGCCGCCGGCCCTGGGTCGCGCCGTCGACCCGGAGTGTCGGCTCCGGGAATCAGCCCACGGGAATCAGCCCACGGGAATCAGCCCACGGGAATCAGCCCAGTTCCTCCCACAACTCCAACCAGCGCTGCTCCGCATCGGCGAGCCTCCGGTGAGCTTCCGCAAGCGCCGCTGTCACCTCGCTCAGAGCCAGGTGGTCCGACGCGACTTGGGCAATCTGGGCTTCGAGTTGCCCGACATCTGCCGACGAACTTTCCATCTGTCGTTCGGTTTCGGCTATCAGCCGTCTCAGAGTGGAAGGGGACCGCCCCTTTCTGTCGCCATCCCTGCGGTTCCTGCCCGGCGTTGCGACTCCCGTGGCGGTTGCTCGCTCACCATCCGGGTCGGCGCCGACCCTTCCCGGACGAGGGGCTCCGGTGGGGGAGCGCGGCTTGGACGACTCGCCTGCCGAGCGCAGCAGCTCTTCATAGCCTGCGTAGCCGCCGGGGGAAAGCTGAGCTCCACCTGCGCCGTCGAGCACCAGCGCGTCCTCGACAGTCCTTTCCAGCAACGCCCGATCGTGGCTGACGACCACCAGAGACCCCTCCCAGCTCTCGAGGTAGTCCTCGAGCGCCCGAAGCGTGTCCAGGTCCAAATCGTTGGTCGGCTCGTCCAGCAGCAGCAGGTTCGGTGACTCGGCCAGCACGAGCAGCAGTTGGAGCCTTCGCTGTTCGCCTCCCGACAGAGTCCCGACCTGCGCCCACTGGGCGTCGTCGTCGAACCAGAAACGCTCCATCAGCCGGAGCTGCTGCCATCCGGGCTGGGCCGCCTTTCCCGCCACCACGTCCCTGACCCGTTTCGCGGGATCCAAGTGGCCGCCGGTCTGGTCGTAGTACCCGGTGCGGACCGTGGTGCCAACTTCCACCGAACCTGCGGCAGGAGGGAGACGGCTCGCGACGATCTCCAACAGGGTGGACTTGCCAGAGCCGTTCGGCCCGACGACTCCCAGTCTCCCACGAGGGTCCAGTGACAGGTTCAGCCCCTCGAACAGCCACGGCGCCTCGCCGAAGCGGTGTCCCACCCCGTGCAGCTCCACCACTTTCCCGCCCAGTCTCGGCGCGCCTCCGATGGCCAGATCGAGTGGTTCGGCGCGCTCCGGAGCTCTGGTACGCCCTTCGACTACGGCTGTAGCGGCTGCAATGCGTGCTTTCGGTTTCCGACTGCGTGCCTTCGCTCCCCGGCGCAGCCATGCCAGTTCGTCGCGGGCCAGGTTCCGTCGCACCGTCTCCGCCGTCGCTTCTCGCTCGGCTCTCGCCGCCCGGGCCTCGAGGTAGGACTGGTAGCCACCGTCGTGCACGTAGCCCTGTCCGCGCTCCAGCTCGATCATCCGGGTCGTGACACGGTCCAGCACATGACGGTCGTGAGTGACCATCACCAGGCCGCCCGGGAATGATGCGAGACGCTTCTCCAGCCACGCGATCGCTTCCAGGTCCAAGTGGTTGGTGGGTTCGTCGAGGACAAGGAGGTCGCACTCGGCCAGCAGTGCCCGCGCCAGCGCCACCCGCTTCGCCTGACCCCCAGAGAGGGTGGAGGTGGAAGCGTCCAGCAGTGAGCCCATGCCCAGGCGGTCCAGGATCGCTTCCGCCTCCCAGCCGCCGCCCGCGGCTTCCCGCACGGATGCGCCTACGAGCGACGGTCTCTGGGGCAGAAAGCTTGTCCTGGCGCCCCGGCCTCTCCGGACTGCACCGGAATCAGGTTCGACGTCTCCTGCGAGGACCCGGAGAAGCGTCGACTTGCCCGTCCCGTTCCTCCCCACGACGCCCAGCCGGTCCCCGCTTCGGACCGTGACGGACAGGTCTTCGAACAGCGCCCGGTCCGGCCGCCTTGCGGCGAGCCATTCGGCGTCGACCAGGATCACGCCGTCAGGCTAAGCCTTCCCGACCGCAGGGCCGGGATCACGCCGTCAGGCTGAGTCTCCCGGCCGGAGCAATGGTCTCGACCTGCCCAGGCGGCGCCGGGACGCCCGTGCAGGGAGGTCGCCGCCTCATGCGCCGTTCCCGTCCCTGTCCTTCCGCCTGGCCCTGGCCCGAGCGGCGGAGAGCTCGAGCGGCGGAGAGCTCGAGCGGCGGAGAGTGAGACGAAACCGCCAGCGCCACTAGTCCGCTTCCCCTGGTGACGTATCAGGTCGCCCTACTGTGCAGCAGGCTGGAAACGGCTAGGAAGCCGGGTCGAAACGGCTGCACGCCGAATCGAACGCCGCCACCTCGGCCTGGATCTCACCGGCCACCAAGTCCAGCAACGGTGCATCCTGAACCACTACGGTCACCGTGGTTCGCATGGCCGCCCAGGTCCTGCTGTGCAAAGGTATCGTCTGCTGCTCCGCTCCGGGGGTGCCTCGTCCGAAGACCGCCGGCGCAGCCCGATGAGCGTCGGTGGTCGAACGTTCCTCCGGCCCCGGTACGCACCTGGCGGCGAACAGGACATCGGTTGGGCTCACGACGCACCCGAGGTGACCGGTGCCACACCGTTGGAAGCCGACGGTGGCTGCTGTGGCGCTATTCTTGGAGCCACTGTCGATGCACCTCTGGAGATCGCCGGGACCGGTACGGTGTCAGGATGCCGCAAGTTGCTTAACGCTGACTGTGCGAGGGATTACCGAAGTGTCAGGTTCCGCTCGCCACGCCACCGTCGGTCGGGGGCTCCGGTACGGTTCGCTCCCCGCGGCCGACCAGAAGTAGGACTACGACCGTAAACAGAGCTGCCGTGCCGGCCGCCAATTCAACTGCGTGCAGACCGGCCGTCATGCCGTGCGACGCGGCCATCCTGACCATGCCGGACAACCGCCGGGGCAGGTCGGCAACCGTGCCGTGCAGCCCGGAGCGAGCGACCGACGAGGCCAACCTGCTGCGCCGTGCAGGGGGCACCTGGGTCAGCCGTGCCGCCGTCGCCGAGGCCGTCCTCACCTGGAACACCGCCCCGAGGCCGCCGACACCGGCCGCTATTCCGACCTGCCGTGAGGTGTTGTTCACCCCCGACGCCATCCCCGTGGAATGGGCACCCGCCGTCACTATCGCGGCTTCCGCGGCGAGCGGGTTGGTCGCCCCCCACCCTGCGCCGGTCAGGATCAGACCCGGAAGCAGCCACCACCAGCTGCCCGTGGGTGTGTAGAGCAGCATGGCGACCGAGCCCACCGTCATCAGTGCAAGAGACACCGCCAAGCGGCTGGAGTAGCGCCATGCGGGCTTCATCCGTCCTGCCAGCAGCGCCGCAACGAACGAGGCCACCGTCATGGGCAGCACTTCCAGGCCGGCGAGCAGGGGAGAAGCCCCACCGACGTCCTGGATGTCCCGCAGCAGGTAGAGCAGAGACGAGCCGATGACCACCCCCTGGCCCGCCACGGCCAGCGTGGCGATCAGGAACACGCGGTTCTGGAGGAGCGACAGGTCGAACATGGGGTCCGGTCGCCTCTCGATCCTCACGAAGGCTGCCCCCAGCAGCACGGAGCCGATGAGGCCGGCCAGCACCGGCACGCTGGACCAGCCCAGACGGTCGCCTTCGACAAGCCCGAAGACGCCCCCGAACATGGCCAGGCCGAGCACCACGAACCCCGGCCAGTCCAGCCTCTTTCGCTGGGGGCTCGAGGACTCGGGCATACGCGCCGCGGCGGCGATCACCACGGCGACCCCCAGGGGCACGTTCACCATGAATATGGACGGCCATCCGAAGGAGTCCGTCAGCAGGCCCCCCACCAAGGGGCCCACCGCCAGGCCGGCACCGATGGACGCTCCCCACACCCCCAGCGCCCGGGCTCGTTCCGCCCCGCGGTACTCGAAGCCTATGAGCGCCAGCGCGGTGGCGAACAGACCGGCGGCGCCCACTCCCTGGGCAGTTCGGGCGACGATCAGGATCGACGGTGACGTCGCCTGGGACGCCCATGCCGAGGACAGGGTGAACACCACCATTCCCGACAGGAACACCTTCTTCCGTCCCAGGCGGTCCGCAAGGGACCCGGAGATGAGAAGGAGCGTCCCGAGGGCAACGGCGTAGGCGTCCACCACCCATTCCAGGTCCGTCAACTGTGCGTGGAGAGACCGCTCCATCGCCGGAAGCGCAACGTTCACAACTGTTATGTCGAGCACCAGCATGAACGTCGCAATGCTGGTCAGGCCAAGGGTCCACCACCCGCTGCGCGACGCGGGAGCGTCGTTCTGCTCCTCGACGCTGCTCCTTGTGCTGCTCCGCCCCGATCCCGTCCCCAGGCGCGTTCCGTCGGCCATCCGTTCCTCTCTTTCGATCCGCAACTACCCAAGGAGGGCTCGATCGACACGGAGGGCTGGTTGGCACGGAAAGGGCGACACGGAGGGCTGGTTGGCCCGGAAGGAGGGAGACCCCGAGGGATCGCCCGCACGGCTACCAGGGCCGGCACGGGTAGCCGGTTGGGAGGGACCGATCGAAGCCCGACCCTCGCCGGTGGTCGGACGACCTTCTACGGCAGCGGCGCGTTCGTCGGCGCAAGGGGCGTTTCGGCGTAGGGCGCGCGGGATCGCCTCGGCGGTCCGCTCAGTCTGTCCTGGCGCCACTGCTGGCCGCCGACCAGGCCAGAACTTGGTTCCCGACCGTGGCGACCGTCCGCCCTGCGTGCGGTGGGCGGGGTCCGGGCGACAGGTAGAGAGAGAAGCTCCCCTTGACGGGCAGTCCCTTGCCGTGCCGCCCGAACAGCAGGTTCCACTGCGCAGGGAGCGCCCGTGTGACACATCCTTGGCGGCGGAGCGCCGAGGCGATGCCTGCCGCTTCCGGCCACAGGGCAGGGTTGCCGATGTGCAGGTAGACGACGGACCCGTGACACGTTGCCGACTTCTCCGCGGCGTAGGCGAGGGAGGCCGTGACCTTCGCCACCCCCTGAGTGGATGCACCGGCAGGAGGGAGGCGAGCGCTCTGCCATACCGCGGGCAGTGCAGCCAAGAGGGCAGCGAGCGCAACGGCTCCCGTGGAGGACCACCGCGCGATGCCGCTTCCGGCGCTACGCCCCAAAGCCGCCACGCCGAGGCCCAGAAGGACGGCCACCGGCACGAAGCTGAGCCAGAGTGCGAAGTACAGCATCACTCCGCCTGCTGCACGGGTCAGGGAGTAGACGCCGACGAGCACTCCTGCGGTGGCCGCGGTGACGAATGCCGCCGCCGGCTGATGGCGTCGTCGCCCCACCGCCAGGGTGACCAGGGACAGCGCAACCAGCGCTACCGCCTCCGCCGCCAGCGCCGCATGGTTCCGGTGGATGACCAGCGTGTACACGCGGTTTCCCAGGGGCACAACCGAGATCGCCGATGCCGCCATGCCGACGGCGCTCCTCAGTGACGGCTCAAGATGAACCGAGGTGAAGAACCTCCATAGCAGCAGCACGTTGTTCGGCCGGTCGACCAATATCTCGACCACGGTCGGCACCCATATCGCGACCAGCACCGCCGCTCCAGCCATGCGGGCCGGCCGGCGCCAGTCTCGCACAGCCTCACCCAGGGAGTGGTCACGGCCGGACCGGACCAGGGCGATGGTGGCGGCGACCGCGACCATGCCGACCACGAAGAACCCTGTCGCAAGATGCGTCTGCACCTCGTAGGAGCCGACCACGGACAGCCATAGCCATGCGCCCCTGGTGCGCAGCAGTGACAGCACCCACAAAACCACGAAAAGGACCATTGGCACCACGATCAGGTACGGGTTCCACGGCTGCCGCAACAGCCGGACGTCCAGGAAGTAGGCGTACAAGTCGACCACGGCTGCCGCCCACAGTCCGGCCCACGCCCCGAACCGTGCGACCACCAACCACGCCACCGCGCCGGCAGCAGTGGCGTTGACTGCTGCCGAACCGAGGTAGGCGCCCCGTCCGGTGCCCTCCAGCATTGCGACGAACGGTGCCAGGACGTAGAACACGGCCGGCCCCGGCTCGTGGAAGCCGTAGCGGCTGTAGACGCCCCGTAACTGATGGAGGTCCGCGGCTCGGTGCGAGGCCAGGTTCAAAAGCGCCTGGTCGCCCCAGAGGGTGGCGGCCGAGTGCTGCGTCAGGAGCAGGACCACTTGAACCAGGCCCGGTGCGGCTGCCAATGCCACAGCGAGCACGCCCGCCCATGACCAGCCGATCCTGGGCCGGTGGCGGCCTACCGGACGAAGGTCCGCCCGGCCGGTCCGGGCGGAGCGACTGCCATTGCCCGCTTCCGGAGCGGTCGATTGCATTCGGCGAAGGTTAGCAGTCGTCCCCTCTGAGTCCAGGTAATTACGGTGCCTCGACGGCAGCCGACGTCCTGGCCTCGGTGTGCGTCCGTGTCCATGTTCGTGCCCCTCAGAGACCGTGCCCCTCAGAGACCGTGCCCCTCAGAGACCGTCCGTCCGTGTAGGCGTCCGTCCGACGATCGGTTCGGTCACTTGACGGCGAGTGTCACCGCTACGGCCGTCACCATCGCTGCGATGGTGGCATCGAGTATCCGCCAAGCCGCAGCTCTTGCGAAGAGGGGTCTGAGCAATTTCGAACCGTAGCCCAGTCCAAGGAACCAAACGGTGCTGGCCGCCATCGCACCTCCCGCGAACCACCAGCGGTACGCGTGCTGCGAGTTGGCCAGCGACCCGAGAAGGACCACGGTGTCGATGTACACATGAGGGTTGAACCAAGTGAGGGCGAACCATGTGACCAGCGTTCCGGCGAGCGCCGGTTTGTCGCTTGCAACCGCCGCCTCCAGGGCGGCAGGATGCATCGCACGCCGGGCCGAGAGAGCCCCGTAGCCGGCTAAGAAGGCGGCGCCACCGAAGCGGAACAGCTCGGTCAACCAAGGCCACCGGGCTTGAGCAGCACCTGCGATCTCCACTCCGACGGCGATCAGCACCACGTCGGACAGGATGCTGAGCAGGACCACGGTACCGATGTGCTCTCCTCGCAGCCCTTGGCGAAGCAGGAATGCGTTCTGCGCTCCGACTACCACGATGATCGACAAGCCGACTACGAGGCCGGAAAGCAGGGCGAACAGTGCGGCATGGGACATGAGACGACCATATGGGGGAACAATGGTGATGCCTAGCTAATCATTCTTGGTGTGCATTAGCATTGCTTAATGAACGACTTCGATCTGGGACAGCTGCGAGCGCTCAGCGCGACCGTCTCGGAGGGCACGCTGGAAGCTGCCGCTGGCGTCCTTCACGTCACTCCGTCCGCAGTCAGCCAGCGACTGAAGGCCCTGGAGTCCGCCGCCGGACGGGTGCTCCTGGTCCGAACGAAGCCGGTGCACCTGACGCCTTCCGGTGAGATCGTCCTGCGCCTTGCCCGTCAGATGGAGGTGATCGTCGCTGATGCCACGGCTGAGCTGGAGGGCGAGCAACGCAGTGGGGGACGGATCGTTGTGCCACTCGCCTTCAATGCCGACTCGGTCGCCACTTGGGCGCTTCCGGCCCTCGCCGCTTTGGGCGACGAGTTCGCCTTCGACCTGCGCCGCGAGGACCAGCAGAACACCACGGCGCTTCTCCGGGACGGGACGGTGATGGCCGCCGTCACGGTCGACTCCCAGCCGGTGCCCGGATGTACCTCCATTCGGCTGGGTTCGATGCGTTACAGGCCTATGGCGTCGCCCGCATATGCCCGCCGGTGGTTTCCCGGCGGGATCAGCCCGGGGATCCTGGCCAAGGCTCCCGTCGTGGCGTTCGACCGGGACGACGACCTGCAACGGACCTATCTGCGGCGCAAGACCAGGAGCCGCGCCGAACCGCCCGTCCACTACGTCCCCTCCTCGGTCGACTTCATCAACGCCGTCGCTCTCGGCCTCGGATGGGGGATGCTTCCCGAGCTCCAAGTACGGTCGCTCGACGCCGGGTCCCAACTAATCGATCTCGATCCCGACGGCTCCATCGACGTAAGGCTCTACTGGCAGCAGTGGCTTCTGCGCAGCCCGTCGCTGGACCGGGTGGCGACTGCCGTCGTCGATGCCGCACGAGAGCAGCTCTTGCAGGAACCCTCGGGCCGATCCAGGGTTCCACGCTCACGGGAAAGCCAACGTCACGGAGCTGACGGTGGAAAAGGTTGACAAACAGTCCGTGGGTTCGGCCGTTGACTCCCAGAGAGTGGTGTACCAGCGGGTGAGCCGATGGGGGTCCCCCAGCGACGACAGCCACCGCGTCAACCTGGAGGACATGATCATCAGCCTGTACGCAGGCGGGATGACGGTTCGTGACATCCAGTATCACCTTGCTGCGACACTCGGCACGGAGCTGTCCCACGAGACGATCTCCAACGTCACCGAGGCGGTCGCCGAGGAGGTGACGACGTGGCAGTCCCGGCCGCTGGAGGCGTTCTACCCGGTGCTCTATCTCGACGCTCTGGTGGTCAAGATCCGCGACGGCGCTCACGTGGCCAACCGGGCAGCACACATCGCCGTCGGAGTGGACACCGACGGTATCAAGCACGTGCTCGGCATCTGGATCCAAGCCTCCGAGGGCGCCAAGTTCTGGGCGTCGGTGTGTTCTCAGCTGGCCAACCGGGGCGTCAAGGACGTGCTGATCGTCTGCTGTGACGGCCTGACCGGCTTTCCAGAGGCCGTCGAGGCGACCTGGCCCCAAGCGGCCGTGCAGACCTGCGTCGTGCACCTGATCCGGGCCTCGATGCGGTTTGTGTCCTACAACGACCGCAAGGCGGTCGCTGCGCTGCTGCGCCCCATCTACACCCGCTGCGGACGAAGACGCAGCACTGAGCGCGCTGGGCACGTTCAGCGAATCCAACCTGGGCAAGAAGTACCCTGCGACAGTCACCTCCTGGGAGAACGCCTGGGACAGGTTCACTCCGTTCTTGGCGTTCGGTCCTGCGCTACGTAAGGTCATCTACACGACCAACAGCATTGAGTCCCTGAATTATCAGCTGCGCAAGATCATCAAGAACCGCGGACACTTCCCCAACGACGCCGCAGCCACCAAGCTGCTCTGGCTAGCCATCATGACCATCGAGGACAAGCGTGCTCGACAACGTGCCAAGGAAGCTGGCACC